>JAHDGB010000254.1 GCA_020627885.1 Flavobacteriaceae bacterium | reverse complement strand
GAACGTTGGTTTAAAGATTATAATTTTAAAAATGCAGTTTATAACATAGGAATAAACTACCCTTTTTAATGAGTAGTTTTTACTATTTTTTGACCATCTCTGAATAAAAATTACCCTAATTATCTAAAAAAATAATTACATTTGGGCGTTTTTAAAAATTAAATTATGATAGAAATGGCACACCAAATTAAACCCGGAGTAGCAACAGGAAAAGCTGTTCAAGAAATCTTTAATCATGCAAAAGAAAATGGATACGCACTACCAGCCGTAAATGTTGTTGGCTCAAATTCAATAAATGGTGTACTAGAGACAGCAAAAGAGCTTAATGCTCCAGTTATTATTCAGTTTTCTAATGGAGGCGGGCAATTTAATGCAGGAAAAGGCTTAAGTAATGAAAATCAAAAAGCAGCTATAGCTGGATGCATTTCTGGCGCTAAACATGTACATATAATGGCTAAAGCCTATGGTGTTCCCGTAATTTTACATACAGATCATTGTGCAAAAAAATTATTGCCTTGGATAGACGGCTTATTAGAAGCAAGTGAAAAGCATTATGAAAAAACAGGAATTCCTTTATACAGCTCTCATATGATTGATTTAAGCGAAGAACCTATTGAAGAAAACATTGCAATTTGTAAAGCCTATTTAGCAAGAATGAGCAAAATAGGGATGACCTTAGAAATAGAGTTGGGTATTACTGGAGGAGAAGAAGATGGTGTTGATAATAGTGATGTAGACGAATCTAAACTATACACACAACCAGAAGAAGTTGCTTATGCATACGAAGAGTTAAGTAAAATAAGTGATCAGTTTACAATTGCTGCAGCTTTTGGAAACGTTCATGGCGTTTATAAGCCTGGAAATGTAAAATTAACTCCAAAGATTCTTAAAAATTCTCAAGAATATATTTCAAAAAAATATAATGTAAAAGACAATCATATCGATTTTGTTTTTCATGGTGGATCAGGCTCTACAGTCGATGAAATTAGAGAAGCAATTGGCTATGGTGTTATTAAAATGAACATCGATACCGACATGCAATATGCATTTACCTCTGGAGTTAGAGACTATATTTCTGAAAAAGCAGACTACATAAAATCTCAAATAGGAAACCCAGAAGGAGAAGAGTTACCTAATAAAAAATATTATGATCCAAGAGTTTGGTTACGTAAAGGGGAAATAACCTTTGTAGATCGCTTAAAAAAAGCATTTGAAGACTTAAATAATGTCAATACCTTGTAATTTCTTAGGAAGTTTTATCAAAAGTAAAAAGTAAAACTTTAAGTTTGCACTTAACTAAACAAACTAATACAACTTAGATCAGTAAGTCTAATAATTGTTAATCTAAAACTATGAATCGACATGGCTTGGTTTAAAAGAAAAGAAAAAGGGATTCAAACTAGCACAGAGGAAAAAAAAGATATTCCTAAAGGGCTATGGTACAAATCGCCAACAGGAAAAATAGTAGACTCGAAAGAGTTAGAAAAAAACTTTTATGTAAGCCCAGAAGATGGGTACCATGTTAGGATAGGAAGCAAAGAATATTTTGAGATTCTTTTTGATGATAATAAATTTAAAGAATTAGATGTTAATTTAACATCTAAAGATCCTTTAAAATTTCAGGATACTAAAAAATATACAGAACGTTTAAAAGAGGCTCAAGAAAAAACGAAATTAAAAGATGCTGTTCGTACTGCAGTGGGAAAATCTAAAGGGAAAGATTTGGTAATTGCCTGTATGGATTTTTCTTTTATAGGAGGCTCTATGGGGAGTGTTGTTGGCGAAAAAATTGCACGTGCAGCAGATTATGCCTTAAAAAAGAAATTACCTTTTATGATTATTTCAAAATCTGGAGGCGCAAGAATGATGGAAGCTGCATTATCTTTAATGCAACTAGTAAAAACATCATCAAAGCTTGCTCAACTTGCTAATGCCGGATTGCCTTATATTTCATTATGCACAGACCCAACAACAGGAGGGACTACTGCGTCATTTGCAATGTTAGGTGATATTAATATTAGCGAACCAGGGTCTCTAATTGGTTTTGCAGGGCCAAGAGTCGTTCGTGATACCACAGGCCAAGAACTTCCTGAAGGGTTTCAAACTGCCGAGTTTTTATTAGATCATGGCTTTTTAGACTTCATTACGCATCGGAAATTATTAAAAAACAAAGTAAATCAATACATAGATTTAATCACAAATCAACCATTAAGAGTTTAAAATACAGGCTAAGCGTATAGTTTTCAATTAAAATCATTATATTTGCAGCTTGAAAGATAAACTTTCATATACATAAAAATCATTTAAAATAATATTGGAATGTATTTAGACAAAAAAGAAAAGTCAGAAATTTTCAAAAAACATGGTAAAGATGCAAAAAATACTGGTTCTGCAGAAGGACAAATTGCATTATTCACCTACAGAATTAATCACCTAACAGAGCACTTAAAGAAAAATCGTAAAGATTTTAACACAGAACGTTCTCTAGTAAAACTAGTAGGTAAAAGAAGAGCTTTACTAGATTACTTAACGAAGAAAGATATATTAAGGTATCGTGCTATCGTAAAAGAATTAGGGTTAAGAAAATAATAATAAAGAGAGGCTTTTTTGCCTCTCTTTTCTTTTATAAAACTAACTCAATCGTAAGAGTTTAAAAATCGAATTGAAGAAGCTAATTATAGTTTTTCATTGGTCATACAACCACTACACACAACAACGCAACGACCATTGTTTAATTAGAATTAAAACCAATTTATGATTCCAAAAGTTTTTAAAGAGGTCATCGACCTTGGTGATGGAAGAGAAATTTCTATCGAAACCGGAAAGTTAGCAAAGCAGGCACATGGCTCTGTTGTTGTCCAATCTGGAAAGTGTATGTTATTATGTACAGTTGTATCAAATTACAAACAAGCAGATGTCGATTTTTTACCATTAACTGTAGATTATCGTGAGAAATTTGCTGCTGCTGGCCGATACCCTGGTGGTTTCTTTAAAAGAGAAGCAAGACCTAGTGATGGCGAAGTTTTAACGATGCGCTTAGTAGACCGAGTATTACGCCCATTATTTCCAAAAGATTATCACTCTGAAACTCAAGTGATGATTCAGTTAATGTCTCATGATGAGAATGTTATGCCAGACGCAATGGCTGGATTAGCCGCATCGGCCGCTATTCAATTATCAGACTTTCCATTTGAATGCCCAATTTCTGAAGCAAGAGTTGGTCGTATTGATGGTAAATTTATTATCAACCCTACAAGAGCTCAATTGTTAGAGTCTGACATTGACATGATGATTGGAGCCTCTGCAGATTCTGTGATGATGGTTGAAGGTGAAATGGATGAAATTTCTGAAGAAGAAATGG
>JAHDGB010000253.1 GCA_020627885.1 Flavobacteriaceae bacterium | reverse complement strand
CCTTTTGAAAAAGGTTTCGGAACGATAATTGCAGAACGTATAGCAGATTTATTAGTTATGCTTATCATTGTTACCATTACTTTATTCTTGCAATTCGATTTTATATATGAGTTTTTAATACAACGCATTAATCCTACTCATTTAATTTTAGGATTATCGTTATTAACAATAATGGGGTTTGTTTTTACTTTATTTATAAAAAAAAGTGACTCGAAAATTGCTATAAAAATTAAAACGTTTGCAAATGGATTAATAGAAGGCACAATGAGTATATTTAAAATGAAGCATAAGTGGGCCTTTATTTTTCATACTTTTTTTATATGGATTATGTATGTCTTAATGTTTTATGTTACTAGTTTTGCTATTAATGGCTTACAACCCATTCCCTTTGGAGCTATACTAATTGGTTTTATTGCAGCAAGCTTTAGCATAGCGGCCACAAATGGCGGCATAGGATCATATCCTACAGCAGTTTATGGTGCTTTCTCATTGTTTTCCATTGCAAAAGACCCTAGTATAGCTTTTGGATGGATTATGTGGTCATCGCAAACACTTATGATTATAATTTTTGGAGGCCTTTCTCTATTATGGCTACCTATATACAATAGAAAAAAATAATTTGTAAATTGCATTATTAACATTTAAATACTCCTAAATGAAACATCCTTAATTTTAAATTTAATCAGATAATTATACAGATGTTCCAAGTGACAGATGAGGAAAAATAAATACAAACACATGAAACGATTACTCTATTTTTTAATTTTACTTATATCTACTACTATTACAAATGCTCAAGTTGTATACGAAGAAGTTAATTCCTCTATTTTAGGAGAATCAAGACAAATAAAAATTCAATTACCAAGAAATTATGAAGAAAGTGACAAAAAATATCCTATTGTTTTTGTTATGGATGCCGATTATTTGTTCGAAATAGTAGCTGGAAATGTCGATTATTATTCATACTGGGAAGACATTCCAGAATCTATTGTCGTTGGCATAAATCAAATAGATAAACGAGAGGCCGATTGCTTATATTCAGAACAAAATTCATTACCAATGGAAACTGGATCTAAATTTTTTGAATTTGTAGGCATGGAGCTTATTCCATATGTTGAAAGAAATTATCGAACAGAAAGTTTTAGAGTTGCTATAGGACATGGAGTCTCTGCTAATTTTATAAATTATTGGATGCTAAAACCAATTCCTTTATTTCAAGCTTACGTTTCTATAAGCCCAGATTTAGCACCAGACATGACTCAGTTTTTAACCGAAAGAATAGGGACTCTAAAAGAAGGGAAAACCTTCTATTACCTTGCAACGTCAGATAGCGATGTTAAACGAATTAGAGCTGAAACTGAAGCATTAAACAAAAGTATTTCTAGCATTGACAACAAAAGTGTTTTAAGAACATACGACATGCTCAAGGGACCTTCACATTATTCTTTACCAGCACATGCTATCCCAAAAGCATTAGAAAGCATCTTTTTAGTGTTTCAACCCATAAGTAAAAGAGAATATAAAGAAGTGATTTTAGAATTAGACGGCTCACCTGTTGATTATCTTATTGAAAAATACACCACAATTAAAGAGCTTTTTGGTATCGATAAAAAAATATTAATTAACGATTTTAAAGCCGTAGCAGCTGCTATAAAGAAAAAAGAAAAGTGGGAGTATTATGAGACTTTGGGAAGCTTAGCTCGTAAACAATACCCTGAGACCTTACTTGGCACTTATTATATGGCTCGTTTTTTCGAAGAAACTGGAGAACCAAAAAAAGCAATGAAAGCTTATCAAAATGGATATGTTTTAAATGAAATAGGAGGCATAACAAAAGATCGTATGCTAGAACAAGCAGAACAAATTAAAGCCGATTTTGGTTATTAACAGAATTTAATGAGTTCAATAAAAACAAAAGTAAAAACTACTTTTTTTTGTCAAAATTGTGGCACACAATATGCAAAATGGCAAGGTCAATGTAACGCCTGTAAAACGTGGAATACAATTGCAGAAGAACTCGTCAAAAAACCAGAAAAAAGCGATTGGGAAACATCAAATTCATCTAAAAAAAGTGCTTCAAAACCACTCAAAATAAAAGAGATTAACTCTACTAAAGAAGCAAGATTAGACACTTATAATGTAGAGTTTAATCGTGTTTTAGGAGGTGGCATTGTACCAGGTTCTTTAACCCTTTTAGGAGGCGAACCCGGAATAGGGAAAAGCACCCTATTACTTCAAATAGCACTAAAATTACCATACAAAACACTTTATGTTTCTGGAGAAGAAAGTCAAAAACAAATAAAAATGCGTGCAGAGCGCATTAACCCAAACAACGAGAGTTGTTATATCCTTACCGAAACAAAAACTCAAAATATTTTTAAACAAATTGCTTCACTTCAGCCCGATATCGTTGTTGTAGATTCGATACAGACTTTGCACAGTGATTATATAGAATCTTCTAGTGGTAGTATTTCTCAAATAAAAGAATGCACTACAGAACTTATTAAGTATGCAAAAGAGACAGCAACGCCAGTAATTTTAATTGGTCATATTACTAAAGATGGGAATATAGCTGGCCCAAAAATATTAGAGCATATGGTAGATACTGTATTACAGTTTGAAGGGGATCGCAACCATGTTTTTAGAATATTAAGAGCTAATAAAAATCGATTCGGATCGACTAACGAATTAGGAATATACGAAATGCAAGGCTCTGGCCTAAGGGAAGTCAGTAATCCTAGTGAGGTTTTAATCTCAGAAAAGGATGAAGAATTATCGGGCAATGCTATTTCTGCTACCCTAGAAGGCATGCGCCCGTTAATGATAGAGGTTCAAGCATTGGTAAGCACTGCTGTGTATGGCACTCCACAAAGAAGTGCCACAGGGTTTAATTCTAAGCGATTAAACATGCTACTGGCTATTTTAGAAAAACGAGCAGGATTTCGTTTAGGAGCAAAAGATGTCTTTTTAAATATAACTGGTGGTATAACTGTTGATGATCCTGCAATAGATCTTGCAGTAGTAGCATCTATACTGTCATCTAATGAAGACGTGCCGTTACCTTCAAATTATTGTTTTGCAGCCGAAGTAGGCCTTTCAGGTGAAATTCGTCCAGTTCAACGCGTAGAACAACGCATCCTTGAGGCAGAAAAATTAGGGTTCTCCACAATTTTTGTTTCCAAATACAATAAGATCTCTATAAAACCTAAAGGCATTAAAATTAAGCTTATTTCTAAAATTGAAGATTTGGTTAGTTTTTTGGTTTAAAGATTAATTCATTTCCTATAAATTTCACTAACTTTTTTATCAAAATTTCTTAATTTCGCCTACTTACAGAAATTAAGAGATTATGAGCGCAGGAT
>JAHDGB010000033.1:18371-21008 GCA_020627885.1 Flavobacteriaceae bacterium | reverse complement strand
GTTGTGCAGATTGTAAAATATTAGCAGCCATCATTGGTTTAAAAACATTTAACTCATAATGGCCTTGAGTTCCCCCAATTGTAATAGCTACATCGTTACCCATTACTTGAGCACAAACCATAGTTAGAGCTTCGCATTGTGTTGGGTTAACTTTTCCAGGCATTATTGAGCTACCAGGCTCGTTTGCAGGAATAATAATTTCTCCAATACCCGAACGTGGGCCAGAAGCCATCATTCTAATGTCATTAGCAATTTTATTAAGAGAGACAGCAATTTGTTTAAGTGCTCCATGAGATTCTACAATAGCATCATGAGCAGCTAACGCTTCAAATTTATTAGGAGCAGTTATAAATGGTAAACCTGTAAATTCAGAAATATACTCTGCTACTCGTTTCGAATAACCTTTAGGTGTATTTAACCCGGTGCCAACCGCAGTTCCTCCCAAAGCAATCTCACTAAGATGAGCCAAAGTATTGTTTAAAGCTTTTAAACCGTAATCTAATTGAGAAACATATCCAGAAAATTCTTGGCCTAATGTTAAAGGAGTGGCATCCATTAAATGAGTACGACCAATTTTTACTACGTCTTTAAAGGCTATAGATTTTCTATATAATGTATCTCTTAATTTAGTAATACCAGGAATTGTAATTTCCACAATCTTTTTATAAGCGGCAATATGCATTCCTGTTGGAAATGTATCGTTTGAAGATTGCGATTTATTTACATCGTCGTTAGGTTGAATCGTTTTTTCACCCTCACCTATTGTCTTGCCAACTATTTGATGAGCTCTATTAGCAATGACTTCATTCACATTCATGTTACTTTGTGTTCCAGATCCAGTCTGCCATATAACTAGAGGAAATTGATTGTCATGCTTGCCTTCTAAAATTTCATCACAAACTTGAGCAATTAAATCGCGTTTTTCTATGGTTAAAACTCCTAACTCACAATTTGTATAAGCTGCGGCTTTTTTCAAGTAAGCAAATCCGTAAACCACTTCTATTGGCATAGAAGCTGGAGTTCCAATTTTAAAGTTGTTTCTTGAGCGTTCAGTTTGTGCTCCCCATAATTTATTAGAAGGAACTTTAACTTCCCCCATTGTATCTTTTTCTATTCTAAATTCCATATAAATGTTTGTTTAGGAAAGCAAATTTACAATATTTTAGAGTTATTCATTATTATGTAATGCGCTTATTTGTATTTTAGAATTATGAATTCAAAAAAAGAGAATTACTATTGGTCTTTGCGGTATAAAGAAAAAAGAACGGGTTGGGATATAGGAAGGCCTTCATCTCCTTTAATTAATTATATAAATCAAATAGAAGATAAATTATTGCGAATATTAATTCCAGGAGCAGGTAATGCTTATGAAGCAGAATATTTATTTAAAAAAGGGTTTAAAAATGTTTATGTATTAGATGTTTCTATGTTTCCATTACAAAATTTAAAATCACGTTTACCAGATTTTCCTCAAGAGCAATTAATTCATGCAAATTTTTTTGAACATTTAGGAAAGTATGACCTTATTTTTGAGCAAACATTTTTTTGTTCATTTGAACCATCAGATAAGAATAGAATGAATTACGCAAAGAAAATGTCAGATTTACTAGTTACTAATGGTAAATTGGTAGGCTTGTGGTTTGATTTTCCTTTAAAGAATGTAAATGAACGTCCTTTTGGTGGTACAAAAGAAGATTACTTAAAATACTTAAGTCCTTTTTTTAAGGTTAAAACCTTTGAACGATGTTACAATTCTATTGCAGCTAGAGATGATAAGGAGCTATTTGGAGTTTTTAGTAAAAAGCAGGAACGTTAATAATCCTGTTAATAATTTTTGTGTTTGTGTTGTTTACAAAGTGGCTTTGCTTTATCTTTGTCCAAGCAAAAAATAAATAATTACGAATTATGTTCGATTTTGATCAATATTTAGGCTTTTTAGCATTTCTAACCATATTAACTTTAGGGTTTTGGTTAATGATTTTTTTATTAACATTTGTTATTCCTTATTGGATTGGTGGCGCTTTAATTGAAAGAGTGAAAGAGATTATGGAAGAAAAAAAGGCGAAAAAATAAATATACTTATAGTTTTAATATAATAAGGAAGTTTCATTAAGTTGAATCTTCCTTTTTTTATTTTAAATTTAAAGTGTAATATTATTTTTATTTAACCTTCAAATTCATAATCACTACCATTAGACGACGACCTGTTTCTTCTTTTCTTTTTCTGATTAAATCGATAGGTAAATGATAAATTAAAACTACGCTGTCTCCATTGGAATTCGCTATTAGAATGATAAGTAGGAGTAGTTGTTGTTTGTTTTCTTTTTCTACTGTTAAAAAGGTCACTAATATTAAATGCTAAAGAGGCTTTTTCATTAAACAAATCTTTGCTAAAAGCCAAATTAGCAGAAAAAATACCTTTACTTTTACTTTGAGCATCAGCTCTTGGTCCTCTATATATTATGCGTGTTTGCCAGTCAATTTTTCCAGGTAGCACATATTTGTTATTTATTCTTGCAAACCAACTCGAATTTTTATTGCTTAAATCTAAACCATTAGGCGTAATCCCATCAATTTCATTTTGAAAGAAGTTAAAGTTGGTATTAACATTCCATTTTCTAGACGCTCTATAGCTTA
>JAHDGB010000033.1:0-18271 GCA_020627885.1 Flavobacteriaceae bacterium | reverse complement strand
TGAAAGAAGTTAAAGTTGGTATTAACATTCCATTTTCTAGACGCTCTATAGCTTAGCGTAAACTCGATTCCAAATCGGTTTTGAGTCGCTAAGTTAATTGGGGTTCTTTGTATAACAGGAACTTCTTGACCTCCAATGGTTACTGTAGTGCCTGTATCGAAATTAACAAAACTAAATACATCAGTTGCGTTAGAATAGTAAGTAGAAGCATCAAATGTAAATTTACCAAAACGTTTTAAATATCCTAAATTAAATTGTCCAGAATAGCTAGGAGCTAAACCAGGATTGCCTTGAAAAATACTAGTAACACTAGATCTAGAAGGAAAGGGGTTAATAAAGTATGATCGAGGGCGTCTTAATCTTCTATTGTATGCTAGGGTAATATTTTCGCTATCGTTTAATTCGTAATTTAAGTTTATAGTGGGGAATAAACCTGTATAGTTTTGCTTATTAAAATATCCTGTAGTAATTTGATGTAAAGTTATTTTAGTATTTTCAAGACGTAGCCCAAGAAGATATGAAAATTTCCCTACTTTACTTCCGTATTGAGAATATACAGCTGTAAGGTCTTCTCCGTAATTAAATAGATTGGTTAGATCGTTGTTAATAACAAAAATATTAGAATTTGGATCCAATATTTCAACAGTATAATCAGTAATTCTGCTATTATAATTACCTCTAAATCCAATCTCAAATTGAGATTTTTCATTTAGTGGTAAAATATAATCTGTTTGTAGTAAAATACGTTTTTGATCTTCTTGTGTAATTACATTTTCTCCATTAACCTCATTAATTTTAATTTTAGAATCTTCTTTTTCATCAGTATTTTCATATTGAAAATCTAATGTAAGTTTATGTCCACTGGTCTTAAAGTTTTTATCAAAATTTAAAGCGTATTGAACGGTGTTCCCATTTTCAATTTCTGGGTCAAAGCGAGTTGTACTAGATATAAAATTTTGATTGTTATCTAATTGATTTATTATATTAGTCGTATTATTTTTGTTATCTCTACTTCTGTATAGTACAGAGGTTGTTATTGAGGTAGAGTTGTTTAAATACCATTCCAAACCAAAATTTGTATTACCTCCCTTTCTAATACGATTAAAATTACTAGATTCGTTTAAAAAATTACCTGTTTCTATATATTGAGTGTAAGAAGAGGAGTTTCCAGGCACCTCTCTATAGTTAACTCCAGAGGTGCTAAAAATATTAACATTTCCAGTTCTGTAATTAATATTTCCAGAAACTCCAACGGCTAAATTATAACCTGTATTTGTTGTAATTGCTCCATTTAATCCTTGTAATTTACTTCTTCTTAAAATAATGTTTAAAATTCCGGCAGTACCTTCTGCATCATATCGTGCAGATGGAGAAGTGATTACTTCAACTTTTTCAATTGATTCAGCTGGTAATTGTCTGAGTGCTTCAGTAGAGTTTAGTCCAACGAGTCCAGAAGGTTTTCCATTTATTAAAATACGAACATTGTCATTGCCTCTAAGCGCTACATTTCCTTCAACATCTACAGATACAGAGGGGACATTATCTAAAACATCGCTAACTGTGCCTCCTTTTACTGTTAAATCCTTACCAACATTATATATCTTCTTGTCTAATTTAATTTCAACCGTGGTTTTTTCAGCAATAATTTCAACTTCATCTAGAGCTTCTAAATCTGGCTCTAAAAATTGAGTTTCTAAATTTTCAGTTTTAGTAATTTTTATGCTAGAAATAAATTTGGTTTTAAATCCTATAAATTCATAAGAGATTTTATATACCCCAGTTTTTACTGGGATACTGTATTTTCCTTCAGAATCAGTTATGCCTCCTGTAATGTTTTTTTTATTTCTTAGACTAGTAAAAATTACTGTAGCATATTCTAAAGGAGCTTTGGTATTTCCGTCTACTATTGCCCCAGTAATAATGACCTCTTTATTATTGTTTTTTTGAGCGAAAACAAGAAATGTGCTAGAAAAACTTAAAATAAATAAGAGAGAGGGTTTAATTAGGTTATGCATAATATTTAGCTAAAAATGTATTAATTTTAGCAAAAATATAATTTGTAGCTTATAAATGTTCTGATTTTTTATAAAATATCAAAAATCTTTTTAGGAGGCTTACCAATAACTGCTTTTTCTCCATTTATAACAATAGGACGCTCAATTAATTTAGGGTATTCGATCATGATATTGATGTATTCAGTTTCAGAAAATTCATGACCAGAATCTATAAGGTGTTGAAAATTGTCTTTCCAGATACGGTGTTCCGTCCTTATGAGTTCTATGGGATTAATTTGTAGTAACTTAATTATTTTTCGAAGTTTTATAACATCAAGAGTTTTTGCTTTGTATTTTATAAGCTGGTGTTGATGTTTACTAGTTTCTAGAATTTTTAAAGATTGTCTTGAAGAAATGGAGTTAGGATTGTGATAAATTACTATCATTTTAGTTAGGGAGTATGGAGTTAGTTATTAATTAGTTACAGATAGATTGTATCATAAAAAAAATGATGCAAAACCTTTCTGAAATCTAAGTTAGTACTTATTTCTTATTAACCAAACTTTTTTTTAACAACTTTTCAACAATTACAATAAAATTAATAATATGCATAAAAAAACACTAATAATGTATTTTTTTTTAACTTTTAATATTGATTTTTTTGTGTTTTTTGAAATATTCTAGATAATGTCTAAAGCGAGTTTTGGAGGTCTTCCTATTATTGCTTTATTACCATTAATAATAATGGGGCGTTCAATAAGTTTTGGATGTTTAACCATAATGTCTATTAATTCATTGTTTGAGAAATGTGTGTTTTTAAAGTTCTCTTTCCATAATGTCTCTTTTTTTCTGATTAACTCTATAGGTTTAATTTTTAATAAATTAATAATATGATTTAGTTTTTTTGCATCTAATACATCATCTAGGTATTTAACGACCTGATGTTCTTTTTTTGAGTCTTCTATAATTTTTAAAGATTCTCTAGATTTGCTACATCTTGGGTTGTGGTATATGGTAATCATTTTATTTTTTTGTTAGATTTAAACTAAAAATTCACAAAGTAGGTTCAGTGTTATTGTTTTGTCCCATCATCATAAGATAGGCCTTTAAAAAAGAATCAATATCCCCGTTCATTATATTATCTACATTTCCTGTTTCGTGTCCTGTTCTTACGTCTTTCACTAATTTGTATGGGTGCATAACATAATTTCGTATTTGACTACCCCATTCAATTTTCATTTTATTGGCTTCAATGTCTTCTCGTTGTGCTAATTGCTTTTGTAGTTCTATCTCGTAAAGTTGAGATTTAAGCATTTGCATTGCTCTGGTTCTATTATCGTGTTGGGAGCGTGTTTCTGAACATGAAATTTGTATTCCAGATGGTTTATGAGTTAATTGGACTTTTGTTTCTACTTTATTTACATTTTGCCCACCAGCGCCACTAGATCTTGCAGTAGTTATTTCAATATCTGCTGGGTTAATATTTATTTCTATGGTGTCATCTACCAATGGGTATACGTATACAGAAGCAAAGCTTGTATGGCGTTTCGCGTTGCTATCAAATGGAGAGATTCGTACTAAGCGATGCACACCGTTTTCCCCCTTTAACCAACCGAAAGCATGGTCTCCTTCAATTTCTAGTGTTACAGTTTTTATTCCAGCAACATCACCAGCTTGGTGATTTAATTCTTTTACTTTATAATTGTTTTTTTCGGCATACATTAAATACATGCGCATTAGCATATTTGCCCAATCGCAACTTTCTGTACCTCCAGCACCTGCTGTTATTTGTAGAACGGCACTTAGGGAGTCTCCTTCATTAGATAACATGTTTTTAAATTCAAGATCTTCTATTGAAGAAATTGTTTCTGAATAGCGATTTTTAAGATCTTCTTCAGTGGCCTCTTGCTCTTTATAAAATTCATATATAACCTCTAAATCGTCAAAAAATGTAACAGCTATATCGTAGTCATTAATCCATTTTTTTTTAATTCGAAGTGATTTCATAACGGCTTCTGCGGTTTTGGAATTTTCCCAGAAGTTAGGATCAAAAGTTTGCTCTTCTTCGTTTTGAATTTCAATTAATTTTGCATCTATGTCAAAGATATTGCCTTAATAATTGCAGGCGTTTTTGTAGATCTTTAATGTGATCTTGATTTATCATTTACTAATTTTTAAAATACTTTACAAAAATAAGAGGATATGAGCGTAAACTAAAATTATTTTCATCTCTATTTTTTTTAATGGCTTATGCTGTCTTCTTTTTAGTAATTCTATGAGTAATAAAATATGATAAATATTTAAAGATATTAAGAAGAAAACTAAGCAGCTTACTTAAACTGCTTTTTATATTGAATACGATTAACGTGAGAAAAGTATTATAATAATGAACAATGTTTTGTAAAAAGGAAATATATGGAGTGTTACGGATGAAGTTTAATGACTTGTAAATTAATTGTTTAATTGAGTTTGCTGAAAGCTTGTCGATTAAATATGTCTTTAATCGAAATGTTAAATATTTGGATGTAAATAGTGTTGTGAAATATAGTTTATCCTTTAGTTTTGCCGAAAAATTAGCAAATTAATTAAGTGAATATCTTTTTTCTAAAAATGAATTGATAACAACTTGGGTTTAAAATTATAATAAAAGTTTTTTTTAATTTTAAATCATTATTTTTATTAAATTAAATAACACAAACAATAATTAATTAATAACCATTAAACTTAAAATTTCGACAAAATGAAAAAAACATTACTAACAATCTTGTCTTTAGTTGTATGCATTACCGCATTTGCTCAAGATTTACCAACGAATCCCGAACCGGGAAAATGTTATGTTCGTTGTGTAACCCCTGATGTTTGGGTAAACCAAGACGTTACAGTTCAAGTTGCGCCAGCATACAAGAAGTTAAAAGTAGTGCCTGCAAAATATACTACTCAAAATGAAGAAGTGGTTATTCAAGATGCTGGGCAAGAATTAACGGTAGTACCTGCAAAATATGAAACACAAAATTTTGAAGTAGTTGCACAGGGAGCTTCACAAAGACTTGAAAAAGTTCCAGGATCTGTTGATACTACATCTGAAGTGATTGAAACTCAAGCTGCATACCAAGAATTAACGGTAGTGCCTGCTAAATATGAAACGCAAACATTCCAAGTAGAATCTGCGACATCTTCTCAATCTTTAGCTGTTGTGCCTGCTAAATTAGGAACTGAAAATTTTGAAGTAGTTGTACAAGAGGCAAGTCAGCGTTTGGAAGTCGTACCTGCTAAATACGAAACAAGAACTGAAACAGTAATTGTTCAACAAGGTTACCAAAAACTTGAAGTAGTACCTGCAAAATATGAAACAAGAAAAGAAACTGTAGTTGTTAAGGAGGCTGGGCAAACAATGTCTGTAGTACCTGCTAAATGGGCAACTGAAAATGTAGAGGTTATTGTACAACCTGCATCTTCTAAGGTGCAAATTGTTCCTGCTAAGTACGGATCTGAGACTGAAACAGTTATTGTTCAAGAAGCGAGTCAACGTTTAGAAGTTATACCTGCTAAATGGGGAACAGAAACATTAACTTACAAAAAAAGAGAGTATGGAAATACTTTAAAGGTTGTTCCAGCAAAATTCTCTACAGATTACCAAGTTGTAGAAACTAAGCCAGCTACGGCAAAGTGGGGTATGAGTGATACACCAGCTGCCGATTGTGCATCTAGCGATCCTAACGATTGTAGATACTGGTGTTACAAAAATGTACCAGCTCAGAATATTTCCGTAAGTACAACTCAATTAGTAGCAGATGCTAGTGTAATAACTACTCCAGGTTGTAATACTTCTGGAGCTTCTTCTTCAGATTGTGGAACAGGTACCTATACAAAGAGAGTAATCCAAACTCCAGCTACTACTAGAGTAATTGATATTCCTGCTGTAACTAAGACAGTTAAGAAAACAGTAATGGTAACACCACCTACAACTAGAGTCGTTGAGATTCCTGCAATTACTAAAACAGTTAAGAAGAGAGTATTAGTATCTCCAGCAACTACAAGAGTTGTTGATATTCCTGCTGTAACTAAAGAAGTTACAAAAACAGTTATGGTAACGCCACCAACAACGAGAGTCATAGACGTTCCTGCAGTAACAAAGGAAGTTAAAAGAACAGTAATGGTAACACCTCCAACGACAAGAGTTGTTGAAATACCAGCTGTAACAAAAACAATGAAGCGTACTATAGTTGCTACTCCAGCAACAACAAGAGTTATCGATAAGCCAGGTGCTAACCAAACTATGAAACGTACAGTAATGGTGACGCCGCCAACAACAAGGGCTATTGATATCCCTGCAAAAACAACTACTATTAAAAAGACAATAATTACTCCAGAAACAACAAGAGTTGTAGATATTCCTGCAGTAACAAAAACAATGAAGCGCACTGTAATGGTAACGCCTCCAACAACAAGAGCTATTGATATTGCACAAAAAACAACATCTTTAAAACGTACAGTTTTAGCTAGTGATGCTAGAGTAGAAGAGGTAGTGGTTCCTGCAATTAACAAAACGGTTACTAAAGAAGTATTGCAGAAGAAAGGTGGCTTAACGACTTGGAAAGAAGTTGATTGTAAAATTGTAGAATATAATGATCTTAACTTAAACTGGAATTTAGGTTCAGCTAGCCTTACTGCTGCTGCAAAAGCTGAAATAGATGCTAAATTATTACCAGTATTAGGTGATGGTGTTTCAGTTGAGATTGCTTCACATACAGATTCTAGAGGATCTAAAACAAGCAACAGATCTTTATCTGAAAGAAGAGCACAAGCCGTAACTAATTACTTAATATCTAAAGGAATTAACTCTAGTAGAATAGTTTCTAATGGTTATGGAGAGTCTAGATTGGTTAACAGATGTGCTGATGGTGTTTCTTGTACTGAAAGAGAGCATAGAGCTAATAGAAGAACACAATTTAGAGTTATAAATGCTAACTAATACATAGATAGTATTTAATATTTTTAATTATATAATTAAAAGGAGAAGCTAAGCTTCTCCTTTTTTTGTGCTTTATAAAAAATTATTTTAAATCTATATTTTTTTCATAAATACCTTAACTTTTAAGTTAAACTCTATACTGTAATTATCGTTAAACTTAAATATTTTTACGCTTAAAAGCTTTTTTTGTCGATAAAATGCAATTTTTATTTGGATTTATCGAAATAATGTGTTAAGTTAGCTATGTGTCAATGTAATTCCCAAATTTATATGAAACGTACCTACTGTTTATTATTATCTGTTTTTTTCATTAGTATTGGAAGCTTTGCTCAGCAAGCGAGTTATGAAATACCAAATAGATCAGCAAACTCTAATGTTTTAAAAACAGATGGATTAATACAGCCACATTTAGATGAGTTTTTAAAACTTTGTAAGAAATATGATATTGATTATTCTGAAAAGCTATTTAAATTAAAAGAGATAGCAATTGTTGATTCCTTAAAAATAACACCAAAAGGAGGTACTTTAGGAATGTTGGTTAGGGATAATGATCATCAAGTAGAAAAAATTATATTTAGTTGGATGACACTTTTGGATTCTGAAATTCTTAAAGTTGTTGCATATCACGAATTTGGACATTATTTTTTAGGATATAAGCATGTATGTGACGATTGTAATAAAATTATGGCAAAAGTAAACTCCAGTTACTTTGATATAGCAAAAGACTGGGAGTATCATGTGGAAAATTTATTTTTAAATTCTCCAGAATATATAAAGAAAAAGGGTTTAGCTCAAAACTAACTAAAAACTACTAAAACAGAGCTGAACCTAATATTTGATTTTATTTTATTAGTGTTAAATTATCCCGCCTTTAATAGGCGGGATTTTTGTATGCTTATGATTTACTTTGTATTTCTTCTGTTTCACAACCAAAAAGGCTTTTTTCCATAATAAGTTTAGAAACGCCTTCAGGAAGCATTTTTTGCCATCCTAATTCATTTGAAGCAATCATTTTAAGAACTTTTCTAGAAAAAACATTTAAGTTTTCTTTTTCGTAATTTTCAATATCGACTACTTTCCCATTGTATTTAAAGAATTTGTATAATTCTTTCATTCGAGGATGAACTTTTAAAGTATCGCTATTTATTATTTTTCCTTTTTCATTTTCCATAGGGTATAAGTATACACGTAGGTCTTTAAAAAATAATTTACCAAATGCTTCAAGAATACCACCACTTAAATGACGATAATATTTTCCGTCAAAAATATCGATTAAATTATTAACACCCATTGCTAGCCCCATTCTAGCTTTAGAGTATAACGAAAAATATTCTACTAATCTATAATATTCTTGAAAGTTAGATATTAGTACAGTTTGTCCTAATGAGCAAAGTAGTTTTGCTCTATCCATAAAATCTTGTTCATCTATCTCTCCTTCAGCTCTTAAATTAGAAAGCGTAATTTCAAAAACGACCTGGGTTTTTTCTTTGTCTACTTTACTTTCTTTTAAAAACATTTCATAGGACTTTTTATACATGTCCATGTTTACTTTGGTTACAGGTCTAAAGCTACCACGCAAGGCTAGTATGTTTTTTTTGTAGAGTACTTTGGCTGGTAATACATTATTTCCATCTGGAGCAAACATAATAGCTTCAGTCATTCCATTTTTAACGAGTTGTAAACTCATTATACGATTATCTACCTCTTTAAAAATTGGACCAGAAAAATTAATGGTATCAATCTCTAACTGATCTTTATCTAAGTGATCATATAAATAGCGTAAAAGCTTTCTAGGTTCATTGTACTTGTAAAAAGCTCCATATATTAAATTTGTACCAAGCTTGCCTAAAGTTTCTTGCTGTAAACGTGCATCATTTTCTTTAAATCTTATATGTAAAACAATTTCGTTATATTCTTGTTCAGGATCTATTTGATATTTTATACCAACCCATCCATGTCCCTTGTATTTTTTTGCAAAATCTATGGTGGCTACTGTATTAGCATAACTAAAGAATATTTTATTTGGGTGCTTGTCTCTAGTAATACGTTCTTCTATAAGTCCTATTTCGTGATCTAGCATTTTACGTAAACGTTTTTCAGTGACATAGCGTTTGTCACTTTCAATACCATATATAGCATCACTAAAATCTTTGTCATATGCAGACATTGCTTTAGCTATAGTTCCAGATCCGCCACCAGCTCTAAAAAAATGACGAACAGTTTCTTGACCAGCACCAATTTCAGAAAAACTCCCATAAATATTTTCGTTAAGATTAATGCGTAGGGCTTTATCTTTTAGTGAAAGAACGCTTTGAATATTTTTATCTCCTTTTAGCTTTATTTCCATAATAAAATTGGCATATTTATACGTTGCAAATGTATCAAATTAGTATAGTAAACAAAAAAAATAACTTATTTTTGTTTAACCAGTTCTATATAAGTATTGCTTATTTAACTTTAACATATGTGTTATATATTTGCATAGCAATAAACTTAATGTAATATAAGCATTTGTTGTTATAGATGTAGGGTATAATAATAGTACTTTTTGAAAATAACATTTTTAGGCACAGGGACTTCTCAAGGCATTCCAGTAATAGGAAGCACACACCCTGTGTGTTTAAGCTCCAATCCAAAGGATAAACGACTACGTGTTTCTGTTTTAATTCAATGGGATAATTTTAATTATATAATTGATTGTGGTCCAGATTTTAGACAGCAAATGCTTCGGGTAAATTGCCCTCATATTGATGGCATTATTTTTACTCATGAGCATGCAGATCATACGGCAGGATTAGATGACATTCGCCCTTTTTATTTTCGCCAAGGCGATATTTCTATTTATGCACATAAGCGTGTTTTGGGAGAGTTAAGAAAACGTTTTGCTTATATTTTTGAAACTAAGAATATGTATCCTGGTATACCTAGGGTTAAGGAGCATAAAATTAAAAACCAAACATTTAAGTTAGGAAGCTTGAATGTTGTTCCTATTAATGGCTATCACCATAAATTACAAGTTTTTGGTTTTAGGTTTAATAATTTTGCATATTTAACCGATATGAAAACAATAAAAGAAGAGGAGCTAATGAAACTTAAAGATTTAGATGTTTTAGTTATTAATGCCCTTAGGGAAGAGGAGCATATTTCTCATTTTAATATTCATGAAGCATTAGAAATAGTAGCTAAATTAGCGCCAAAAAAAACATACTTTACTCATATTAGCCATTTATTAGGGTTTCATAATGAAGTAGAAAAAAAATTACCAGAAAATGTGTTTTTGGCTTATGATGGTTTAGTTTTAACGCTTTAAAAGAAAGAAATTATTAAATTAAATATATTATGAAGAATAAAATTTTTATGTACTTATTCGTTTTTACATTATTACTACTGTTATTTCAATTTGTTAATTCTAAAAATATATATAATGACAGTAATTTTAAGGTAGCTAATTCTAAAGAACAAGTAGGAATTTACAAAGATTCTATTGTTAAATTAAAAGATGAAGTTTTTAAGCTTTCTCAATTTAATTTAGAAAATAATGATGCTTCTATAGATTATTTAGAAAAAGAGGGACTAGATTATAAAACGATGATTCCACTTATTAATGATAGTCTGCATGAGCTTAATAATTATGATGGAGAAGAGCACCCATTAATTCCATATGTTTCAATGAACGGGGGTAAAGTGCTTATTAATACAGTGAAAATTTTAAACCATAAGTGGATTATTGCAGATTATACTGATGGACAAATCTCGGGAGAGTTACTTATTAAATATGAACTTACGGAAAAAAAGGAGCTAAATTTTAAATTATTAGAATCTTTTATATACCCATTAAATTAATTCTTTTAGCCAATTTCTTAATTCATAAAAGTTTTGAGGAGCAACACCATGCCCCACAGGGAATTCGCTATATTGATGTTTTATATCTAACGCAGAAAGTAGTTTAGGAGATTGTCTTGCCCAGTCTACAGGTATTACTTGATCAACGTTACCATGAGAGCAATAAAAATTTAAATGCTCATAACTCGTTTTCGATTTAGTTATAAAAAGCTTGTCATTTATATATCCACTTAAAGCTATTACATTATTTATTTTTTCGGGATAGGTAAGTGCCACTGCATAACTTAAAATAGTACCTTGGCTAAAGCCTAAAAGTGAGATGTTATTTTTGTTAATCGGGTAATTTTCTATTACTTCATCTATAAATTTACTTATTAAATCCCTCGATGTTATTGCTTGCTCATCATCACTCCACTTCCCGTTTTCTGCGTCAAAATTTATGGCATACCACGCATTTCCATAGGGTTGCATGGCATATGGTGCTCTAGCAGATATGATAAATAACTCTTCGGGTAATTCGCTAGCAAAAGAAAATAAATCATTTTCATCACTGCCATAACCATGAAACATTAATAATAAAGGGGCATTTTTTTTTAAAGATGACTCTCGTACTATATGAAATAAACTTAAGTTTTTCATTAATTACCTATGCTTGAAAATATTTTTTGATATAACGGGCCGAGTATTGGTACTATTCTCGTAGTGCCATTAATAGCAGAAACTAAACCGTAAAGAAATAACATGCCCAAGCCAATCCAAAAAGACATAGAAATTAGCCAGTTGTCAAACTGACTAACAAAATAACCTAAAATCATATAAGTTAAGCACAAACCCAAACCTTGTCTTATGTGAAATGCTGCAAAAGGGTTTTTTTTATCACTATTTATA
The DNA here is from genome assembly GCA_020627885.1 of Flavobacteriaceae bacterium. Lineage (GTDB taxonomy): Bacteria > Bacteroidota > Bacteroidia > Flavobacteriales > Flavobacteriaceae > JAHDGB01. The sequence continues at coordinate 6,574 of JAHDGB010000033.1, read as the reverse complement.
ATAAGTGCAATAACAGAGCCTATTATTGTTAAATAGGCGACAACTGCAGGAGTCTTGCCTTTTTTAATGGTATTGTTATCCATGTACTAGTATTATAATATTTTATTATTATTTGCTATAATGCCATATGCCTTGCCTTTTAAATTTTGATCAAGAAATATGCTATTATTCGATTTGGATAAGATATGATCTTTAATAAAAGTATATTTTATATCTGGATTGAAAAGTGTCAGGTCTGCTAATTCTCCTTCTTTAATAGGGTGTGTTTCCATTCCGAAACGTTCTTTGCCTTTGGTGAGTAGGTTTATAGATTTTTTAGTTGTAAATAATGTGTTTAAAGCACCAAATGCACTTTCAAGACCTATGGTACCGTCTTTAGCAAGATCAAACTCTACTTTTTTATCCTCAATAGTTATAGGGTTATGGTCGCTTGTTACAAAATCGATAGTACCATCTTTAAGGCCTTCAATTAAAGCATTGATATCATTTTGAGTTCTTAAAGGCGGGCTTACTTTAAAACGTGTATCGAAATCACTTAAAACATGGTCAGAAAAAAACAAATTGTGTATAGCTACACTACAAGTTATATCAAGTTTTTTTTGTTTAGCTTCTCGTATTAACTTAACACTTTCGGCTGTTGATATCGTAGGTATATGTAATTTGCCACTTGTATATTCTAAGATGGATAAATCTCTAGCGACCTGAAGGTTTTCAGCTAAATTAGGACTACCTTTTAATCCAATAGTTGTACTGGTTGTATTTTCATTCATTACACCAAGTCCAGAGATTTGAATTTCTTGAGGAAAGGAACAAACCAAGCCATTAAAACTACTTGTATATTGTAATGCTATTTTTAATAAATTAGGGTTGGTAATTGGCTTTTTATAATCGTAAAATGCTACCGCTCCAGCAGTATGCATATCAAACAATTCTGCTAAATTTATACTTTTACTAGAGTTGGTTAATGCACCTATAGCTAGTAAGTTTACTGTTTTTTTTTGAGCTTTGGTTTTTGCGTAAACAATAGCAGAATGATTATCTGAAACAGGATTAGTGTTTGGTTGCAAAGCAACGGTAGAAAAGCCAGATTTTGCAGCAGTAAGCATCCCGTTTTCTATTGTATCTCTGTCTTCATAACCTGGTTCTCCAAAGCATACACTACTATCAAACCAACCTTGAGATATATGAAGATTATCTAATTTAATTTCATAATACTTTTTAGGGTTTTTTATTGTTGGTGCAATTTTAGAAATTTTACCGTTCTCAATTAAAATATCTTGAGCTGTATTATGAAAATCACTTTTAGAATCAATAATAGTTGCAGACTTTATAAGTACGTTCATTTCAAATATTTTAATATGAGCATTTCAATAATTAATAATAGCAGCGCAAAAATAATAAACCATTTCCATATCACATAAATTGCGTTGTCACTTTTTAGTGTATCAAATAATTTATTTACAGAATTATTAATCGTTACGTTTTTATAAATAGATAGGTCTAAGTAGTTTAAGTTGCTTTCTAACCTGTTATAATTATAACTTACTTTTTCAATATGCTTTGTTTTGTTTTTTATATTATAAACTCCTGCATTTTCAGGCGTTTCATTGGTGGTAATACTTATCTTATTATTGTAATAATTTTGCTCAGGAATAATGTTTTGTTTCCCTTTTTCTAACATTAAAATATCATCTTGTTGTAACATAACAGAAACATCGTAAGTATTAGAGTTTCCGATAGTATAATATAAATTTGTACTATTTAAACTTTGTTTTGCAATGTTTATAAATGTAGGGACTATGAGATTAATATCTTTAAAATCAGTATTACTATCATTTAAAGCTGCAGAAAATAGATAGGTGTTGTTTCTTTGAGATAAGAACGGTTTTCCATCTTCATATTGTAATATATTTGAACCAGAATTTTTATCGTGTTCGTAATAAGATTTTATTTTAGGATACTGAAAATTATTTATTTGCTTTTCAAAAACACCTTCTTTATAAATGGGATGAGTGTAGTTAATTTTAGTTAATCGTTTTTCATTCTTATTCAAAGCTTTAAAAGAAGAAAAACCAAAATGATTTAAAAAGCGATTATAAGCTTGCATATTACAGTTTATACTCGGTATTACAATTATGACGCCTCCTTTTTTTGTAAAGGCATTTAAGGTTGTTCTTAAAGAGCTTGGAATTGTTTGTAATTCGTTTAAAACAACTAAATTTTGCTTGTCAATACTATTATAATCTACAGCACTACTTTTAAAAGCAGTATAATTATACTCATTTTGAGTATATAAACGTTTTAAAAAGGAATCATCTGCTTCATTTATAGCTAAAACATTAATTTTTTCATTTTCATTAATATTAAAAAATAAAGTATTATCAAATTGTAAATAAGGATCATTAATGGTTATTTTACCGTTTATAATAGTATTAGAGGGGATTGTGAAAACGGCTTTATTTTCGTTAGAAGATACTGCAGTTTTTGAAACTAAATTATTATCATTATAATAGGCTACAGGAAAATTTTCCATATCTTCATTAGATACTATTTCTGCAGTTAATTCTATATTATTGGTGCTTTTTTTGGAAATATAAAGTGTGTCTACAACAATATTACTTGCTTTCACGGGGTTTAGTTGCACTAAATTGATGCTATAAGTCGAATCATTTTCTATTGTGAAATTTTCCTTTTTTTGCTGAAAATCACTAATCATTATAATGCGTTTCATTGTAGAGAGGTCTTTACTAAATAGTTTTTTACTTTTTAATAATGCAGCATTATATGTTAATTGATTTGGCGAAAATTTTAATTCAACCAAATCATTAGTAATTGTTTTTATTGAAGTATTTCTATAGGCATCATTATTGGTAAGAATCGATACAGTTTCTGTTTCTGGAACATTTTCGATTAATTCTTGTACAGCTCGTTTTAATAAAACACCTTTCTCTCCTTTGGTTTGCATGCTAAAAGAATTGTCTAAATAAATAACTGTTTCCTTATTAGTATTTAGTCGTTCATTTTTAGAAAAATAGGGTTGTGTAAAAGCAAAAATTATAGAAGCAAGAATACCAAGCCTAGTGAATAATATTAACCATTTTTTTATTTGAGAGCTTTTTCGCGTTTGTAATGTCACCTCTTTTAGGAAAGCAACATTAGTAAAGTTTTCTTTTTGAAATTTACGAAGCTGAAAAAGATGAACAATAATAGGGATTAGCAGTAAAAATAAGGCGTAAAGAAGTTCTGGATGTTTAAACTGCATTGGTTATTTTGATTAATCAAATATAGAAAATGCAAATGAAAAAAATATACAGATATTAAAATTTATGAAATCTTTAAAACTATACCGGACAGATTTCATCAACAATTTATAGGAGTAATAACCTAACAAAAAAAGAAATAATCCACCATTTGTTGTTTGTTTTGTTGTAAACAGTAATTACGAATAACTAGTTGTTCTTTAGTATTGGCAACAGTAACTATACTTTGAGAGTTTTTAATTGTTTTTATATAAGTAAATGGTTTTAGCAACTTATTATATATGTGTTTCCCTATTTTTTTTGGATTATCACAAATCCACTCAAAAGAAATATTTTCTTTGATAAGTAATTTAGCTAATGTTTTTCCCTTTTTTCCGGCACCCCAAATAATGAGTTGTTTTGTAGGGTTATAATGAAGCTTTAAAAAGTAATGTGTTTTAAGTTCTAGAAAACTATTTTGGGCATAATTACTATCGGTTCTTGAGGCTCGCATTTGATAATCTCTCCAATAATGAAGTACTTTATTACAAGGAATGACTTTAAGTTGACATTCATAAAAACGAAATGTTAAATCATAGTCTTCCGGATATCGATTAGAATTAAAAGCATTACATGCAATTAAATCGTCTTTATATACCATCCAACATGGTGAGGGGATAACACATTCTTTATAAATATCTGAATAATTAGTCCCTTTTATGGTTAAATGGTTTAACCATTCCTCGTATTTTTTATAGCCTTCTCTTATTCCATTAGAAGAAAAATACCTTACTAAACCAGTAGCAATATGCTTTTTTCCAGATAATAATAAGTTTTTAGTTAATATTTCGATCTTCTCTTTATGCATCACATCATCACTATCCATACGAGTAATTAAAGTTCCTTTACTATGATGCAAGGCTAACCTTAAGGCATTAATAATACCAGAATTATTGTTTTTTAAAAGCGTTATTCTTTTTTCAGTTTTTGCATATTTTGTTACTAATTCGTAACTTTTGTCTGTTGAGAAATCATCGACAATAATTAATTCCCAATTGGTATAGGTTTGATTTAAAATAGAGTTTAAGCACTCTGATAAAAAAGAAAAAGTGTTTTTAAAGGGAATAAGAATACTAACTAAAGGCTCTTGCATTTGCGCAATTTAACAAAAAGTTAATAGCATAACCATTTAACAATACCTATTTTTGTTCTTATGTCATTTTTTTGAAAGTTAAATTTCTTGTAAAAATTCAACTTATTACCTGTTCTTTTTTTTGGAATATAACTGACAACCTAACATTTAAATTAAACCAATGAAAAACCAAACATTAGCTATAGCTATTGCAGCAATGTTGCTTGTGGGCTGTAATTCAACCAAAAAAACAAGTAATGATTTAGCAACAACAACACCTATAGCTGCAGCTATAAATTTAACCCAAGTTCTTAACGATAAAGTTCCAGTTACCATAAATCCTGGTCGTTTTACATCAGAAACAGTAACTTACAGGTTACCAAGGGTAATTCAAGGAACATATTCAGTTAGTGACTTTGGTAAGTATGTAGACGATTTTAAGGCTTTAGATTATAAAGGGAATGAGTTAACTGTTAATAAGGTCGATAATAACTCATGGACTATTAGTAATGCCACTAAACTAGATAAATTAGTGTATTATGTAAATGATACGTATGATACAGAAATTAATGGAGGAATAGGAGAGGATGCTCCTTTTTCACCCTCAGGAACAAATATAGAGCCTACTAATTATGTATTGAATCTTCATGGTTTTATAGGTTATTTCGATAGTTTGAAAAAGGGACAATATAAGCTTGATGTTACTGCTCCAATAAATTTTGTTAGAACTTCGGCTTTGCAAGAAATTAGTAAAAAAACAAGCAAAGATGGTAAATCTATAACTTCTAGTTATAGTGCACCTCGTTATTTTGATATTACCGATAATCCAATGTTTTATGGCGAATTGGATGTTGAAGAGTTTTTAGTAGGAGATATTAACATTGTGCTTAGCGTATATTCTCCTAATAAAATACATTCCGCAGCTAAAATAAAAGCAGTAATAGAAAAAATGATGCAAGCTCAAAAGACTTTTTTGGGAGATATAAATACTACTCCTCGCTATGATATATATTTATATTTAGCAGGGCAAAATGAAGATGCTCCAAAAGGTTTTGGTGCGTTAGAGCACCATACATCTACGGTTGTGGTTTTGCCAGAAGCTATGCCTGAAGAAGCTTTGGCTAGTTCGTTAACCGATGTGGTTTCTCATGAGTTTTTTCATATTGTAACGCCTTTAAGTGTTCATTCTGAAGATGTTCATTATTTTGATTATAACCAGCCTACTTTTTCTAAACATTTATGGATGTATGAAGGAGTAACAGAGTATTTTGCAACATTGTTTCAAGTAGATCAAGGCCTAGTAGATACCAATGCTTTTTATACTAAAATATTAGGAAAAATAGGAGCTGCATCTGGAATGAATGATGCCATGAGTTTTACTAAAATGAGTGAAAATGTTTTGGAAGAGCCATATGCATCTCAGTACTTAAATGTTTATAATAAAGGGGCTTTAATAGGAATGTGTATAGATGTTTTATTAAGAGAAGAAAGTAATGGACAACGCGGAATTTTATCTTTAATGAAAGAGTTATCTAATAAATATGGTAAAAACAAACCTTTTGAAGACGATAAGATTATAGATGAAATTACAGCAATGACATACCCTTCTGTTGGTGCATTTTTACAGAAACATGTTGTTGGTAATACTCCTATTAATTATAATGAGTTTTTTGAGAAAACGGGTTTAGAAATAACAGAAGCTAAGGTAAAGACAAATTATATTCAAAATGACGGCGCATTTATATTTATGCCTAATCAAGCAACCGGAGAAATTGCATTTTCAGAAGCTGTTAAAGCAAATAGTTTTTGGGCCGAAAATGGTGTACAGCCTGGAGATATTATAAAAACTATAGATGGTAAAGCTTTAAATTTAGCTAATGCTCAAGAAGTATTAACTGCCGTTTTTATGTGGCAACCAGGACAAGATGTAGATGTACGTTTAAATAGAAATGGACAAGAAGTTGTTATAAAAACAAAATTAACCCAATCATACACTACAGGAAAGAGTTTAAAAGAAAGTAGTAAGGCTACTGCAGCTCAAAAAGAGCTACGCAAGGCTTGGATGAAAGGGTAGAGAATTAGCAATTTTTGAATTACGAATGCGAATAAAAAAACTCAGCTTTTTAAAGCTGAGTTTTTAATTTTGTCTACAGTCTACAGTCTACAGTCTACAGTCTACAGTCTACAGTCTACAGTCTACAGT
>JAHDGB010000252.1 GCA_020627885.1 Flavobacteriaceae bacterium | reverse complement strand
TTACCGTTCCACTAACTGTACCCAAGTCTCCAGTTAAATTATTTCCAGTAGCATCATTAGAAATACACGAACCAGAATCATTCATGGTAATTGTTTGTGCATTTAAGCAGCTTATCAAAAAAAGAAAAACGAAAGCTAAAAAGTGAAATTGTTTCATAAAAGTTAGTTGTTTAATTTATTACTAAATTAGTTTTTTTATACTACCAAAACAAAAGTTTGTGGAATTGAACTGGTTTTGTTGGGAATGAACCCGTTTATGGGCTTTATGGAATTCAGGCAAGTGTGTCAATGCCAATTCCAAAAGGAACTATTTTGTTTACATTTAATAAAGTAAACGCCGCAAGCGACCCTTCATCTTATTATTTAAGTTTTGACAACTATGTTGTGCAAAATATGCATATTGGACTTGTTGGTAGTCTACCTGGTCAGGAAACTGTGTTTAATATTCAGAATCTAATCGAAGATGAAAAAGGGAACTTTTCTTGCAATTTGACTATTGCATCAAACCCAATGCAATGCATTATTAATAACCCTGTAAATGGTTTGGGAGGAGTAAAAGATATTCCGGCTGGTTATTTTGATCCATATTTCACGTTGGTGCCAAAAGCTTAATAAATACGAGATCTTGTTTAAGTTTTCATCTGTACCAGCTTTACAACAATGGATGGAATCTGAAGAAAGGAAACAAGAGATTTCAAAATTAAAAGAGTTGTCCGAAAAAGAAATGCTTATTGGTCAAGTAGTGCGAAGCAAACCAAACCACTTATAAATTTAATGACCCAAGTTCCAATTATTCTTATGATAACGAATGCTTCTGGGATATTTTACATAATATAGAATTATAGCTACATAGTAACACATATTAAACTTTATGACTAAATGTTATTTTATATTGAATCATCCACAGGACCATCCAATATTAAAAGTGTACTATAATGTAATGTGTTATGTAACTTTGCTTTGGTAAATAGAATACGTTTTGCCGAAGCGACGATAGGGGTGAAGTAGGAATGAGATTATTTTGAAATACATTAATTTGAACTAATAAATTAGTTGTAACTAAATATTTAGTTATATTTGTTTCAAACTCATCAACTATGAAAAAATATTTAATACTTTTCTTCTTATTTGTAGTTTCGCAATTAACTGCTCAATCTGATACAATTAAGTATTTTAACCATTTAATATTTCGAGAAACACCGTATTCAAAAACTGAAGGAAGAATACAATTAACCGAAGACGAAAGTAAAAACACCAATCACTTTAAATTAAGTTATGATTCATCTAATAGACTTATTCTTATTGAATATCTATATAAGAACAACCTTATCGAACTAAATAGAAGTGGTTTACTTGATGGAAAAAGAGGTTTAGCTCCAAAAACCAAAATTGAATATATTGGTAATGAAGAAGTAAGAACATTTTTTAATTTAGAAGGCGAATCAACTACCAACGGAATGGGAGTTTTTAAAGAGGTTTATTCCTATAATAAAAAAGGGAAGAGAGTAAGCTTAAAGTTTTATGATAAAAATGATAAGCCTATCAATAATAGTTGGAAAGTATTTGAATACAAATGGAAACACATTGATAATAATTCTGTATTAGAGAAAAGAACAGATTTTAGTGGTGTTAATGTGCCTATGCGTCCTTATTATAAGTTTTATAATGTATTATACAAATTCAATGATAATGGGATATTGATATCTATGAATAATGTTGATGAAAAACTGAATTTAATAAATGATGAAACAGGAATAGCTATAGATAAAGCGACATATGATGAGAATAATAATTTAGTAAATTTTAAATTTTTTAATGCTGAAAACAAACCAGTTGTCGGTACATTTTTAGGAACAGCTGGTGGATTTGCTACTTATGATGAAAAAGGAAATTGCTTAAAATATGCCACTATTGATTTAGATGGGAATTATATGGTGAATAAAAGAAGTAACGATGCATATTCAAGATATAAATTTGATACAATTGGTAATCTAATTGAGCGTAGTAATTTTGATGCAAATAGAACAATACTAAAAAGGCGAGGAGTTACGAATGTAAAATATGTATATAATCAAGAAAATCCAATAGAGCTTTTAAAAACAGAATTATATCACACAAATTTTAAAACAACTATTAAAGATTCTGTCTTTATTAGGCTCAATGATAAAATTGAAAAAGAAAAATTAGTAGAAGATTATAATCAGCTATTAGAAACCTTAAAAGAGCATCCATCCCAATTTGAATTTATAGACAAAACATCTTATACTAATTTGGTAAATACACAAAGAGATAAGTTAAAAGATTCAATGACAGTAAAGGAATTTTATCAAATAGTATCTCCAATAGTTACAAGTTTAGGATGTTTACATACTCGTATAGTTGATAATCGATTTTTCAAAACAGCACATAAGTATTGGTTACCAATAATCGTTTGGTTTGAAGATGATAAAATGTATGCTATAAATAATTGTGTTGAAAATATAGAAATGAATGTTGGTTCCGAAATATTAGAAATTAACGGAATTTCTGCAAAAGAAATATATAGTAGTTTAAAAACAACGATTTCTGCAGATGCTTTTAATGCGAACTTCTACAGAGGAGATTTAAATGTCAATTTTTTATATTATTATCATAGTTATTTTGGTTTTAATAGTGAGTATAAAATAAAGTTTAAACCATATAACTCTGAAAAAGAAATTATTAGCACATATTTTGTTGATGAGTCTGCTCCAAGCTACAAATCTAAACTCATTAATAAACCGAGGCTAAGTTTAGATGTGAAAAAAGAAGTTAATACTGCTATTATAAAAATTAAAAATTTTAATTTTTTCTCAAGAGGAAGACAAAACATTGATTTTTTTAAAGAGAAGATTGACACATACATTAAAACAATTAAAGAGGAAAATATAGAAAAAATTGTTTTCGATTTAATAGGAAATAGAGGAGGAAACCCTGAATGTACTAATCACATATTATCATATATCACTAATAAGGAAATAAGCTTTTATGAAGATAATGGGCTAAATAAAAGAAGAAACAGACCTGTAATTGTAATACCAAAAATAAATAATAATATAAGCAGTAAAAATATTTTCGTCTTAACAAATGGTCGTTGCGCATCTGCTACTTCTCAAATGTTAGCGGTTGTAAAGCATAATCAATTAGCGACCATAGTAGGAGAAGAAACTGGAGGCACTTATAGTACACATCCTGGAAGAAGAATAAAGCCTTTAAAAAACACAAAACTAGCTTTACAAGTAGGGACAGAGAGAGAATCTGTGAGTGTACCAAAACTATCACTAAATAAAGGGATAATCCCAGATAAAAAAATAGAAATGAAAATGGATAATATTATAAATGATAATAACTTACTATTAAACTATATTTTTAATCTTAAGTAGTAAA
>JAHDGB010000032.1 GCA_020627885.1 Flavobacteriaceae bacterium | reverse complement strand
AAAATCGATTTAAAATAATTATAGCCTTTTTTGAATGAATAATATTAAGATAAGTCGCATTGGAGTTAATTTCCTTTTCTTAAAAAGAGTGTAGATTATTTAAAAAAGGAGAAGATATACTCATAAATCTTCTCCTTAAAAAAGTTATTTAGTATAGAAGCTAATTAATTTAAATTCATAAGTTTTTCATACCCATTTAAATTGGTAACTCCCCAATTTTCTTGTTCTTTTTCACTCCATAATTCGGGGAAATAAATTCTTTTTTGATATTTTGGATGCATATACTTATGCCATTCACTACCTCCAGTAGCCTTAGAGTTTCCTACTCCAGAATCTAAATATTTTGATGCAGCATTATAATGATGCATTACCCAATTAACATTTACAGTATGGTCATAATGTCGCATGGCATTAATCAAGTTAAGGTCATTTTTATATTTTTCAGGTAATTGCTTAAACTTGGTCCAAAGATTTACGGTATTATACTCCTTCATCCAATTGATTAATTCTGATTTGTATTTTTCTTCAAAATTAACCATAAGTTTATTCTTTTTTCCTGTTTTATGGTCTAAGCCAGCAACTTGCCAATACATATTATTAAAGGCATGTTCATATGGGGTGTTCCTATCTATTGTTTTTCTAAACCTGTAATCAATTAAATTAATTAGTTCTGTTGATGCAATTTCTATTTTTCGATATTGAGCAGATTGAAAACCGCTAGCAGGAGTTAAGGTATCTCTAAATTTCATGTATTGTTCTAATTCCATGCCTTCTCCCATTATATCAAAAGAATTAGATAGCATATCGAAATAACGGCTAATTCTCATTAAATGCATAATGAATTTTTTAGGCAAGATATCTTCAGCCTGAGAAACTTGATCTATTTCCCATAATATCATTTTGAATAAAATTTCATTTACCTGATGATACATAATAAAGACCATTTCATCTGGTAGTTGAGTGCGTTTTGTTTGTAATCCTAAAAGGGCGTCTAGTTGTATAAAATCCCAATACTTCATTGGCTCGGCATGAAGTAAACCAGACAAGTGAACATCAGGATCTTGCCCCATGTCTTTATACTTTTTATCTATTGCTTCTAATAACTCTTTTCTATTCATAATCTTAAATTTAATTTATAATTTTTACTATACTTTAATTACTAAATTAAATAGATGTTATGAAAAGGGGCATTTAACGTTTATGTAGTTGTTTTTTTTCAATTTTAAAAATACTTTTTTTAAATATCCAACAAATATATTTCGAAGCAAAGTTAAAGTAATCTGCTTTAAAAGAAAAGAGGGCCAGGGTAGGAAGCATTGAAATTTACTATTTATAATAGACTTTATAATTAATTTTAGATAGTAGACCACTTTTTGTAAAAACCTAAAAAAAATACTCATATATGTCACTGAATCTGGTCGTTGAAATTAAAAAAGGCTTTAAAAAATTAGGATTTTCACATAAAATCATTATATTTGTCGATGTTATTTGTATTTAAACGTTAAAATAACTAACCCCAAATCAATAATGAGCATAGGAAAATCTACATTAATAATGTTATTATTTATAACATTTAGTTATGGACAACAATTAGAGCGAGAAGTTATAGGTTCTGCAGGAGAAACACTTTCTAATGGAAGTGTTATGTTAAACTATACTGTTGGAGAAACTATAGTTGGAGATATCTCTAATGGTACAATTTCACTTTCACAAGGATTTCATAACGGATACATCTCTTTAGGAATTAAAATAAACCCAGTAGTTTTTTTACAAGGAGCTGCGATTGCCAGAAGTATGGCTTCTGGCGAAGAAAACTTAATGAGGGACGACCTTCGTTTATTATACCTACCCACTACTTCCCCGTACAGTGATGCTTTAACTTGTAGTATATCAGTTTTTAACACAGGAGGTGCCTCAGGAACTGGATTAGTACAAGATGATATTGTAGATTGGGTATGGATAGAATTAAGAGACGAAACCAATAATGAACTTGTAAAAGGAAGTCGTTCTGCATTATTGCAAAGGGATGGAGATGTGGTAGATGTTGATGGGGTATCTAATGTACAAATTGAAATTTCATCAGGTAATTATTATGTGGCAGTAAAACATAGAAATCATTTAAGTGTAATGACAGCTAATACTTTTGCTTTATCAGAAACAGTAGCTATAGTTGATTTTACCGATGCTAATAACCAAATTACATGGGGGAGCAATGCGCAAAGTACATTTGGAATGCCTAGTGGCATTGTAGCTATGTGGGCAGGTAACACTAATGAAGATGTCAATACTGTTTATTTAGGATCGAGTAACGATTCTAATATTGTAAAAGATCAAGTTTTAGCGCATTCTGGAAATACATCAAATAGTAATTTGTATTCATTTAATGATTATACTGCAGCTGATGTTAATTTAAATGGTCTAATAAAATATCAAGGATCGGGTAATGATACTAATATTATTAAAGATATTGTGTTGTCTCACCCCGATAATACCGGGTCATCACCAAATTTATATAAAGTAAAAGAACAATTACCAGAAAATAACTAAATAATTTAAATAACAAACCTAAATCTTTAAAACAATGAAAAATTTATACTTAATCTATGTGTTAGCTCTGCTAGCTTTGTCTGTGCAGGCTCAGAGTATTGACTTAAGCTTAAGCCATCTCGGTACTAACGGGAGTGGTTACCATGAAATAGCCTTAATGGGAACGCCTAATTTTGATGAAACTAATGGTAATTCAGCTGATATTGGAGCAGTTGTATCTGTTACTTCTGGATGGATATTGGCGCCTGGTTCTAATGGTTTTGTTAATGATTGCCCCGCACCACTTTTTATTTGCGAGTACCCAATACCGAAAGGAGAATGGGATGCGGGAAGTGGTACTTTGCCAGGGCCTTCAGGAACTAGTGGTCGCAATGTATACCAATTATTAAGAACTCCAGGAGTAACAAATATTTTTTTAGATGCAGTAAACGGTACACCAATTACATTAGCTGTTTTTCAACTTTTTGAATCCCCTAGCTTTTTACCTCCAGCAGGAGATATCTATTTAATTGATAATACAGACCCTCTTATATCTGGAATAACAAATTCTAACTTCTTGAATATTAACTACCCAGTGGCAACGGGGGGGGAGACAAATGATATAGTAGGAACTATTGATACATCAGTAATAAATTTTTCCACATTAAGTACTAAAAAAGAGGACTTAACAGGAGTTTCATTGTATCCAAACCCTGCAAATGAAAACGTAACTATTAAAGGTGTAGATAACTTAGAAAGTGTTCAGGTTATGAATGTAAATGGTCAGCGTATAATGAGCTTTAATTCAAATATAGAAACAATTAATGTTAGCAATTTAGCTAATGGAATTTATTTTGTAAAACTAGAAACTGATGTAGCGGCTAAGACTATTAAATTAATTAAAAACGATTAATTTAATAAAGACTTTAAATGATTTATATAAACAAAAGCCACCTCATATGGGTGGTTTTTTTGATTTTAATCAGTAAGTTTAATAATTATAACGAGTTTGTTTTGTAAAAACTTATTTAAAAAAAATATTATTGTAAATTTGACGAAAATACTTACAAATGGACTTAATCAAAAAGGCGGATGAAATTTTAAATTCTCCAAAACCCAAAACAACCAATGAAAGAATAGTAGCATCAAGATCTATCAAAGATTTAAATTTAGCGTTGTTTGATGTTTACAAAAAGGAAAATGATACGTCTATTATGGATTTAATGAAGGAACTAACCGAGTTGAAGAAAAAAATAGATAAACGATTAAAAGGGAGGTCACTAAGTTAATTACTGTTAAAGAATAGCTTTAATTTTTTCATAAGTAACGGCACTGTAATCAGAAATTACCTTATCGGCTAAAGTATAGTCTTGGTTTTTAGAATTTTTACTATCGTAACCAATACAGAATATATTAGCAGCTTTTGCTGCTTTTATACCATTGGTAGAGTCTTCAATAACTACACATTCAGAACATTCTGCTCCAGCTAATTTTGCTGCTTTTTCAAAAATTTCAGGATGTGGTTTAGAGGCTTTTAAATCTGCACCACTAATTTTTGCTTTAAAATACTGATTCAATTCAAAACGGTTAAAAACATTGTTAATGGTGTGCATGGAAGCAGAAGATGCTAATATTAAAACCAAACCATTATCATAATAATTTTTAATAAGTTCTAAAACTCCATCTATAAGTTGTAAACTGGGATCGTTATGAAATAAATCGGCAAAACTATTACGCTTTTTATTAACAAGTTCCTCAGGACTATTACTTAAATTAAAACGATCGCATAGTTTTTTACAGATGTTTATGGTAGACTGCCCTGTAAAAGACTCGTACATTTCTGTAGAAACCTCAATATTAAATGCATTAAACATCATACGATAGGCTTTACTATGTAAAGGTTCTGTGTCTACTATAACCCCATCCATATCAAAAAGAATTGCTTTAAGCATAAACTATTTTTTTTGCAAATATACTCAACTATACATAACTAATGTTATTGATTTTTACTAAAACAAATTGACAATAATAAATTATTAAAAAAGCTTAAATGTTTACTAAAATTATAATAAGTATAATAGATGTTTCATTTTTGACATAAAATTAAATTAAATTTGCTTAGTCTAAACAATCGTATAAAAGATGATAATAGAACAAATATATACAGGCTGTTTGTCTCAAGGGGCTTATTACATAGAAAGTGAGGGTGAAGTAGCAATTATAGATCCATTACGAGAAGTTAAAAGTTATATAGAAAAAGCAGAAATAAACAAAGCAAAAATTAAATATATTTTTGAAACCCATTTTCATGCCGATTTTGTTAGTGGTCATTTAACCTTGTCTGAAAAAACAGGGGCTCCAATAGTATATGGGCCTACAGCTACCCCTGCATTTAAGGCAATTATAGCAGAAGATAATCAGGAATTTAAACTAGGTAATGTTGTAATAAAAGTACTGCATACTCCTGGGCATACACTAGAGAGTACAACTTATTTACTTAAAGATGAAAAGGGAAACAATCATGCCATTTTCAGTGGAGACACTTTGTTTTTAGGAGATGTGGGGAGACCAGATCTTGCTCAAAAATCTGACGAAATGACTGTTGAAGATCTGGCCGGATTATCTTACGACAGTTTGCGTTCTAAAATTATGCCTTTAGCGAACGAAGTTATAGTATATCCAGGTCATGGTGCTGGTTCTGCCTGCGGAAAGAATATGATGAAAGAAACAGTAGATACTTTAGGTAACCAAAAAAAGATGAATTATGCGCTTCGCGAAAATATGACACGAGAAGAATTTATAAAAGAACTAACAGAAGGATTATTGCCTCCGCCTAAATATTTTCCTTTAAACGTAAAAATGAATAAGGAAGGGTATGAACATATAGATGCTATTATAAAAAACGGAACAAAAGCATTATCTCCCGAAGCGTTTGAAGTAATTGCAAATGAAACTGAGGCTTTAATTTTAGATGTAAGGCATCAAGCAGATTTTATAAAAGGATTTATTCCTAGATCAATATTTATAGGTTTAAAAGGCGGATTTGCTCCATGGGTTGGAACGCTAGTTGCCAACGTGCAACAACCCATACTATTGATTGTTGATGAAGGGCAGGAAGAGGAGGCTGTTACTCGTTTATCTCGTGTCGGTTTCGATAATACTAAAGGGTATTTAAAAGGCGGTATAAAAAACTGGATAGCATCAGGAAGAGAAATAGATAGCATGGAGTCTATATCTGCAAAACGTTTTAAAGATTTAATGAAAGCAAAAGAAATCCCAATTTTTGATGTGAGAAATACAGGTGAATATATTACTGGTCATATCAAAAACTCGAATTCAACACCTTTAGGTGCCTTAAATATTCATTTAAATGAGTTTCCAGAAAAGGAAACGTTCTATGTCCATTGTGCTGGAGGGTATCGCTCAGTAATAGCGGCTTCAATTTTAAAAAGTAGAGGCATTCATAATTTGGTAGATGTAGCAGGAGGGATGGCTGCTATTAAAAAAGAAGAGATTCCAATTACAAGTTCTACTTGCTCTTCAATATAAATGTAGCTTAATAATAAATATGGAATTTATATATAATACTTGGCCTTGGTATGTTGCTGGGCCATTAATAGCATGCGTTTTGTTTTTATTGCTCTTTATGGGACGAAAATTTGGAATGTCATCAAACTTAAGAACGTTATGTGCAATAGGTGGTGCCGGTAAATATTCAGATTTTTTTAAGTTCGATTGGAGAGCATATAAATGGAATCTATGGGTTCTTTTTGGAGTAGTTATTGGTGGAGGGATAGCTTTTCATTTTTTTACTCCAATTGCGCCTCAGTTGAATCCTGATGTTGTTTTGCAGTTAAAAGCATATGGAATTGTTAGTGCTAATCAGTCTTTCTTACCATTAGAATTGTACAGCTTAGATCGTTTACTTACAGTAAAAGGGTTTCTTTTAATGTTAATTTCAGGTTTTTTAGTAGGCTTTGGTGCCAGGTATGCTGGTGGCTGCACTTCTGGCCACGCTATTTCTGGTTTAAGTAACCTCCAAATGCCATCGTTTATTGCTGTAATTGGTTTTTTTATTGGAGGTTTAGTTATGGTTCATTATATATTTCCTTTAATTTTTTAAGATGAAACAAGTTTTATATTTATTTGCAATAGGTTTATTGTTAGGAATTATATTTATTAAATCAGAAGTCGCATCATGGTTTAGAATTTATGAAATGTTTCAGTTTAAAAGCTTTCATATGTATGGTATTATTGGATCCGCAATACTAATAGGTATTATTATTACTGAATATATAAAAATTGTTAAAGCTAAGGATGTAAATGGTAATAAAATAATTATTCAACCTAAGCAGAAAGGGTTTACTAGGTATATGCTTGGTGGTATAATTTTTGGGTTAGGTTGGGCTTTGGCAGGTGCTTGTCCAGGGCCAATGTTTGTTTTATTAAGTTCGGGGTTTGTAAGTATTTTAGTTTTAATATTTGGCGCACTTATAGGCACTTTTGTATATGGGCTTATTAAAAATAAATTACCACACTAACCATAGAGAATTTTATAAATTTAACGTTATTATTTGATCGTTTTTTTTACTCGTTTTATGTCTAGAAGATTTATAGGGTTAATACCTAGTCCTGAAACATTTTTTTGAGTAAACCGAACCACTTCATCATAAAAAAGCGGAACTATTGGTGCTTTTTTCATTACTAATGAATCCATTTTAGAATAAAGCAATTCTCTGTTTTTTATATTTGTTTCACTAAATGAATTTTCATAATAACTGTCAAATAACTCATTTTTAAAATGCGTATAATTTGGTCCTTTAGGAGCAAAATTTTTGCTATAATACAAAGAAAGGTAATTCTCAGCATCAGGGTAATCGGCAACCCAGCTAGCTCTAAAAATATCAAGTTTACCATTAGCCTTAGCGGTTTTTAAAGTGGCTGCGGGAATAACTTCAATATTTACAACAAGACCTAATTTCTGCAATTCTTTCTGAATGTATTCACAAAAACTTAAATAGTTGCTTGTCGTTGTAATTGTAATTTTCGAATTTGAATCTCCTGTTTCAGTTTTGTATTGATTTATAAGTTTTATTGCTTTTTCGGGGTTGTAGCTAAATCCAATAGAAGGATTGTAACCAGGAAGTCCTTTAGGTATAAAACCACCATGAGCAGGGATACCTATGCCATTTCTTAAATAAGTAATCATTTTTTTTCTGTCAAAGCCATAATTTATTGCCAATCGGAGTAGCTCAGATTGGATGTTAGTACTTTTTGTATCTAAATAAAATGCCAAATACTCTGTATTTAAATAAGGGCCTCTAATCATATTAACTGACTTAGAGTATTTATTTCTTAAATTTCCTTTTGCTGTTAATATTTCGTCTTTATAAGAGGCGTCTAGACCGGAAACAAAATCTATATTTCCTTGAGCAAATTGTAAAAATTCACTTTGTTTATCTGGAAGAAAAGTAATTGCTACAGCTTCAAGGTAAGGGAGTAGAGCTCCAGTATTATCTTTCTCAAAATAGTTGTTATTACGTCTAAGTACTAGCTTAATATTTTCTTCCCAACGTTTAAATTTAAAAGGACCAGTACCTATCGGGTTTGATCTAAAACTAATATCAGAGTTAACTACCTCAAAAGGAACAACTGAGCAGTATTTCATGGTTAATAAACCTAAAAAGGCAGGAAACGGTTGTTTTAGTTTTATTGAGAATATACTATCATTTTTAGCAGAAAAGGAATCGACTTTATTTAGTACCCATCGCCCAGGTGAAGCCACTTTTTTGTCTAATAACCGATTAAAACTATATTCGAAATCTTTTGCTTTTACTGTCCTAGTAGAGTCTTTTCCTAATAATTTATGTTTATGAAAATAAACATCATTTCTAAGAGTGAAAGAATAATTAAGGGCATCTTCGGATATAGACCATTTTTTTGCAATACATGGTTGAACATTTAAATTCTCATCCATTTGTACTAACCCATTAAATAACTGGTTTGTAGCCCATATATCAGAATTGTCTTTTGCAAAAGCTGGGTCTAATGAACCAATATTTTTGTGCTCATTATATCTGAAAACCAGATGATCTCGAGAGGTATTACTAACTGTAGTACATGATTGTATGCTGAAAACGAGACAACTAATTGATAAATAGAATATTATTCGTAATAAATGCGTACTAAGCTGTTTTATCATATAATTAATTAGTTGTAAGTTTGCAGCCTCATTTAAATGAGATGGAGTAAATATAACGAGATTTCTAAGGACATGGAAATTACAAAATCATTTATGAAAAAAAAGGTCGCATTTTATACTTTAGGTTGTAAACTAAATTTTTCTGAAACTTCTACAATTGCAAGAAATTTTAAAGAAGAAGGATTTAATCGTGTAGATTTTTCTGAGAATGCAGATATCTACGTAATTAATACATGTTCTGTAACAGAAAATGCAGATAAGCGTTTTAAAACTATAGTAAAGCAGGCTCAAAAAACTAACCCTAATGCTTTTGTAGCTGCAGTAGGATGTTATGCTCAGCTTAAGCCTCAAGAATTGGCAGATGTTAATGGAGTAGATTTGGTATTAGGAGCTACTGAGAAATTTAAAATTACAGATTATATAAATGACCTTTCTAAAAATGATTTTGGCGAAGTGCATTCTTGCGAAATAGAAGAAGCCGATTTTTATGTTGGAAGTTATTCAATAGGTGATAGGACACGTGCCTTTTTAAAGGTTCAAGACGGTTGTGATTATAAATGTACCTATTGTACGATACCATTAGCAAGAGGTATTTCAAGAAGTGATACTTTAGAAAATGTATTAAAAAATGTTGAAGAAATTGTTGCAAAAGGAATTAAAGAAATTGTTTTAACAGGAGTTAATATTGGCGATTATGGAAAAGGAGAATACGGTAATAAAAAGCATGAACATACCTTTTATGAATTAGTTCAGGCTTTAGATGAGGTTGATGGTGCAGAACGTTTTCGAATTTCTTCTATAGAGCCAAACTTATTAAAAAATGAAACCATAAATTTTGTTTCTAATAGTAGAGCATTTGTGCCTCATTTTCATATCCCTTTACAAAGCGGAAATAATGAAATGTTAAAGTTAATGAGGCGTCGTTATCAAAGAGAATTGTATGTAGAAAGGGTGAATAAAATTAAGGAAGTTATGCCACATGCTTGTATCGGAGTAGATGTAATTGTGGGGTTTCCTGGGGAAACAGACGATCATTTTTTAGATACGTATAATTTTTTAAATGAATTAGACATCTCATACCTTCATGTGTTTACCTATTCGGAAAGAGATAATACTTTAGCGACAACAATGAATGGTGTTGTTCCTAAAAATGTAAGAGCAAAGCGTAGTAAGATGCTAAGAGGCTTGAGTGTTAAAAAACGCCGTGCGTTTTACGAAAATCAATTAGGGGCTATAAGAACTGTTTTGTTTGAGAATGATAATAAAGAAGGATACATTCAAGGATTTACTGAAAATTATGTAAAAGTAAAAGCACCATGGAACCCAGAACTTGCTAACACTTTACAGAAAGTAATACTTACCAACATAGATGACGATGGATTGGTAAGGTTTGATTTTTGTGATTAAATCATTGTTTTATAGATAATTATAATATATTGAGCGACTCAAATTTAATTAAAACCTACTTATCTAATGAAAAAATTAAAAACCTATTCACTGGTCGTAATCACGACATTATCATTATTCACATCATGCTCTAAAGACGACGATGCTTCAGGCAATGATACTGAACCAGTAGCTATTGAAGGAACATGGAAATTAAAAAGTTTAAATACAACTACTCCGTTAGACCTTAATAGTGATGGTGTAACCGAGGCAGATCTTGTTAAAGAAACAGGTTGTTATACTAATGAAACTGTTGTTTTTAATGTAGATAAAACGGGTATGATAAAATCAACAAGCTATGCAGATATTGTTGCTTCCATCGAAATAGGAACAACAGATAGTTATACTTATAGTGCAGAATGTGTAAATGAGGTTGATAATACTAGCTTTACTTGGGCTAAAAATGGTAATATTATAACTGTTGTAGAAGAAGAGGGGACATATACGTTAACCTTAAATAGTAATAATGAACTTATTCTTACCATTGAAGATACATTTTCTGTTGAAGACCCAGATAATAATGGTGATACAGTAGTTTCTGATGAGGATATTACAATGATTTATACAAAGCAATAAGTATTAAGAACTAACAAAATCATAAATATAATTATTATTAGATGCTTAGAATTTATCTATGAGCCCTGAGTATCTAATAATAATTAAATGAAGTGTTTTTTATAAAAATTATATTCTTACCCCTACAGGTAATAAGTTTTTGAATTGCCTATTTTTTCTAATGAATTTAGCTATCTCTGGGCTTGTCGGTACAACACTGAGATTTCTTTCGCGAATATTTTCAAAGACTAATCTTAAAAAATGGCTCTTAAAATCTTCATCGATGACTTCTTCTGGAAGTATTAATTTAGTTAAAAAAATCTTACGATCTTGGAGTGAGTATTCAATTTTAGCAAAATGAGAGTCAATTTTTAATTCAAATTGACGTAAAAATTCATTATCAACTATTTCTACAGCATCAATCATGGCAAATATTTTTAGGTGGATTAATTTTTTTTAGCTTTACACCTTGCAAAATACAAAAAATAATTAACTAACTTATCATGTTTAAGGTTAAATACTTATGAGTCAGACATTAATACATGTTTATATGATGCCAGGAATGGCAGCAAATCCTTCAATTTTTGAAAACATAGAGTTGCCAAAAAATCAATTTAAAGTTCATCTTTTAGAGTGGTTAATCCCTTTAAATAGAGAGAGTTTAAGTGATTATGCAAAGCGAATGACATTGAAGATAACTCATAAAAATCCAGTGCTATTAGGTGTTTCATTTGGAGGAATTTTGGTACAAGAAATGAGTAAGCATATTGCATTTAAAAAATTATTAGTTGTTTCTAGCGTAAAAACGAAGCATGAATTACCAAAAAAAATGAAATTAGCAAGAAAAACTAAAGCTTATAAATTGTTGCCAACAAAGTTAGTGGCTAGTATAGATGTTTTAGCGAAATATGCCTTTGGAGATGTTATTGTAAAGCGGGTTGCGCTTTATCAAAAATACCTTTCTGTTAATGATAAAAACTATTTAGATTGGGCTATAGAGCAAATCGTATGTTGGGATCAGGAAGAAGCACTTCCAGAAGCAATACATATACATGGAGAAAAAGATTCAGTTTTTCCACATTCTTGTTTAGGAGACTGTATTACAGTTAAAAACGGAACACATATTATGATAATTAATAAGTATAAGTGGTTTAATGAAAATTTGCCAAGATTAATTTTGAGTTAAATGGGATCATTATTACTTAATATTTTTTAAATTTATGCAAAACAACTGAATATGGAAATTGTAAAAAATGTATTGGCAGCTGTAGGGTTATTTATAATAGGAGCAGTTTCTATAAATGCTTTTCAGGATGCTCCAACCGATGAGAATTTTGAAAAAAAAACATTGAATGATTATAATGTTTATGCAATTCAAGTTCCTGATTATTTGGAGTTTTCAGGAGAGAGAGTGCCGCTTAACGATCCAGATGTTTACGAAAGAATGGATAAAGAGTTGTTGGTAAATACATATTGGCAATCTAATGGCTTGTTAATGTTTAAAAGAGCAAAAAAGTACTTTCCTATTATAGAACCGATACTAGAAAAATACGGCGTACCAAACGATTTTAAATATTTAGCAGTTATAGAAAGTGGTTTAACCAATGCGAGGTCTCCAGCTGGCGCTTCTGGTTTTTGGCAAATAATGAAAGCAACAGGAAGAGAAAATGGACTAGAAGTTAATTCTAATGTAGATGAGCGTTATCACTTAGAGAAGGCAACAAAGGTGGCTTGTAAATATTTATTAAAATCTAAGGAGCGTTTAGGTTCTTGGACTTTGGCTGCTGCTGCATATAATGCAGGTAACGCAGGTGTTTCTAAACGATTAAAAGCTCAAAAAGTAAATACTTATTATGATTTGTTGTTAGGGCAAGAAACGGGGCGTTATGTGTTTAGGATAATAGCATTAAAAGAAATATTATCTAACCCAGAGAAATATGGATTTAATTTTAGAGATAAAGATTTATATAAAGCTATACCATCTCAAAAAATACTTGTAGATTCTTCTGTAACAGATTTTTCTAAATTCGCTAAAGATTTAGGAATTAATTATAAAATTTTAAAAATTCACAATCCTTGGCTTAGAGAGAAAAAATTGGATAATGCTTCAGGAAAACAATATTATATAGATATTCCTGAAAAAGGCTATTATGATATTAATCCTTAAGAAAACTAAGCTTAAAAACTGAGAAATTAAAAAATACGTGTACTAAATTTTTTAAAATGATCGTTATTAAATTTGATTTTTTTCTGAATAAAAGAAAAAGTAACGGGTTTAATCTGCTATTTTTTGGAATTTGGTATTAATAGTAGTTAGTGTTTTTTATATATACTAATGGTCACAAAATGAATAAAAAAATGAGTTTATCAATTATATTAACGTTGATCCTAATAGGACTCTTAGGTGGTGTGTTAAGTGGAATGTTTGGAGTAGGAGGTGGCGTTATAATGGTACCATTGTTACTTTTTCTTTTAGGATATTCGCAACATCAAGCCCAAGGAACAAGTTTAGCTGTGTTAGCAATACCTGTAACTTTTTTGGCTGCATATACTTATTATAAATCTGGAGAAAATGTAGTGAATTGGAAATATTCTATAATTATTGCCCTTTTTTTTATTGTAGGAAGCTATTTTGGTTCAAAAATAGCATTATCAATTAATCAAGCTTTATTAAAAAAAATATTTAGTGTTATTTTACTAATAGTTGCTATTAAAATGTTTTTAAGTAAATAAATAGCTTATCTACTTCTTCTTTTTTGCTGTCTTACTGAACCACCAGTTCCGTAATGTTGTTTAGGTATTTGTGAGCGTTTCATATTGTCTTTCATCATTTTTATCTGATCTTTTAAAACACCTTGTTTGTCTAGTTTTTGTGCTTCGGCTAATAGGTTTTGTGCTTCAATTTTACGACGCTTTGAAAACGCAATTCCTGCTAAATTTAGTTTTGCCATAGCTAAATCATGATCCATAGATAAACCTAAAGAAATTGCTTTTTTAAAACGTGTTTCAGCCTCATTCATGTTGGTTTGAGAGACCATAATACCATGTAAATAATGGAAGTAACCCTGTTGTTTTTTAACCAGAGCAGATTCTGGATTACTAATTTTATTTAGCCATTTTTTTGCACCATCAAAGTCTTGTTTTCTTAATCTTAAAAAAGCTAGCAGTATAATTTCATTTTTAAAATAAAGGAAAACAAATATAAGAGAGAGTAAGATAAACATAATACCATTGCCTATTTCTCCTTCTGTAAATTGCCATATTGCTGTAGCTATTATTAATCCAGCAATGATTAATTTTATATTCTTATTAAACATAATTAACTATTTTTAGTCATATTAACTTTGCACAGTAATTAAAAGCCTATCTAAATGCTGGTTATTAATTATAATGCTAATTCAGTTATTTTTTGGATTGCAAAGAAACTAAATTTTAATCAAATGATGCATATGATAAATTAATAACTATTGATTGAATCTTTAAGTAAAAGAGTGATAAGGAAAATTTTATAGAGTATTAAAATAGTATCAATGATGTAATTATAACAATAAGTAGGATGTTTATTAGTTTATCTTATGCAGAAAGAGAGATTACTCCACAATTATAAACAGTTAGAAATAACAGGAATAAAAATTTAATAAAAAAGTTTTAAATATGGTTTGACAAATAAAAAAGATGCACTATATTTGCGCTCGGTTTTAGGAAAGTACTAGAACGGATTTAGATAAATTCACAATTCAGATTTTAAAAAAATAAGACAATGCCAAAAAGAACGTTTCAGCCATCAAAAAGAAAGAGAAGAAACAAACATGGTTTCAGAGAAAGAATGGCATCTGCTAATGGTAGAAAAGTATTAGCTCGTAGAAGAGCAAAAGGA
This sequence comes from Flavobacteriaceae bacterium, assembly GCA_020627885.1. Taxonomy (GTDB): domain Bacteria; phylum Bacteroidota; class Bacteroidia; order Flavobacteriales; family Flavobacteriaceae; genus JAHDGB01. The sequence goes on along the minus strand of JAHDGB010000032.1, from coordinate 6,545 downwards.
AGAAAAAAGATATCTGTTTCATCAGAAACTAGACATAAAAGATAATGATTAACAATTGTTAATATATTAAGGCGTTACTTGGGTGTAACGCCTTTTTTTATAACTGAGATTTACTATTTTTGCGTCACTCAAAATTAAAATATAAAAATGCCTAAAAATTCAAAATTAAAGTCTATACTAATTATTGGATCTGGCCCAATAGTAATTGGTCAAGCGTGTGAATTTGATTATTCTGGAACACAAGCTTTACGTTCATTAAGGGAAGATGGAATAGAAACTATTTTAATAAACTCTAACCCTGCTACAATAATGACAGATCCTTCAATGGCGGATCATGTATACTTATTGCCGTTGAATACAAAATCTATAATAAAGATTTTAAAGGAACATCCTCAAATAGATGCTGTATTGCCAACCATGGGAGGGCAAACGGCACTAAATCTTTGTATTGAAGCAGATGAAAAAGGAATCTGGAATGATTTTAATGTAGAGATCATTGGAGTAGATATTGATGCAATTAATATTACTGAAGATCGTGAAAAATTTAGAGAGCTCATGCTTAAAATTGGAATACCAATGGCACCACAAGCAACAGCAACCTCTTTTCTTAAAGGTAAAGAAATAGCTCAAGAATATGGGTTTCCATTGGTTATTCGTGCCTCTTTTACATTAGGAGGCGCTGGGGCTTCTATTGTTTATAAAGAGGAGGATTTTGATGAAATGCTAACACGAGGTTTGGAAGTATCCCCTATTCATGAAGTAATGATTGATAAGGCGTTAATAGGATGGAAAGAGTATGAGTTAGAGCTATTAAGAGACGATAATAATAATGTTGTAATTATTTGTACCATAGAAAACATGGATCCTATGGGGATTCATACGGGAGATTCTATTACTGTTGCTCCTGCAATGACGCTTAGCGATAAAACGTTTCAAAGAATGCGTGATATGGCAATACATATGATGAGAAGTATTGGGGATTTTGCAGGAGGATGTAATGTGCAATTTGCAGTTAGCCCAGATGAAAAAGAAGATATCATAGCAATAGAAATTAACCCTCGTGTTTCTCGTTCATCAGCATTAGCTAGTAAAGCTACTGGTTACCCTATAGCAAAAGTAGCTGCAAAATTAGCAATAGGATATCATTTGGACGAATTAGAAAATCAGATTACAAAATCTACCTCTGCGCTATTTGAACCAACATTAGATTATGTAATAGTAAAAATACCGCGTTGGAATTTTGATAAGTTTGAAGGTAGTGATCGTACCTTAGGCTTACAGATGAAATCTGTAGGAGAAGTAATGGGTATTGGTCGTTCATTTCAGGAAGCCCTACATAAAGCAACACAGTCGTTAGAAATAAAACGAAACGGATTAGGTGCCGATGGTAAAGGGTATAAAGACTACGATCAAATTATTGAAAAGCTAACTTATGCGAGTTGGGATCGTGTATTTGTAATTTATGATGCCATTCAAATGGGAATCCCTTTAAGTCGTATTCATGAAATTACTAAAATAGATATGTGGTTCTTAAAGCAATATGAAGAACTGTATTTATTAGAAAAAGAAATTTCTACATATAAAATTGATACGATTGAAAAAGACTTATTACTAGAAGCTAAACAAAAAGGTTATGGCGATAGGCAAATAGCACATATGCTAGGTTGTTTAGAAAGCCAGGTTTACACTAGGCGTGAAGAGCTAAATATTAATCGGGTATATAAATTAGTAGATACTTGTGCTGCCGAGTTTAAAGCAAAAACACCTTATTATTATTCAACATTTGAAAATGATGTTGAAACAAAAGAAGGAAAACGTTTTGCTGACAATGAAAGTGTAGTTACCGATAAAAAGAAAATAATTGTTTTAGGGTCTGGACCTAACCGAATAGGTCAAGGAATTGAGTTTGATTATTGTTGCGTACATGGCGTTTTGGCAGCAGCTGAATGTGGTTATGAAACAATAATGATTAATTGTAATCCTGAAACAGTATCGACCGATTTTGATACTGCCGATAAACTGTATTTTGAACCTGTTTTTTGGGAACATATTTACGATATTATAAAGCATGAAAAACCTGAAGGAGTTATTGTACAACTGGGAGGGCAAACGGCTTTAAAATTGGCAGAAAAATTAGACCGCTATGGTATTAAAGTACTAGGAACGACATATCAATCATTAGATTTAGCTGAAGATAGAGGAAGTTTTTCAACATTATTAAAAGAGAATGATATTCCCTATCCAGAATTTGATGTGGCACAATCTGCAGACGAGGCTTTAGCAGTTGCAGATCGTTTGGATTTTCCAATATTAGTTAGGCCTTCGTATGTTTTAGGAGGGCAAGGTATGAAAATAGTAATAAATAAACAGGAACTTGAAAAACACGTGGTAGATTTATTGCGTAGTATTCCAGGAAATAAATTATTACTAGATCATTATCTTGATGGGGCAATAGAAGCAGAAGCCGATGCTATATGTGATGGCAAAAATGTTTATATTATTGGTATAATGGAACATATAGAACCATGTGGGATTCACTCAGGAGATAGTAATGCAACACTACCTCCATTTAATTTAGGTGATTTAGTTATGGCTCAAATTGAAGATCATACTAAAAAGATAGCCTTAGCATTAAATACTGTTGGATTAATAAACATTCAATTTGCAATTAAAGATGATGTGGTATATATTATTGAGGCAAACCCAAGAGCCTCAAGAACGGTCCCTTTTATAGCAAAAGCTTATGGAGAGCCTTATGTAAACTATGCAACTAAAGTAATGATTGGCGATAAAAAAGTGACAGATTTTAATTTTAACCCAAGGTTAAAAGGTTATGCAATTAAGCAACCAGTATTCTCATTTAACAAGTTTCCAAATGTGAATAAACAGTTAGGGCCAGAAATGAAAAGTACAGGAGAAAGTATTTTATTTATTGACGATTTAAAAGATGATGAATTTTACAACTTATACTCTAGGCGTAAAATGTATTTAAGTAAGTAATTAACTTATAAATTAATTATTTTATTTTTGAAAGGATAAAGACCATTTTAAATAGTAACTATAATTAATATCTATTTTGTATATCCCGACCTAATGTATTTGGTTGGGATTATTTGTTTATGCTAAATTATTTTATTTTTCATAAAAAATATGTATTCCCTAGTATTTATATTTTTTTTTTGAACCCTATCGACACGACACAAATATCTATTGACCAAATATATACAAGATTTAATTAGTGTTTTATTAAAAAAGATGTTTATGACGATTTTATTTGCATTTAATAGTTTTTTTTATTCAGAATTGAAAAACTAAAAATACTTTTGCCAAAAATATGTGAATAACCCCAAATTTATAAATAATATGAACTGTTTCTCCATTTTCTAAATTATTAATCTATACCCATAGTAATACGATTAATTACCGCCTTGTTTAATAAAATAATTAAGCATAAACTTTGACAATAAAAGTCTTAGGTTATGGTAGGTTTAAAATGGATGTTTAATAGAAGATATTAGTTGTTTGAGGTTGTATAATAATATAACAAAAGTAACAATTATGATCACTTTAAAAAAAATCACAAAAGTTTTATTGCTATTAGTTTTTAATTCAGTGTTACACGCACAAGTTGGGATTGGAACTACTGCTCCAGATTCTAGTGCTATTCTAGACTTAGAGAGTAGTAATTCAGGTTTGTTAGTTCCACGATTAACTCAAACAGAAAAGCAACTTATTTCAAATCCAGCTACTGGTTTACTAGTGTATCAAACGGATAATGCTTTTGGATTTTGGTATTATAATGGTAACGCATGGGTGCCTTTTACATCATCAACAGACTATACGTTCGATAACGGTTTAACAGCATCCAATAATAATGCTCAATTGGGGGGGGATTTGGTTAAGCATACGACTTTGGATTTAGATAATTATAATTTAAGGATTAAATCTTCATCATTATCATCATATCCTGGAAATTTTAAAATTGATGGAAAAGACAGATCAATTTTTTCGACTTCTATTAATCAAAATTACGCTCATTTTGGAAATGATTTCGCATTTATTGATAGTGTGGTTGATGGTAGCACTTTAACTTCTATTGTCGGCGATACTTATACTATAGATATTGTTGCAGGCTTTCAGAGTGAATCTGAAATTGGGGGATCAGGAATTAAATTAGGATCGGTTGAGTATTTTATAGATGGTATTTCAGAAGTGTATTTAGATGCAGATGCTGGTTTTCATCCAAGATTTGATCAAACGAGTAATTACGGAGCATCTTTAGGAAGCTCATCAAAAAGATGGGCAAGTGTTTATGCTAATGATGGTGTAATTCAAACTTCAGATATGAGGTTTAAAACAAATGTAAAACCCTTAAAGTATGGTTTGGATGAAATCCTTAAATTAAATACAATTACATATAAATGGAAGGAAGATGAAATTTGCAAAAAAGGGATTGCAGATAAAGATAAAGCAACCAAAATAGGATTGTCTGCTCAAGAGTTGTTAAAAGTAATTCCAGAAGTAGTAAAGACTCATAGTATTGTTCCTAGCGACGAAAAAGGTAATTATAAACGTATAGAAAATGATAAATTAGGAGTTAACTACTCAGAGCTTATTCCTGTGTTAATTAATGCAATTCAAGAACAACAAGAACAGATAAAGAAACTAGAAAAATTAATTATCGATAGTAATAAAAATTAAGATTACATAACATAAAATTTGTTTTTTTTAAAGCATAACCAAAGTCTTTTATGATGGAGGTTATGTTTTTTTATTTAAAACCTACATTATACAATACAGGTTTTTAAAAATTTTTCAAAAACGATATAAGTTAGTTTTAATTATGACTTTATAACCCTATGGTTAATTATCGATAGAATTTTTAGGTAATAAAGAGACTTCTTTTTATCGGGTGAATTTGGTGAAGCGCCTAATAGATCAAACCGATGTTTGATATTTTATATTCATTACTGCAATCCATTATAGTATCTTGCTTCATCAATTTTTATAGAAGCGCTTTTGGATATAAGTATTTTAAGACATTACTTGTAAAAGTATTACGTTTAACAGATTTATTTGTATTTAATAGGTTATATTGTGTATTGCGTATAAAAACATTTAAATTTATGTTAAATATGTAAATAACCCAATGATTTATTAACAATATGAACTATTCTGAAACCTACAAGATTACATAAATTTACTTTTTTACTATTGAAAATAATTAGCCTTTAAATTTTGGAGTTGATTATTCTATAATAGAAAAAAAACAAATAATTATTTCATTAAAAAAGAAAAATTAAATGTTTTTAATGGTCTTTTTATGCTTTTTTTTAACACTGTGGGTATAATTTTTAAGGAATATTGGCTATAAATAATTGCATCTAACAAATGCAATTAAAAAATAAAACTTAACTATGAATGCTTTAAAAAAAATTACAAGAATTTTATTACTATTAATTTTAAATTCAACATTAAATGCGCAGGTGGGAATTGGTACCACAACGCCAGATGGCAGTGCTGTACTACATCTAGAAAGTAATGATTCTGGTTTATTAATTCCTCGATTAACTCAAACAGAGAAATTAATGATCTCTAACCCGGCTACAGGTTTATTAGTATACCAAACGGATAATGCTTTTGGATTTTGGTATTATAATGGTAGTGCATGGGTGCCATTTACATCATCAACAAATTATACTTTTAATAATGGATTAACTGCCTCTGGTAATAATGCACAATTAGGAGGGCCTCTTGTAAAATATACAACCATAGATTTGGATAATTATGATTTAACAATTAGATCATCATCACTTTCATCCTATCCTGGTAATTTTGAAATAGAAGGAAAAAACAGATCTATTTTTACTACAGATATTGAAAATGATTATGTGGAATTTGGAGATAGTTACCCTTATTTGGGAACTAGTGTAGATGGGACTACGTTAACAGATGTTAACGGAGACACCTATACCATAGATATTGTTGCAGGTTTTCAGAATGAATCTGAAATTGGGGGGTCAGGAATTAAATTAGGATCGGTTGAGTATTTTATAGATGGTATTTCAGAAGTGTATTTAGATGCAGATGCTGGTTTTCATCCAAGATTTGATCAAACGAGTAATTACGGAGCATCTTTAGGAAGCTCATCAAAAAGATGGGCAAGTGTTTATGCTAATGATGGTGTAATTCAAACTTCAGATATGAGGTTTAAAACAAATGTAAAACCCTTAAAGTATGGTTTGGATGAAATCCTTAAATTAAATACAATTACATATAAATGGAAGGAAGATGAAATTTGCAAAAAAGGGATTGCAGATAAAGATAAAGCAACCAAAATAGGATTGTCTGCTCAAGAGTTGTTAAAAGTAATTCCAGAAGTAGTAAAGACTCATAGTATTGTTCCTAGCGACGAAAAAGGTAATTATAAACGTATAGAAAATGATAAATTAGGAGTTAACTACTCAGAGCTTATTCCTGTGTTAATTAATGCAATTCAAGAACAACAAGAACAGATAAAGAAACTAGAAAAATTAATTATCGAT
>JAHDGB010000031.1 GCA_020627885.1 Flavobacteriaceae bacterium | reverse complement strand
CCTTTTTTAATCAATTCAGAAAAAAGACTCGATAAAAATCGAGCATTTATAGTTATTAAAAAATCACATTAACTTTTTATTTAAAAATTAATGTGATTTTTATCATTAACACCTTTTATAAGAATAAGTTACTTATTTAGTATGGCTGAACATCAAAATATTTTCTATACATCTTAAACCTTTCCTTTTCATCATTAGCATTAGCTTTAAACCAACCATTATACGCTCGATCCCATCCCCAATTAACAGAAATATAAGAATATTTTACCTGACAACCATTTGAGCTATAACACTTAACATACGCACCATCAAAAATAAAGGCATGACCAGCTCCATCTGATTCTCTTAACCCTTGTACCAATATAGGTCTCTTTTTAAAAATCAATTGACTTTCTAATCCATAATTTTTATCAGTTAGACTGGTTGCTTTATAACCAAAATAATTAAATGCACTAAATTGACTACCAAATCCATAAGAGTCTGAAGAACAATCATTAACATGTGTTCCAAACTTATTAAAAATATCTTTAAGAAGTTGAGATCCCTTTCCACTAGGCCCGACAACAGGAATTTGATTCCAATCATAATTTTTATTCCGCGCATATTGGTGATGTTTCATTAATTGCCCAAACGCAACTGGAGCACAACCAACAAGAATTTTATAACAGTCGTCTGATTTTAAACATTTACCAGCAGCATAAGGAAATACTTGATTATACCCACATCCTTGTCCCCATTCTCCTTCTTTATCACTTTTATAGAAATAATCACTTGCCATTCTTAAACCTGAACCTTCATTTTCTTTTGGTAACAAAATAAACTCTCCATTGGATAATGCATCCCACTCGCCATTTATTACATCTGTAGGTTCTTTATTTTCATTTCTAACTGATTCTGTGATTTTTTTGTATACTGAAGCCCATTCTAAAAGACCTTGAGGATACTCTGTAGTATCTAAATCTTCAATTTCATAATTAGAAATAAAATCAAAACTCCCTGTTTCTGAAAAAGCATATATCGGATCCATTCTTTTATCAGCTGACATGATAATATACCCTCCATTTTCAAAATTTATTGTATAAAACTGTGCAATTCCTTTATCATCATCATTAGATTTTATACTTTCAATACTTCTTTTCCCATCTCTAAAACTCAAATTTTCAGCCAAACTTTTAGCTGTGCTTTTTGAAACAAAATGTGGGCTATTAATTCCACTATTAGCATCTTGTTGATTTTGTTCTCCAACTTGTTCGTTCTCGCAAGAAAATGCGAATAACATAAATAAAGCTAAAAGATTAATTTTTGTTTTCATAATTTTTGTTTTCATAAATTTTAAATTCATTTACACTATAACTCTACTTATCAGAGCACGTACTAAATATAAACAACTAACAAATGCATTTACCCTACTTTTATTTTAATTTATAGAGGCTAGTAGTTAACTTCGTACCTTAATTCATACTATGATACATCAAGTTTACATCTTGGATAAAAATAATATTTTTCTTAGGTAAACGATGACAACTCTACTAGACATAGATTTTAACGAGTTCTGCTTTAAGATAAACCGATTACAAAGCAAGACTATAATAACCTAATCACTAAACGGTAAAAAAATACTAATCAGAATTAACTATGCAATTAACTACTAGCCTCTATAAATTAATTTAAAATTTGACAATTGTGACTTATCTTAATCCGATTAATTTAAAACTATTTGTTAAAAATTGTAACCATTTACCATGACCTATCAATTTACAATTATAGTCCCGGTTTTTAATGAAACAGATAATTTACTACGTGTTGAAAAAGAATTATTGGCATATATTAAAATTGCACCATTAAAAATATTGGTGTTATTTGTTAATGATGGCTCTACAGATAATAGTCAAGCACTTATTGAAACAATTTGTAATAGGAATACTTGTTTTTCTTTTTTAACGTTTAAAGAAAATAGAGGTTTAAGTGCAGCAATTAAAGCAGGTTTTGATTATACTAATACTGAATTTATAGGCTATATTGATAGCGATTTACAAACCTCGCCAAAAGACTTTAATCTTCTATTAGAGTATCGTAATGAATACGATTTAATAACTGGTATTAGAGTAAATAGACAAGATAGAATTGTTAAAAATTTATCTTCTAAAATTGCAAATAGTATTCGTAGAGCTTTTACTAAAGACGGTATTTTAGATACGGGTTGCCCATTAAAAGTTATAAAAGCTAGTTATGCCAAACGTATCCCTATGTTTAAGGGACTACATCGTTTTTTACCAGCTATGGTTTTATTACAAAATGGAAAAGTTAAACAAATTCCTGTTCAACACTTTCCTAGAATTTCAGGAGCAACGAAGTTTGGCTTTAGAAATAGGTTTTTCACCCCTTTTATAGATTGTTTTATTTACTTATGGATGAAAAAAAAGTATATTAATTACGACATAAAAAAACAAAGCCAGTGACAAGTCTAATTGTGTATAGCATTGGCTTTATCGCTCAAATTCTTTTTTCTTTACGTTTTTTAATTCAATGGCTAAAAAGCGAAAAAAAACAAAAGGTAGTGGCACCTAACTCCTTTTGGATTTTTAGTTTATTGGCTTCTCTTTTGTTTTTTTTATATGGATATTTAAGAAATGATTTTTCCATTATGCTAGGTCAAATACTTACTTATTATATTTATATAAGAAACTTACAATTACTAAATGCTTGGAAAAACAAACCTATTATTATACGCTATATTTTTTTATTTACCCCCTTACTTCTTTTAGTGTATTACATAAGTTTAACCAATACAAGTAACTTATTTAAACATGAAGATATTCCAGTAAACCTTCTACTATTAGGAATAGCAGCTCAAGTTATTTTTTCTTTACGATTTGTATGCCAATGGATTTATTCAGAAAAAAACAAAAGCGCACTATTTCCTTTAAGTTTCTGGTTAATAAGCTGTTCAGGCTCTCTACTTATATTAATTTATGCTATTTACAGAAAAGACCCTGTTCTATTTATAGGTCACTCAATTGGAATTCTAATTTATCTTAGAAATATTATACTTTTAAAAAATTATAATTCGAAACTAAAAATAGTTTAATATACTATATCAAAACGCTTTAGCCCATATTTTGCAAGTTTATAAAAACAAAAACCAGAAAAAGCGCCAAATAGCATTCCGCAGATGATATCTATCGGAAAATGTACACCAACATATATTCTACTATAGGCCACCATAGCACTCCAAAACAATAGCACAAAAATTAAGTATTTAATATATGGTCTTAACAATAAACCAGCAAAAACAGCCGCAGCCATAGAGTTACTAGAATGCCCAGAGAAAAAACTAAACTTACCACAATAAGCTGCTATATAACGCATTTGCTCCATAACACCTTCTGTTCTGCATGGTCTTAAACGTTCAAAACCTCTTTTAAAAACATTAGTAATTTGATCTGTAAATGTTATCATTAAAACAATTACAATAATAAAAAGCAATAATGGTTTTAACCCCATTTTTTTATACATTAAAAACAGTAAAATACCATAAAGAGGAGCAAAAGTATACTTATGTGTAATTACTAACCATAAACCATCCCATGTTACGGTTCCTAAATTATTAAGAAATAAAAAAAGGGCCTTGTCGTATTGTATAAGTTGATCTATCATTAAATTTATAATAAATTATTCTTTATAAAGTGATACTTCTCTATCGTAAAATGCAGTAGCTTCTTCAATTAAATTTTCAGTTTCCATTTCTAATTCTTTTTGATCTTGCGTATCAAAATCTTCTAACCATTCTACTTCATCATTTTCTAAATTAATAATAAATCTAGGAAATTCTGTATGTATTACAAAAATTGCGTTTGGTAAATCGGTATTATCACCAAGTATAAATTTAGGAAGCTCCATTTTATTTATGAATTATTTGACATTATTATTTATAACATAAATAGTTATATTTTTTAAACTATTCATTATTCAAAATTAGTTTTTTTGTGAGATAATTAAACCTAATATATAATAAAATTGAAGCAGTGCTTAATCCGGCTAATAAACCACACCAAATTCCAAAACTGCCATACATTGTTTCTTTCCCTAAAAACCAACTCACAGGAAAACCAATTACCCAATAAGAAATGAAAGTAATTAGTGTAGGTATTTTAACATCTTGTAACCCTCGTAATGCACCAAGTACTATTACTTGAATACTGTCACTTATCTGAAATACAGCAGCAGCCAATAATAATTTAGAAGCAATGCTAATTACTTCCATATTATCTTTAAAATTTATTGCATCGTTAAAATCTACATATATTTTTGGTAAATGTTCATGAAATAAAAAGAAAATAAGCCCAAAACTTACAGCAAAAACTAGCCCTAAAAGAAAAAAAGAAAAGGCTATACGACGTAATTCATAATATTTTTTCAACCCTTTTTGGTTTCCAACCCTAATCATAGAAGCGACACTTAACCCCATTGCTATCATAAAAGTCATTGAACTTAAATTTAAAGCAATTTGATTTGCTGCTTGTGAGTTTTTACCTAGTAAACCACTTAACCACACTGCTGCTGTAAAAATTGCAACTTCAAAAAACATTTGCATAGCGCTAGGCGCTCCTATACTTATTATTTTTTTAAGCATTAACTTCTCTAATACAAAAAGTTTTAAATGCTTTAAATAAACTTTAGATTTTTCTTTACCCTTTAGAAGATACCATATATACCATAGCATAATGAAGCGAGAAACCAGTGTTCCGTATGCTGCTCCAACAATACCCAACTCTAGAAAACCAAATTTTCCAAAAATTAATAAATAGTTTAAAATGACATTCACCACATTTGCTAAAATAGTAGCATACATTGGATACTTTGTAAGTGATAAACCATCACTAAATTGTTTAAAAGCCTGAAAAACAATTAATGGTATTAGCGAAAAAGCAACTAAATCTAAATAAGGAATAGCCAACTTAACCACCTCTTCTGGCTGCTTCATAAAATACATAAGAGGTTTAGCCAAAAGAATTAATAAGAATAAAGTAACTCCCAAAACCGAACACAAAAACAAACCGTGTTTAAATGCAGATTTTCCTTGTTTAAAATTACTAGCCCCATCTGCTTCTGCAACCAAAGGTGTTATTGCTGTTGAAAACCCAATACCTAATGACATAGCAATAAACATAAAACTGTTCCCTAAAGATACTGCTGCCAACTCTGCTGTTCCCAATTGGCCAACCATAATATTATCTATAAAACTCACAAAAGTATGCCCTAACATCCCTAACATTACCGGAGCCGCAAGTTTCCAATTGTATTTAAATTCTTTGGTATAATTGCTTAGAACCATTGGGCATTATTTGGTTAATATTTAATATAAATTATTAACCGTTTCTTTAGCACTATTAAATTCATTAATCATTTCGTCAACAATTTGTTTCACTGGTTTTATATCATGAATTAAGCCCGCAATTTGTCCAATTTCTAGTTCTCCATCCTCTAAATCACCTTCAAACATACCTCGTTTAGCTCTTGCTCTACCTAACAATTCTTTAAGCTCCTCAATCGTTGGTGAGGTTTTATAAAGCTCTTGAAGTTCATTATAAAACTTATTTTTAACCAAACGTACAGGTGCTAATTCTTTTAACGTTAATTGTGTATCTCCTTCTTTAGTATTTATAACCACATCTTTAAATGCCTTGTGAGCAGAACTTTCTTCACTTGCCACAAAACGACTACCAACCTGTACGCCTTCAGCTCCTAACACCATAGTTGCTAGCATTGCTCGCCCTGTTGCAATCCCCCCTGCTGCAATTAATGGTACTTGTAATTGTTCCTTCACCATAGGTATTAATGTTAGAGTTGTGGTTTCATCTCTACCGTTATGCCCTCCAGCTTCAAAGCCTTCAGCAACTATGGCATCTACACCCGCTTCTTGAGCTTTTAAAGCAAATTTTACACTACTTACAACATGTACCACTGTAACCTCTTTATCTTGCAACCATTTGGTCCATGTTTTTGGATTTCCTGCAGAAGTAAAAACAATTTTTACGCCTTCCTCTATTATAATATCCATAATTTCAGTAATGTTAGGATATAACATAGGAACATTAACCCCAAAAGGCTTATTTGTTGCTCTTTTACATTTTTGAATGTGTTCTCGTAAAACATCAGGATACATGCTACCTGCCCCAATAAGACCAAGTATTCCTGAGTTACTTGCAGCTGAAGCTAAACGCCAACCGCTATTCCATATCATTCCTGCTTGAATGATTGGGTATTTTATATCAAATAATTGAGTAATTCTGTTATTCATTAATTTTTAATCAGTTTTACTGTTTTAGAGAACCCTTTAGATTTTATTTTAATTAAATACATTCCTTTAGCTAGTTCTAAAAGGTTTAACTTATACTTATCGTGTATTGGTGATTCTAATATTTTTTTTCCTAAAACATCATACACCTCTAGATTTGCATCTTTATAATCTGATGATAAAATAATATTCAACTCATTTTTAGTTGGGTTTGGGTATACTTTAACTGAATTATTAATATTATTAACATCACCAATAGATAACGTTTCACCAGCTGCTAAGGCCGTTACTAAATTAGGGATTCCATATCCTAATAAATAGTCTGGTGTGCTATATTGAGAAGCCGACTCTCTAACCAATTGCATTATCTGAGTATGATTCAAATTTGGCAATGCCTGCCACAAACAAGCTACTCCTCCCGCTATGGTTGGAGAACTAAATGATGTTCCGTTAGATGTTGTTATTGTATTATTTTCATTAATAACATAACTTGCTTCCCCTTGAACAACTACATCTGGTTTTTGAGTAGGTTGATTTGTGCTACCTTGCGAACTAAAACTTGCATAATTACCACTAGCATCTACAGCTCCAATAGTAAATACACCTGCTCCATCTGCTGGAGCGCCTAATCCACTAGAGCCAGAATTTCCTGCTGCGTTTATCACTAATATTCCTTTTTCGGATGCTATGTTCGCGCCTTTTGTAATGTAAGCAGTATTTCCATTTAAATCACTAGCACTATAGCTATAGTTAGTATTATCATAATCTTTGTACCCTAATGAACTATTAATAATGTCTACCCCTAAACTATCAGCACGTTCTGCTGCTTCTACCCAAAGACTTTCCTCAACGGGGTTTTCATTTGGTGCATTTTCTGTTCTAAATAAATAATAACTAGCGTCTGGGGCTGTACCTACATATTGATCTTGAACAAAACCCGCCATATTACTTAAAACCTGAGTTCCATGAGAGCTCGATGTGTTGGCATATACATCACTAGTTCTATCAAAAAAATCATAACCACCTAAAAGGTTTCCAGCATCTCGTAAACGTTGAAATGCTCCCATTGTATTTACATTAGGGAAACCTGCATCAATAACTGCAATGGTCATACCTGTTCCTGTATAACTATTGGCGTGTTGATGAAGGTCGTCTCCTTTAAACATTTCTATTTGATTTAAAGCATTCCCATAGTTAAATATTGTAGAATTTGCCTCAAATTCGAACTTATTTATAGCTGGTCTTTGTTGCCGCCTTTCTTGTGGTGATTCTGTAAAATTTAAACTGGTATCTGCAAAAGATATTTGATCCACAAATGATAAACCAGACAAGGCATTAATATTAGTTTGTGTTCCTCTAACATGTACTGCATTAAACCACTTAGATTTGGCTAATACAGTAATTCCTGTTTGAGTCTTTAATTGTGAAATATAGTTTTCGTTTACAGGAACATCTCGCTCATCTATAGCTACAGAATGTGCATTTTTTCTATCGATTGACTTTTGAGTTAAAATAGAAATTGGGTTAGCTATTGAGGCTGCTACATTTTCTTTATCCTTTAAATATACCCATGCATCTTCTTGAGCAAATCCGTAAAATTGAAAACATAAAAAAACGAATACGATTACTTTCTTTTCCATTTGTAAGTTTTTTTTAAATGAATTAATAATTTATATCGCCAAGTTATGAAATTACTCCAGAACCAACTAATTCATCATTAAGATACCATGCTACAAATTGTCCTTCTGCTATAGCAGATTGTGGCTCATCAAATTCAACATACAACCCCTCTTTAGTTTTATAAAGCATGGCTTTTTGAAGTGCTTGTCGATAACGAATACGAGCCAAAACTGGCTTTTTTTGATCTGTTTCTAGCGTTAAATCTTCACGAATCCAATGTAATTCATCGTTAGATACGAATAAAACGTTTTTGTACAACCCCGGATGCTTTTTTCCTTGTCCTGTATATATTATATTCTCTTTAACATCTGTATCTATAACAAATAAGGGTTCAACCTTACCACCTACTGCAAGCCCTTTACGTTGCCCTTTTGTAAAATAATGAGCGCCTTGATGTTTTCCGACAACGTTTCCGTCTTCGAGAGTATAAGGTATTTTTCTAGCTTTATAATTTAGTTCATCAAGTTTAGTTGTAAAGTCTGGTAGTGCTTTTTCGTATATTGAAAAATCTTGAGGCACTTCAACTATAACACCTTCTTTAGGTTTTAATTGTTGTTGAAGAAACTCCGGAAGTCTAACCTTACCGATAAAACAAAGCCCTTGAGAATCTTTTTTATCAGCAGTAATTAAATTGGCTTTAGCTGCTATATCGCGTACTTCAGATTTTAATAATTCACCTACAGGAAATAATGCTTTTGTTAATTGTTTTTGCGATAATTGACATAAAAAATAAGATTGATCTTT
The DNA here is from genome assembly GCA_020627885.1 of Flavobacteriaceae bacterium. GTDB lineage: Bacteria > Bacteroidota > Bacteroidia > Flavobacteriales > Flavobacteriaceae > JAHDGB01. Next base: position 12,587 of record JAHDGB010000031.1, on the reverse strand, counting down.
ATTAGAATCTACACCTGCTAATAACTGAAAGACTTCTTTTCCTTTACTGTTTATTACACCTTTTCTACAATAATGCCCTGTTGCTACATAATCTGCTCCCAAACTCAATGCTATATCCATAAAAACATCGAATTTAATTTCTCTATTACATAATATATCCGGATTAGGTGTTCTTCCTTTTTTATATTCATTAAACATATAGTCTACAATACGTTCCTTATATTGCTCACTTAAGTCTACAGTTTGAAATGGAATTCCGAGTTTTTCTGCAACCAACATAGCATCATTACTATCATCTAACCAAGGGCATTCATCAGAAATTGTTACAGAGTCATCATGCCAATTTTTCATAAACAGCCCAATAACTTCATAGCCTTGCTCCTTTAAAAGATAGGCAGCAACACTAGAGTCAACACCACCAGACAAACCAACTATTACTCTTTTTTTCATTAACACTTAATTATAAAAGAACACTATAATCGCAGAATAGTTATTACTTTTATTTAATTGAGCACAAAGGTACTGATTTTATGATTCTCTACCTTTAATTAGCATGTACAGTATAATTATCTAAAAAAACAACTATGTACTATTAATTTTTAGTTTTACGATATTTAGGGTTTTTACTTTTTCGAGTATAATCTTTTTGTCTTAAAAACTTACCATTTTTATAATACTTCCATATACCATATTTCTTATCATTTCGATAAACGCCTTCCATATTTAAATCGCCATTAGGATCGTATGCTTTTGCCTCTCCATGAAGAATGCCATCTTTATAACTAAAAAAACGTATCAATTTTCCTTTTTCTGAATACCATTTAGATTTTCCATCTAGCTTATCTAACTTATAAATAGCACTTGCTGCTATTTTACCGCTTAAATAAAAGGTTTTTCGTTCGCCATTTAATTCTCCCTTATCATTATAAAACTCTTCAGTCATGATTTGATTTGAATCTTTATGATAGTACTTCCATTTCCCTACATAGGTTTTACCGTTCATTTTTCCTTCACTAACTGTATTACCTTTAGGTGTAACAAACTTTACTTCAGCCAAACTATTCATTTCGTTAAAAGTGCGAGAAGCCACTAATACTGCTTTTTTATCTATATTTTCATAAAATTTAAAAACCCCTATTTCTTTTCCATGATTAAACTGTCCTTCATATCTTAAAATATTAGAGTTTTTATAGTTTTTCTTCCAAACACCATGGCGTTTGCCATTAGCATCAAATTGATTAACTTCTTGAGCACTTACATAAAAAGTTGCTAAACTAAATAGTATTACTAGTATATTTTTCATAATTAATTTAACGTTATTGATCATTTTATATTTTATTAAACAAAAAAGCTGCCAAAATGTTAATTCTGACAGCAATTTATAAATTTAGATTAAAATTTCGCCTATTTTTTGTTTCGTTGTTGTGCTCTTTTTTGTTGTTCTGCCTGTTCCATCATTTCTTTCATTCGCTTCTGAAATTTACTTTCTTTCTTAGGCTTCGCTTTATTTACTTGTATTTGCGCATGTATTTTATCTTCATCTAAAATAAAATTCTTAATTACGATCATTATACCAATACTAATTAAGTTAGATATAAAATAATATATACTTAATCCTGAAGCATATTGGTTAAAAAATACTAGCATCATAATCGGAGCAAAGTAAATCATATACTTCATCATCTTTGCCATATCTGGCATTCCTTCTTGTTGTGGTTGAGATACCGCTTGCTGACCTGTTGTCATTTTCATATAAAAGAAAATAGCAATCGCTGCCAATATTGGAAATAAACTAACGTGATCACCATAAAGTGGAATATTAAATGGTAATTCAGCTACGATATCATACGATGATAAATCGTCTGCCCATAAAAACTTTTTCTGACGTAATACAAATGCAGTAGGAAAAAACATAAACAATGCATAAAACACTGGCATTTGTATTAAAGCAGGCAAACAACCACTTAATGGGCTTGCTCCTGCTTTATTTTGTAATGCTAAAGTTTCTTGCTGTGCTTTCATTTTATTGTCTTTATACTTCTCGCGTACTGCATCTAGTTCGGGCTTTAATACCTTCATTTTCATTTGCGACAAATACTGCTTATACTGTACAAAAGACATGGCCAGCTTAATAATAATAGTCATTACGACAATAGCAATACCATGTGGAATAAAACGAATTAGAAAATTAAATAATGGAATAAATAAATATTTATTAATCCAACCAAATATTCCCCAGCCTAACGGTACACTTTCTTCTAATTTTTTTCCATAAGGTTTTAATTGCTTTACTTGTGTTGGGCCATAGTACAAGCCTAAGTTTTCATCAAACTCATTTCCTTTAAGGGCTAAGGCAGTTTTGGCAGAATACATTTTAGTAAATACGGTATCAATCTCTTCATTTTTTACTAAGTCTTTAGAACTTAATGCAACACTTTTAAAAGGGGTATCCGTTACCATAATAGAGCTAAAAAAATGTTGCCTAAATGATAACCATTCTACTTCTTTTTCAATTTCGTCATCTTCGCCAGTAGGGCTTAATTTATCAGATTTACCTCCATCATGCATGTATGACAAACGTGTATATCTGTTTTCATAAGAAATACTCTTATCATGGCGATAGGTTTTTTGCTTCCAGTTTAAATCTACATTTTTAGAACTATTAATAACGTTACTTAGGCCTTGAGATTTAATAGTAAAATCTACCATGTAATCATTTGGCTTTATAATGTACTTATATTCTAAGAATTTTGTTTCTGAGACCTTAAGTTTCATTGAAACAATCTGATTATCACCATTCTTTGTTACAGTAGGTTGAAAATTTAAATCCTCAGTATTAAGAATTCGATTATCTGTCGTTCCGAAATTAATATTAAATGAGGCATTATTATTTTTAACTAAATAAATTGGAATAGAATCGTAATCTACGAATTGCTTTAATTTCACTTCTGATAATTGTCCTCCTTTTGCACTAAACTTTAGTTTTAAAACTTCATTTTCTACAATTACTTCATTTTGAGTTATTTTATTTGCAGAATAAGCAAATGCTCCCAGTTTATTTTGTAGTGCTATTGTTTTTAAAGAATCTGGCATACTTTCAATAACATTATTCTCAGATATAACAATCTCTTTTTTAATGATTTCTGCCTCGTTATTTACAGCATCTAATTGTTCTTGTTTTGCTTTTTCGGCTGCTATTTGCTCTTCAGTAGGGGCATTTTGATATAGCATATATAATAACAAACCTGCAATAAGTACAAACCCAATTATTGTATTTAAGTCTAATTTTTTTTCTTCCATGCTTATTTTATCTATAAACGGTAATCAGTATTTTATAAAAAGTCAGATATCAAAAAATTGATTGATCTGCCTTACATAAAATTTAGAATACTCAAAAAGTAATCCGCTTACTTGTTTTGTGCCATAGTGGCATTTTTTGTTTTCTTTTTATAAGTATGTGCTGCTTTTACGAAAGCAACAAATAAAGGATGTGGGCTAGCAACAGTACTTTTGTACTCAGGATGGTATTGTACTCCAATAAACCAAGGATGTGAAGGAATTTCTACAATTTCAACTAAACCAGTCTTAGGATTAAAACCTGAAGCAATCATACCTTTTGATTCAATCTGATCTTTGTAGTTGCTATTAAATTCATAACGATGTCTATGTCGTTCTTTAATAATTTCTGTATTATATATCTGATAGGCTTTACTTTCTTTCTTTAATTCGCACTCCCATGCCCCTAAACGCATTGTACCACCTTTATCTACGATTGTTTTTTGTTCTTCCATAATGTCAATTACCGAATTTGGTGTATCATTATCCATTTCAGTCGAATTTGCATTACTAAGCCCTAAAACATTTCTTGAAAACTCTATAACTGCCATTTGCATTCCTAAACATATTCCTAAAAAAGGAATATTATTCTCTCTTACAAATCGTACTGCATCTATTTTTCCTTCAATCCCTCTTTCTCCAAATCCTGGTGCAACTAATACGCCGTCTAAATGCGATAATTTTAATTTTACATTTTCTCCATTTAAGTATTCTGAATGAATTGACTCTATAGTTACTTTAACTTCATTTTCTGCCCCTGCATGTATAAATGCTTCTAAAATTGATTTATAAGAATCTTGCAGTTCAACATATTTACCTATAAGTCCAATAGTAATGCTACTTTTTGGGTTTTTATGACGCTCTAAAAAAGCATTCCACTGGTCTAGGTTAGGCGTATTACTTTCTAAATTTAATTTTTTAAGTACTACTGTATCTAAACCCTCTTCTAACATTAAGTTTGGCACGTCATATATTGTAGAAGCATCTATAGACTGAATTACAGAATCTTTTTTTACATTACAAAAACGTGCTAATTTTTGTCGCAATTCGTTAGGCAGTTCATGTTCGGTTCTACAAACTAAAATCTCAGCTTGCACCCCACTTTCCATCAGTGTTTTTACACTATGCTGAGTTGGTTTTGTTTTTAATTCGCCAGCTGCTGACAAAAAAGGGACTAAAGTTAAATGAATTACTAAAGAATTCTCTTCGCCCAGCTCCCACTTTAACTGTCTTACAGCTTCTACATAAGGTAATGATTCTATATCTCCAACGGTTCCTCCTATTTCAGTAATTACGATATCATAATCGCCAGACTTTCCTAATATTTGAATACGATGCTTAATTTCATCTGTAATATGTGGAATTACTTGTACTGTTTTCCCTAAAAACTCTCCTTTTCGTTCTTTTTGAATTACACTTTGATATATTTTCCCAGTTGTTACATTGTTGGCTTGACTGGTTGGTTTATTTAAAAAACGTTCGTAATGTCCTAAATCTAGATCTGTTTCTGCACCATCATCAGTTACGTAACATTCTCCATGTTCGTAGGGGTTTAAGGTACCTGGATCTACATTAATGTAGGGATCTAATTTTTGAATTGTTGTTCTATACCCCTGTGCTTGAAGTAATTTTGCTAAAGATGCAGCAATAATTCCTTTTCCAAGAGAAGATGTTACTCCACCAGTAACAAATATATATTTTGTTGTAGTTGCCATGTTGCGCTGTTAAACGCGAGCAAATTTACAAAGAAGTATTGAGATAATTTTAGAATATTAGTTAATAATTAAATAAGTTTTTCATGGCATATTAATACCAATTTAGAATTCAATATATTATAGTTCGTCTTATGCTAATTATAATTATTTCTTGGGAAAGTTTTTTTGTATGTTCCTAATCAATTCTTCTAGACCATTAACTTTTAAGGTGTATACCGTTTCTAGCATTTCGCCTAATTTCCCTTTAGGGAACCCTTTGTTTTTATACCAAACGATATAATATTCTGGAAGGTTTATTAAATATCGATCTTTATATTTACCATAAGGCATTTTTGTATGCGCTAGTTTAACAAGAAAGTTCTTATCTGGTTTTAATGCTTTTACTTCTCTTTCAGAACTCATATCAAGATTTAGACCTAAATGCGTAGAGCTTTTTTAATTCAGTTTTAACATAATGTATCCACTCTTCTTGAATATTCTTATTAATAGAATAATTACTTTCAAGATCATACTTATTTTGCATTTCTGCCAACTCTTGGTTTGCTCTTACTTGCTCTTTTTGTAGCACTTCTACAATATTTTCAACAGCTTTTATTTGTGAAAGACGTTTTCTAAATTTTCTAACATTTAATTCTGTAATATCAAAATGTAATTGTTCATGAGCAAGAATATGAGCATTTACATCATTTTCTTTATACCAAGAGTGTTCTGGATAAAAATGAGCACCAACTTTAGTAGTAAAACGAATTCCTTTTCTATTAGATTTTTCAATAGAATAACTAAATGAAATACCTGAAGCTGTTATTGCTGCTGCGTCTGATTGAGGATCTGGCTGCCCTTTAAAATCACTCCAGTTTAATCGAGATCCTTCTTCCCAATTAATTTCTTCAACATCGTTACGAAATAAAAGTGAAAATAAACAAAGTAAAACTAATTTATACATGTGCACTAAGTATAAGATGAGTACCAAAATAACGATACTTTAGGCAATTTATTGTGTTTATATTAAGGCTATTCAACTTCTACTACCTTTAAATTTTCGTATTTAACTAAATATGCAGTATTGTTATAATAGCCTCCTAATGGTTCCTTTTTATAGGCAAATTTATTTTCTGTATACTCTGTTAAAGGAGTATCATAAACCGATGTATACAAATCTTGAGAGGTTACTATACGTAAAACAACATCCATAGTAACATCATAACCTCTAACAGCAAATTTATTTGGTGTTTCCTTAAATACTCTTTTATAACGCTTAACAAAACTGTTTTCACCAGTATCATTGTATCCCTTAGCCACTGTTGGAAAATGAAAGCTTAAATTTGAAAGGTGGTAGTTTGATATTTCTTCTCCTTCAAAAGCACTATTCTTATCTGTTGTTGCCAAAATGATTTTTGTTTCTTCAATATCTTCTAAAACATCGCCCTCTTCATTTTTTCTTTTTCCTAAAAGTGAATTTAAAATACTTGTAACATTAGAAACATATCCTTCATTTTTTGTTTCTAAAAACACTACATTATTACCTGGCTTTATAACTTTTAATAAATCTTCTTCAATAATATAAAACTCATCTTCTTGTGTCTTCTTATCTTTTCTTGACATGACATGTGATGCCTTACTAAAATGTTTTCTTAATAGACTACTTTTAGCTTCATTTTTAGAATCGGATATTATAACAAAATGAGAGGTGCTATCAGTTTTGAAAAAATCTACAACTTTTTGTGTTAACAATTTTTCATCTGGTCTTGCCTGAAATACGTTATCAATAAGTTTAACATCCTTTTTTATTATAGGAGATATTACTGGAACATTGTATTGTTTTAAAGATTCTGCAACTTGATTAACATTTTTAGCCATTAATGGCCCGATAACAGCATTTACAGTACTAAAATCGTTGCTCATTATTATTGAATTAACTTGACTTTGCATGTTTTTTGTATCATAAACATCAACCTTTAAATTAACTCCTAAATCTTTTAATGTTTCGAAAGCAGTAAGGGCACCTGTATAAAAATCTAATGACGTTCTAAGGTAACTATCATTCGTTATTTGCTTTTTAGTATCTTCTATAGAGTCCGTATTTACATTATTTAACCTAAATGGTAACATAACTGCAATATGTTTTTCATTATAATCTATAATTTTACTAGACAAATCTATTGCTACCCCATACTCTTCTTCATTAATAGTAATAGTATCACTATTAATTGGCTGGCTTTCATTTTCTGTTTCTAATGGTATTTTAAGAATCATTCCTTCTTTTAAACCTAATTGGGATAATTCAGGATTTAAGTTTTCTAGTTCTTCTTTTGTTAATCCTAGTTTTATTTTTAATCTATAAAAACCTTCTTTTTTCAAAACAGTATAATAACTATATTGATTATCTATGGTTTTAATTGAGCTAATGTTTGGAACATTTATTTTGTCTCCGGGCTGTAAAACAGCTTTCATATTAGGATTTAACCGTTCTAACTCAGTAATTGTGACCCCATACTTATATGCTATTCTCCACTTCCCTTCTTTAGGCTTAACGACATGTGTTTTTGTTTTGTTTATAGTTTGTTTTGTTTTGTCAACCGTTCTAATAGTAGAATATACTGGTATTTGTATTTTGTCTCCCCTCCTTAAATTATTATCATATAAGAAAGTATTATTCTTTTTAATATCTGCCTCAGTTATATTATATTTTTTTGATAAACTATAAAGTGTTTCTTTTCGTTTTACTTTATGTTCTTTATAACCAATAACCTCTTTATGTACTTTAAACTTTTTAGATTCTACTTTAGTAACAGAAGGGCTTTCCGTTTTTTTTCTAGGAATAATTAAAACAGAATTAAGTCTTAACTCCCTTTTAGAATCTGGATTAAGCTCGTATATTTCAGATACAGAAACTTTATACTTCTGAGCTAAATCGGGGATAGTTTCTCCGCTTTTCACCTTATGAGTAATATAATTTTGAGCCTTAGCTGTTCCACAACTAATAGTCAATATCAAACTAAAAATGTATATTATTTTTTTCATATAATAATCCATACCAAATTATCTAAATGGAATCTTATTTAATTAAACTTAAGGTTTTTATTTTTAATAGACTCCTTATTCCCATTCTATTGTTGCTGGTGGTTTCGAACTAATATCATAAACCACTCTATTAACGCCTTTTACTTTATTAATTATATCGTTAGATGTTTTCTGTAAAAACTCATAGGGTAAATTTACCCAGTCTGCAGTCATTCCATCTGTACTTTCTACTGCTCTTAAAGCCACACATTTTTCATAAGTACGCTCATCTCCCATTACACCGACACTGTTAACAGGAAGTAATATTGCTCCAGCTTGCCACACTTTATCATAAAGGCCTGCTTCTTTTAACCCGTTAATAAAAACAGCATCAACTTCTTGCAAAATACGTACTTTTTCTTGAGTGATGTCTCCTAGTATTCGAATTGCTAATCCTGGCCCTGGAAAGGGGTGTCGTCCTAACAACTGTTTCTCCATCCCCATCGATGCTCCCACTCGTCTTACTTCGTCTTTAAACAATGCTTTTAAAGGTTCTACAATTTTAAGTTTCATAAAATCTGGTAAACCTCCTACATTGTGATGACTTTTAATGGTAGCACTTGGTCCACCTGTGGCCGAGACACTCTCTATAACGTCTGGATAAATCGTTCCTTGAGCCAACCATTTTACATCTTGTATTTGATTTGCTTCATCGTCAAATACTTCAATAAAAACTCTACCTATTGCTTTTCTTTTTCTCTCTGGATCACTTTCACCAGAGAGTGCATCCAAAAAGCGTGCCGAAGCATCTACCCCTTTCACGTTTAATCCCATACCTTTGTATTGTTCTAATACATCTGTAAATTCATTTTTTCGTAAAAGCCCATTATTTACAAATATACAATACAAATTTTCTCCTATTGCTTTATGTAATAACATTGCAGCTACAGACGAGTCTACACCTCCAGAAAGCCCCAAAACAACTTTATCATTTCCTAATTGCTGTTTTAATCCATTTACTGTTTCTTCAACAAAAGAATCTGGAGTCCAATCTGGGTTAACATGAGCTATATTTATTAAGAAATTTTCTAATATTTTTTTTCCATCGGTAGAATGATAAACCTCAGGATGAAATTGTATTGCATAGGTCGCTTCGTCTTCTATTTTATAAGCCGCGTTTTCCACATCATTTGTGCTCGCTAAAAGCATCCCTTTATTGGGCAATTTTTTAATGGTATCGCTATGACTCATCCATACCTGACTTCCTTCATTTACACCTTCTAAAAAAGGTTCATTTTTATCTACAAAACTCAATTTAGCACGTCCATACTCTCTCGTATTAGATTCTGCTACTTTTCCTCCAGAAAAATGAGCCAAATATTGAGCACCATAACAAACAGCTAACATTGGTTTTTTTCCTCTTATTTCTGATAAATCAGGATGAAAAGCCTCTTTAGACCTAACTGACATAGGGCTACCAGATAATATTACGGCTTTATAATCTGCTATTTTTGAAGGTAATTTATTAAATGGGTGTATTTCAGAATAGATGTTAAGTTCTCTAACTCTACGCGCAATTAGTTGGGTATATTGCGATCCGAAATCTAATATTAAAATCTTATCATGTTGCATGCGCAAAAATAGTAATAGATTTTTAGATTAACGAAACCGTTTAGTTATTTTTTAAGGTTTTTTCCACTAAAAAAATAGCTATTTTGAAACGAACTCTTTTTTACTTTTTTATAGGGTAATAATAGAGAAATCTTTTTTTAATGGCTCTAATTCATTCTTTAACTCTTTAATTAATTGCTCTCCAAACTCTAAATACAATTGTGAAAAATTAATATTTCTTTCTTGTAAACTTCCATTAGGAAATAATTCACTTTGTAATTTAGTAACTCGAATTACATGGTCTTTTAATTTTCTCTTTTGAGCCGTTAACAAACGTTTTTCCAAATACTCTAATCCTTTTATTTGTTTTCGTTCTTGGGCAGCTACTGCACCTAAAAAAGAGTGATCAGTTTTATTCGCTAATTCATACAAAGACTTAAACTGCTCTTTTAAATAAGTGATTTTATTAGAAAAATCAATATCAATATTAGAAACTTGACGCACTTTCTTATTGATTAATGCCTCTTTTTTTAAAAATAAATCTTCGTTTGACAAATTTAGTTTTTTGAGTTTATTTGATTGATGATTTGTTTTTATTAAAACCGAGTTTCTTAATAATAAGATTGGAAAAGGGACTGTATTTTCTTTAAAATTTTGCTTTAACTGAAACCAATATGCTAATTCTCCTCCTCCTCCTATATAACATAGATTTGGCAGAATTACTTCTTGATATAAAGGACGTAATATAACATTAGGAGAAAAGCGTTCTGGATTACTACTTAATTCTTCTAAAAGTTCTTTTTCACTCCATATAATATCTGTGTTTAAAACACTATAATTATTATTAATAAAAACAATTCGCTCTCTTAAATTTTTAGTAATATAAAAAAGGTTTATTTTTCTAGGATTAACTTGAATCTTATAATCTTTACTAAGACTTTCTAAAGCTTTACTCGTTTTACTCACCTCGCTAAAAGACTTATATTCAAAAACCTCCTCTTTAACGTAAGGTATAAACAATGTTTTTAAACTCTTTTTATTAGCATCTATAACGACTAAACCATACTTAGAAAACAATTCGTTAGCCAAATGTAATGTTGCAGCTGCTAAGCTATCATTATTTAAATAGGCGCTTTTAAAAAGGTGTCTTAATTTATCTGCATTTTCTCCTAAGCCTAATTCTTGAGAGAATAAGTTACAAACCGCTTCTAATCCTTTTAAATCGAGCTCTCCTACTGCTCCAGATGCTTTTCTATTCCATTTTAATTTCTTTCCATTAAAATTAAAATAATTTATTTCTTCAAAATCATGATCTTCACTTGCCATCCAATATACTGGCACAAAATTATATTCTGGGTACTCCTTTCCTAATTGTTCGCTTAAGTTTATGGCTGATATTATTTTATAGAGAAAGTATAATGGGCCAGAAAATAGATTTAACTGATGACCAGTAGTTATTGTATAAGTTGTATCTTGAGAAAGTAATTCTATATTTTTTAATGTTTCATTCGAAGTTTTTATAGTATTATATTGAGACCGCAAAGCCCCCACTAAAATCGCCCGAGTATCTTTAGTGTAAGACTTTTTTTTCTCTTTTATTTGCGCTTTAAAATTTTCAATATTTGGATATCTATTGTAAAACTCTCCTAACGAAGGTTTCTCATCAAGGTAATCACAAATTAATTTAGAAAAATATCCTGTTTTTTTAAACGAAATACGATCTTTAGGCATAATATAAAAATGAATTCATTAGTAGCAAATATAAAGTTCTTTGTCGTATACCATCTCTCAAAATTAACATAAAAAACCAACAAAACCATTCTAGTTTTTGTAAATTAGTATGTTATACTAATATAAATTCATGGTATGAAAATTTTAAGTCTATTGCAAAAAAGAAAAGTAGCTCGTTTATACAGTTTTCTTTTTCTTTTTTTTATTACAACAGTAATGTTTTCTCAAAAAAACAATGAATATAAAGGCACTGTAATAGATGAAGACACTAAAGAAAAATTACAATTTGTAGATATTATTATTGAAGATGCAAATATTAGCACTATAACAAATTCTGAAGGAGAGTTTCTAATAAAAGCACCTAAGGGTTTCGCAAATAAAAATATCACTTTCTCTTTATTAGGGTACAAAAAACTAAACATACCCACTTCTAAATTAAAAACAGCCAATAACACTATAAAATTAAAGCTAGCGGCAACTATTTTAGCCCAGGTAGATCTTAGTTTTCCAAAAAATGCTGAAAGCCTAGTAAAAAAAATGCTGCAAAAGAAAAGTAAAAATTATAACAACAATCAATCGACTCATACCGCTTTTTATAGAGAAACTATAAAAAAGCGAAGTAAAAATGCATCTCTTACTGAAGCCATAGTTGAAATTAATAAAACAGCATATAATAACCCAGAAAAAGACAGAATAAAACTTATAAAAGCTAGAAAAAACACCAACTATTCTCGTTTAGACACCTTAGCCTTAAAGCTACAAGGAGGTCCTTTTAGTGCACTTTATACCGATTTAATGAAGTACCCAGAATTTATTTTTAGCAACGATAATTTATCTAAATATGCTTTTAAGTTTGAAAATTCTTCACAAATAAATAATAGATTGGTTTATGTTATCAGTTTTAAGCAAAAAATTGAAGAGACACAGGCACTTTACTATGGTAAATTATATATAGACGCAAAAAGCTCTGCCCTTACAAGCGCTGTTTATAACTTAAATGTTAGCAACAAAAAAATAGCCAGCTCGTTTTTTGTAAAGAAAAAACCCAAAAAAGTTAAAGTATTTCCTACTATAGCTGCATATCGAGTAAATTATAGAACCTTAAATGGTAAATGGTATTATAGTTATAGTAATATCCAATTGGCTTTTAAAGTGAAATGGAAAAACAAACTATTTAATAGTCGCTATACTCTT
>JAHDGB010000030.1 GCA_020627885.1 Flavobacteriaceae bacterium | reverse complement strand
TCATATCGTTATACATACGCAATACTAAAACTTCTTTTTGATCTTCTGGTAATTCCTCTATTAAGCGTCTAACATCTTTTTCTACCTGTTCTTTAATAAGAGATTTCTCCGCGTTAAGACTATTATCACTTAATACAGAAAAAATGCTAAATTCCCCATTGTTATCAAACTTAGGCATACGATTGTTTTTTCTGAAATAATCAATTATTAAGTTATGAGAAATACGCATTACCCATGGCAAAAACTTCCCCTCTTCATTATAAGACCCTCTTTTTAAGGTTCTTATAACTTTAATAAAAGTGTCTTGGAAAATATCTTCAGCAACATCTCTGTCGTATACTTTAGAATAGATAAAACTACATAAGCGCTGTTTGTGTCTTTTAATAAGAATTTCTAAAGAGGATTCATCGCCTTTTATATAACTGCTAACAAGAGTAGCATCAGAAATAAGTTGTTCTTTCATAATCATTACTTTTAAAGCATAAGGGAGCCTTGTTGCTTTGATGGTTAAAATAAATTTAAAAGTAATGTTACGGTATAGGCGTTAATTTTTTAGTGATACATTTACATATCAAATATAACAACATTAATTCTTAAAAAGCAAGAAAAAAATGTTTTTTTTTACTTTTTATTAATAAATAAGCCGTTAAGCTTTATAAAATTGAACTTTATAAGCTTACTAAGAAGTCGTATCTTTGTCTTTTTAAATTTAGCTTAATGCCAATAAACCTTTCTAAAGTAAACCCTAAGCAAAACATTATTATTAAAGGTGCTAAGTTGCACAATTTAAAGAATATAGATGTAGTAATCCCTAGAAACAAGCTCGTAGTTATTACTGGTTTATCAGGTTCTGGAAAATCTAGTTTAGCTTTTGATACACTTTATGCCGAAGGCCAACGTAGATATGTAGAAAGCCTATCTAGTTATGCGCGTCAGTTTCTAGGAAGGTTAAACAAACCAAAAGTCGATTATATAAAAGGCATAGCTCCTGCTATAGCAATAGAGCAAAAAGTAAACTCTACAAATCCTCGCTCTACAGTAGGTACAACAACCGAAATTTACGATTATTTAAAGTTATTGTATGCCAGAATTGGTAAAACATACTCTCCGATATCTGGTATAGAAGTAAAAAAAGATACCGTTACCGATGTTTTAAATTATATAAAAACCCTTAATGAAAAAGAAAAGCTCCTCCTCCTTGCCCCTATTCACTTAGAAGAAGGTAGAACGTTAATTAACAAGTTAAAAGCTTTAAATGCACAAGGGTATGCCCGTATAAAATTGGATGACAAAATTATACGAATAGATGACGTTGAAACTATTGAAAACAATAAAAGCTTATACTTAGTTATAGATAGAATTGTAACTAAAAACGATGAAGATTTTTATAACCGTTTAGCCGATGCAGTTCAAACTGCTTTTTTTGAAGGAAAAGGAAAGTGTTTTATCGAATTACTTTCTACTAATACTATACAACAATTTAACAATAAATTTGAGCGCGATGGATTAACATTTTTAGAACCTAATGTTCATTTATTTAGTTTTAATAATCCTTACGGTGCTTGTCCAAAATGTGAAGGCTATGGAGATGTTATTGGTATTGATGAAGATTTAGTAATTCCTAATACTGCTTTATCTGTCTATGAAAATGCTATTTTTCCATGGAGAGGAGAAAGTATGAGTTGGTACAGAGATCAATTAGTAAATAACTCTCATAAATTTGATTTTCCTATACACAAACCTTTTTTTGAATTAAGTAATAAGTACAAATCTCTTATTTGGAAAGGAAATAAACATTTTGAAGGATTAAATCATTTTTTTGCAGAATTAGAATCTAAAGCCTACAAGATTCAAAATAGAGTTATGCTGTCTCGTTATAGAGGAAAAACCAAATGTAAAACCTGCGAAGGCAAACGATTAAGACCAGAAAGCAACTATGTTAAAGTTGGAAATGCAACACTTTCAGATTTAGTTGAAATGCCTTTAAGCACTCTTTCTAAATTCTTTAAACAACTACAACTTAATGACCATGACAACAAAATTGCTAATCGTTTATTAATAGAAATAAATAATCGATTAGGTTTTTTGAGTAATGTAGGGTTAGATTATTTAACATTAAATCGTAAATCTAATACATTATCTGGAGGAGAAAGCCAGCGTATTAATTTGGCAACCTCATTGGGCAGTAGTTTGGTTGGCTCAATGTATATTTTAGATGAGCCCAGTATTGGTTTACACCCAAAAGACACTGAGCGTTTAATTAATGTTTTGAAGTCTCTTAAAAGCTTAGGAAATACAGTTATTGTAGTAGAGCATGATGAAGACATTATGCAAGCTGCCGATGAAATTATTGATATTGGCCCAGAGGCAGGTACTTTTGGAGGGCATGTTGTAGCTTCTGGAAATTATAATGAAATATTAACCTCTGATTCTTTAACCGCTCAATACCTTAATGGCAAATTAGAAATAGAAACTCCTAAAAAAAGGCGCTCCTCTAAATACCATATTGATATTAAGGGTGCTCGTGAAAATAATTTAAAAAACATTAATGTTACTTTTCCGCTTGGGATGTTAACAGTAGTTACTGGAGTTTCTGGAAGTGGAAAAAGTACTCTAGTTAAAAAAATACTTTACCCAGCAATTCAAAAAGAATTAACTGGTTTTGGGGATAAGCCAGGGCAATTTTCTGATCTTAAGGGCAATTACAGTAATGTTAAGCATGTTGAATTTGTAGACCAAAACCCCATAGGGCGCTCATCTCGCTCAAACCCTGTTACTTATATTAAAGCATATGATGATATCAGAGCATTGTTTTCTAAACAAAAATTAAGTGCTATCCGTAATTACCAAGCAAAACATTTTAGTTTTAATGTAGATGGTGGACGTTGCGAAACTTGTAAAGGAGAAGGCCAAGTTACTATTGAAATGCAATTTATGGCCGATGTGCATTTAGAATGTGAAACCTGCAAAGGGAAACGTTTCAAAAAAGAAGTTCTTGAAGTAACCTTTGCTAATAAAAATATTGATGACATTTTAAACATGACAATTGATAACGCGATATCCTTTTTTGATGAAAACAGCGTTATAAAAATTAAAAAGAAACTGCAACCACTCCAAGATGTCGGTTTAGGTTATGTAACATTAGGACAAAGCTCTTCTACCCTTTCTGGTGGCGAAGCACAACGGATAAAACTTGCTACCTTTTTAGGAAAAGGAAACACTAAAGAAACGGCTTTGTTTATTTTTGATGAACCCACTACTGGCCTACATTTTCATGACATACAAAAACTACTAAAATCATTTAATGCTCTAATAGAAAAAGGGCATTCTATAATTGTTGTAGAGCATAATTTAGAACTCATTAAATGCGCTGATTATATTATTGATCTTGGCCCAACTGGAGGAGAAAACGGAGGCAATCTTGTCGCTTTTGGCACACCAGAAGAAATTGTGAAAATTTCAAAAAGTGAAACCGGAAAATATCTTAAAGAAAAATTATAATTCTAATAGGTAATAAACGCTAATAATGACATTACAACTATTGCTATTGGTACAACAAATAGCAAGTATATAAACGATATAGTTCCTGTTTTAACAAAACTTAAACCAAAACTTTGCTTATAAAACCGTTTTATAGCTAAAGTTAGATATATAAAAGTAGACAGCATTAATATGAGTTTTACCCAAAGCGGCGGATCGAAAGTGAAACTCGCTAATAAAACAATACTAAATACAGTAAACAAAAATGAGAAAAAATAAAAACTAAAGACTAAATGATGTGCAAATTGACCACGTTTATAATAAAACAACTTAAGTATAAGAGCGAAAATAGGTAACAGAATAAACAAGGCTATAGGAATAGAGTCGTAAAAAGCTTGCAAGATTGTACCTCCTGTTTTTTGTTTATAAAATTTAAAAAACTGATCGTACAATTTTTGTTTAAAAAAACCAGCATCTTTATCCATTCCCATTTCAGAATAAATAACTTCTTTAGGAGCATTAATTGCAATAAGCGAATCTATTTTCTTTTGATTGAAACCTAAAGACACTTTATTTTTACTTAAATCTTTACCACTATTAACAATAGAGTCTATTTTTGCATCAGTCATTCGGGTTACAAACTGATTACTCTTTAACACCTTTCTAAGTTCTATACGCGCTAAAGAATCTTTCTTTTTTGCTACTTTCTCATCAATAACCGCCTCAGAATCCTTAAATGCATCAGAAATACCTTCATCTATATCTTTTACAGTCCCTCTTGTTGCAAAAGAAAATAAAAAGAAAAAAATTACAGTTACAAACAAATACATTTGAGCAGGATGCAAATACAATAGTCTTTTTCCTTGTATAAATTTTTCAGCTAAAAAACCAGGTTTAAATAATAAAGGAAGAAAACTCTTTAAAAACCTCGCATCGAAAGAGAAGTAATTACTAATTGTGTTATAAAATAAAACGCTAACGGTTAAATCGTCTTCGGCTTGCATACCACAGTACGGACAAAACTCGTATTCGCTATTAAAAGAATCTTCACAATTTTTACACTTTTTCACTGTATTACTCATATAATTTATCCAATGGCACTATAAAAATAGTAAATATTTAACTAACAAAAACACCAGTGATAGCAAGGTGTTTCAGCTTTGGCATACAAATTGAAACTTATAAACACAAATAGCGTAAGCCGAAAAGCTAAAGAGTAGGCAAAAATCTAAATCCTAATACTATGAAAAAATTAGTACTATTACTTACAGGTGCGTTAATAACATTAACCACTGTAACAGCTGCAGAAAAAATCACTGCTAACCAAGGTGAAGATTTAATTACAAACCGCTATCGTAATGCAGAACCCATTTTGTTTGTAGAGCGTGGTGTAGAATTTTTAATTTTCTTTGATGGAAGCTTCGATTTTAATACAAACCTAGAGTATACCTCTGATGACGTATATTATAAGAAAAACACGAGACGAAGAGGTTCTTCCATTAATTCAACCCATGAAACCCCTGGAAGACATATTACATATTCATCTTCAAGACCAAGAGGGGTAATTATAACTCACGACAGGAATGGACGAGTAAGAAGAATTGGCAATGTATTTTTAAATTACAATTACAAAGGTCAAATTAAACGCATTGGTTCTGTATATATTAGCTATAACCGTCGTGGTTTAGTTAGGCAAATAGGTGGTTTACATATTAGATATAATCGTAACGGCTGTGTTATTGATGTGTATGGCCATGTTAATTACCGTAACCAAGGCTGTGGTTTTTGTAATACTACACATTGCTCTGTTAACCATCTAAATTATAATAATGATCAGCACGACAATGGCAATGATCCAGATGATGGATATTATTTTTATAAAAATGGAAAAAAAACCAAGCGAAAAAGCAATCCTAAAAAGAGTAATCTTTAAAACTATATAATTTAAAAAAAGGCTTAACTGATAGTATAAAATACTACTTATGAGACTAAGCCTTTTTTTAATTATATAGTTAAGATCTTTTTGTCTTACGTTCTTCCTTAAAATCATTAAGGGGTATTTTTTTGGGAACGTTTTCTTCTTTATAATAAATCATAACTTCGTCATTTTTATTTTTACAGTTGGGCATAATGACTATATTTTTTTCTTTTAATGGGATTTCTAAAAAATAACTACCCTTTGCTGTTATTTTATCTGAATAACTTGCCGATTTTTCCTTTTTTAACAAGTAATTTTTAGACCTATAACAATTTTCATCCTTAATCACTTGTATACTATCAATACTAATAACTCTATCTGTATTAACCGCAAATTTTAAAACATAATTAATATAAGTACTTTCAGTATGTCTACCAGGAATAACTACCTGTTTTACTTTAGACAACAATTCTATTGAAGGACTACAATTAGTCATAAGTAAAAAAAATGAAATTATTAAGATATTAGCTTTCATAATCGTTTATTTTACAATTAGTTTTTTAGCGATACTTTTATTCTTATTTATTACTTTAACGATATACATTCCTTTTGAAAAGTCACTTAAACTTACAGGTATAAAACTCTTAGATGTATTAAAATTCTTAACTAAACTTCCTATTGTATTATAAATTAAAACTTTGCTATCTCCTTCTAAATCATTCAATTTTATATTAATTTTTTTATTATTCGTAGGGTTAGGATATATACTTATTGAGTTTTCTGGTAATAAAATATTTTCAACACCTAACGATCCGTCACTAATAGAAGCCTCCCAAATACCTCTTCCATAAGTCGCTACTCTCATTTTTTCTGTACCGTAATGAATTTCTATATCGTAAACAATAACATTAGGCAAACCATTATCTAATTTAGTCCAGTCTCCAGTAGAGTCTTTCCAATAATAAACACCAAGATCTGTTGCCAAAAACAATTCTCCATCTGTAGAACCCGTCTTATAATCTATATCATGAGTTGGTATATTTGGTAAACTTCCAGAAATGTTTGTCCAATTTTGTCCGCTATCGGTAGTTTTATATACATGTCCTGCTGAATACCCTGCGTAACATATATATATTTCATCGGAGTTAGTAGGGTTAATAGCAATTCCTTTTATAGTTTGCCCCACTCGTGGATGACTAATTGTTGTCCAAGAAGCTCCTCCATTAGTTGTTTTTTTTAATCCACTAGCTCCTGAAACGTACATGATATCTCCATTAGAAGGGGCCGACGATATGCAATCTATCGTCCCTGCTCCAGAACTTAAATTTGTCCATGTATCCCCTCTATTGGTTGATTTATAAACATCACTAAAACCTCCATATATAGTAGTAGGAACTGTAGGGTGGATATCTAATTTCCATACAAAAGGGGCTCCATTTGGTGTATTTACAGATTGTGATGAGGTAAAACCATTTGTAGTTCTATACATAATACCTGCTTGACTACAAGCCCATGCTATATCAGGGTTTGAGTAATCCCATACGCCATCTACTCCATCGCTTCCTCCATTTACCCCTATAGCATTTGCACCATCAAAAACAGTAACATCATTATCTTGAGCACCAGCAATTAGTTTCCCCTCATTTTGCGATGTTCCAGATACATTATAATACTGAGTTATCGCTAACCCTGAAGATAAGTCTGTCCATGCATTATCTGCAGAGGCATCTCCTTTAAAAATCCCTCCATCATTTATTGAAAAGGCTGTACTTGTTCCTGGAACAAAAGTCATGTCATGATGATCGGAATGCACATAAAAATAAGGTTGACCAGTTTCCCAATACCCATCCAAATATTTTTCCCAAGTTGAACCGTCATTTTTTGAACGCCATCCTTCAACACCTCCAACCAATATTAAACTTTTATCTATCGGGGAAATCGAAATAGTCATATTATATCCACCTTGAGATTCAAAATTAGATATGGTAGAAACTGTGGTCCAACTTGCACCCTCGTTTGTTGATTTTTTAATTACTCCACTTTGATTTAGAGCTAAAATTAAATTAGCATCATTAGCGGTTTGTGCTATATCTAACCTATTAGAAGCTGGAGTAGATGCAACCGTCCAGTTTGTTCCATTATCAGCAGATTTATAAAACTTCCCTGTTTTTGACGTTGCATATATTATTGTGTTACTTCCAGTTTTGTATTGAATATCATTAAAATTAGCGCCGTTTTCTGTTAAAACATCCGTCCAATTTACTCCTCCGTCTGTAGTTCTTTTAATACTATTTTTTGTGGTCGCAAAAATAGTATTAACCGCGTTTGAATCTATTAATAAATTAGCTATTAAATTATTATCTGCTAACCCAAAGGTTAAACCTGTGGTATTCCAGTTATCTCCAGCATCAGTAGATTTTAAAACACCTAATGAACGATTTTGACCTCCATCAAAATCACCTGTAGCTAAATACAAAATATTAGTATCTGATGGGTTTATAACAATATCTGAAACTCCCATATTTGGAAAGTTATCTCCTTTAGGAGTCCAAGAATTTCCACCGTTAGTCGATTTCCATATTCCTCCTCCAGGAGAACCAACATATAATGTATTCACATCTGTGCCATTAAACGCAATAGTGTTTAACCTACCCATTCCTGGATAAAAATCAACTGAAGAGGCTGGAGGTGTTATTAACCCTACCAAAGACCATTGTGTATTTCTATTCTTAGTGTTTTGTCTTTGCTCTCGACGTTCATTATCTTTTAACCATTCATTATAATTATGGTATGCAGACACAAAAGTACCATCTGGTTTTATTCTATCCTTCCAGAAATACGCCCAACGTTCAAACTGTTTTATTTGTTTTTTACTTTTTCTGTCTGTTCTTTCTCTAAGTGGTAATAATATCTCTCTGTTTTCTTCAATAATACTAAAGTAGTTTGCGTTTTCTTGCAATGTTGAATTTCTCCAATTTTGCTTTTGAGCATTTGAATTATTAAAAAATAAAATCAAGCTTCCAAATAAAAATAATAGTTCTTTTTTCATTGTATAAATTAAGTTTAATCGATCTAACTATATAGATAGATGTTATTTAACCCATAAGTTAAGCAGACCTAACTATAGGTATTTTAATTTCAGACAACGTGTTTGTAACACGATAATATATTTATTGTGAAAATCTGCGGAAATTTTCATTATCGTTAGAGCAGGTAAATATAATAAAAAATTATTACTAGAGGTTAGTATAAAAACTAACGACTTATTTTATAAGTACTTAAATTGTAATTAAACTTTTACAACAATTCCATTATACATAAAAGTATCTTCTAATCGCTTTAACCTAGGGGTTAATTTTTTAGCAAAAACAAGATATTGACATTTATTTATGCTTTCTGGTATTCTATTAACATCTGCAAAATACACTCCTTTTTCTGCAAACTCAGCATCTTCTATAATGTATAGTTTTAACTGACTTAAATCTAAGCTATTCATTAAATAAAGCTTATTTAGTCGTTTAGGTGTTGCTATAAGTATATCTTGTCCATAATAAACTTCTTCTCTTTGCTGATCTAATGTTTGCTCATTATACGCAGTATATATTCTTAAACCTGTTTGTTTCGTAAATAGGTCAAATTTTTCTTTTAAATTTAATGCCTCCGCTTTAGTTTCGACTAATATTATTGCTCTTGGAGCATCTCCTATTGCTTTATTTTCTAGTTTTTGTATTGTTGCAATAATCAACGCTATGGTTTTTCCACAATCTTTTTCACCAATACAAAAAACATTTGCCCCTCCTTTTATTTTTGGTAATACTGCTTTTTGAAATAAGTTAGGTTCTGTAATATTATTACGCTCTAAGACCTCCAATAGTTCTGAATTCATTTTTTTAAAAGCCATAGTGTTTTTTATACTTAACATTAGATATAACGCGAAACTAACTGTTATTTATTAAGCTACAAAACAACCTTAATAAAGTTTTTGGCACGATGATTGGTTACTTTATGTTATTCAATCTTAAAATAAAACGATTATGAAGAAATTAGCATTATTATTAACTGGCATACTCCTTACTGGGGTAACAGTTATGGCCTCTCCAAACGAAACTAAATATGTAGAAACATTAGAAATGGCTTCAAACCATGTAAGAGGCTATGGTAAAAACTTCATATTTAATGAAAGAGGTGTTGAGTTTTCTGTTTTTCCAGACGGACAATTCGATTTTAATATGACTAGACATCATTCTAATTTTAATGTTTCTATAAACACTCCTAATGTTAATGTTAGTTTTAACTCTGGATATAACTATGATGCCTATGTTCAATACGATGAATATGGAGCAGTTGTACAAATTGAAAGTGTTCCTATATATTATGATTATTATGGTCGTATACGCCAAGCTGGAGATATTTGTATTTCTTATAACGATTTTGGATACATTTGTCAAGTCGGTGGTTTATATGTAAACTATAACCGTTTTAACCGATTTTCTCATTGCTCAGGTTTTATCAATGCATATAACAGAGCTTATGTATATAGACCATGGCATAGATATTATGCGATTCCTGCATATGACTATTGTGTTGTATATAATAGACCGTATAGACAATATTATAGACCTATTCGCTACCACTATTCTCGCCCATATGCAAACAATTATAGACGTAGAAGTGCTGTTGCTTCTAGAAGAGGTCATACAATTAGAAGAGGTTCGCAATATGCTTCTCGTACTGATGGCAGAAGACGTGCAATTTATAATAACTCAACGAGGACTGGCAGGAGAAATACTATTGCAAGAAGTAATGGTAGAAGAGATTCTGGAATAACAAGGACTAGACCTTCGTCTTCTACAAGAGAAACCACAAGAAGAGGAACTTCTCGCTCTAATTCTAAACCCAATAGACCAACTCGTAGATCTATTGAAAAAAATACAACAAAGCCTACGCGCCATATAACTAGAAACACACGGACAACTAGATCTGGTATAAAAACGTCTCCTTCTAGCAGACCTAAACGAATATTAAATAGGCCATCTAGTAGCCAAAATAGAATTGCATCTCGGCCAAATAGAAACATAAGAACTTCCTCCCCATCTAGAAGCTCTCATCGTACTTCTGGCAGAAGAACAGGAAGGTCACGTTCTTAATTTATTTTTGATATAATCCATCTGTTTAAAGTCCTAATTTACAATTAGTAAATTGGGGCTTTTACTTTCTTTTAATTAGTTTATTAATTAATACAGAAATGTCTTTAGATAATTTGAATATATAAACTATATAAACATATATAAAACAAACAATTAAAGCTTTAAGAACAATATTTATAATAGGGTGAAATGTAAATTCCCAAAAATAAAACATAAAGCATAATGCTATAATTAATAACAATGCTTTAAGTGTTTGTATGGTAAATGGCTGAATTTTAAATTTATAATTAACATACCATAATTTTAAACCGTTGTAAATAAAAAAAGAAAGAAATGTAGCAAAAGCAGCACCTAAAATGTTCATTTTGGGGATAAGCAATATATTAAGAATAACTGCAAGCAATACTATAGATATTCCAAAAATTAAAATGACTCTATAATAATTAGAATTAAACAGGATCGCATTATTGTTTCCTATTAAATTATCCATTAATTTAACTATTGAAATAACAATAACAACATGTAATCCTTGATTGTACTCTTCTGGCAACAATACGTATAGCATATTAATATTTACAATAATTAACACAAATATTAACCCACCTATTATAAAAAGATTAATAGAACTCCTCTTATACAAATCTTTTAAGTCTGCCATATTATTACTATTTAAATAACTGGCAGTTAAGGGGTGGGTAATTTGATGCATTGCCCTAGCTGGAACAGCGATAACAATAGCAATAAACGTTGCTACACTATAGTCTGCAATACTTTTAATTGGTATTAGTTTACCCAACATAAACTTATCTAAATCAAGCAACAACATACTTACCGAACCCGCTATGATTATTAATATACTGTATTTTAAAACTGAAATGACATCAAAAGAAAACTGAAAACTTAGTTTAGGAAGACGAATACTGAAAGCATATATTTTCATAATAAGCATTCTTAGTATATAAATACAAACTAAAGTATAAATAAATTCATTTGCATTTATGTATTTATAACAAACTAAATAAAGCGCTATTAACACTAATACTCTATGAAACACTTCCCGCATGAAATTGCCAAAAACACTTTTTAAATGTACTTTACTCCATGAATAAAATATTTCAAAATAAGCCATTGCTATTGCAATAATATATATAGCCCAAGTGTAATCTTTTATAATGCTATTTTCTTCAGATAACCAATTGTTTATTAACTCATTACATGATACTCCTACAATACCAACTGGTAAAATAATTAACAACGGAATAAATAACATTAATGTTAAAAAGCTATTTTGATGTTTTCTTGTTTTATAGGATGAATAAAATTTAACTAAACTATTTCCAACACCAAACATTAAAAAAGGCATCATTATATTTGCTGTAGATAGTAAAAAACCAACTAAACCAAAATAATCTTTAGTTAAAAAGTTAGTATATAAAAAAAGTGTATTAATAGCACCTATAGCAAAACCTATATAAGTAATTATAGTATTTTTTACAGATTGATTAATTACTATTCCCATTACCTTATATTTAATATAAATTTATAATTCATTAATCACAGCCGCTAAAGATTTAGACAGGGATCTTCTATGGTATTTTTCTAAACCTCTACTTTCGGTTATTAAATGATTATCTAAATATGAATTAAAGTGATTTAAAATCTGCTCTTTAAGCAAAGTATAGTCTTCATAATTAAAATAATGACCAGTATTCGTTTCTCTTAAAATACGAATGACATCTGCCTCCTTTGGCCCAATTGCTATGATAGGTCTGTTAGCAACCATATATTCAAACAATTTTCCTGGAATAATAGCCTCTGTGTCTTTAGAATCAATCTCAATCAACAATAATATTTGTGATTTTTTCTGAAACACAACAGCCTGATTATGTTCTAAATAACCATGGTTATTTACATAATTAATTAAGCCTTCTTTTTTAATAGAATCTAATACATTATTATTAATAAAGCCAACAAAATTTAGTTGCAATTTTTTAGCAAACATTACATTTTCTTTTATTAAGTCAGCCAAAACTTTCCACAATACTTTTGGGTTTCTATCAAACAATAAAGAACCAATATGAGAGATTGAAAACATTTCATCCAAATTAACCTTATGGTTAATATAGTTATCATATCCATTTGTAATGACTTCTATTGGCTGTTTTGTTATTCCTTGAAATTCTTTTTTAGTTTTCCAGCTGGTAACTATAATTTGATTTGCATTTTTTAAAACTTGTTTTTCTAATATTTTATGCTTCTTTTTTGCTCTTTTTGTTAGTTTTAATTTTTTATGATATCCTATAGAGGTCCATGGATCTCTAAAATCGGCAATCCATTTTACATTTAGCTCTTTTTGAAGCTTCATACCAATTAAGTGCATACTATGAGGAGGCCCAGTAGTAATAATAGTTTTTATATTTTCTTCAGTAATATATTTAACTAAGTAAGATACCGAAGGTTTTATCCAATTTTTTCTAGCATCAGGAATAAAAAAATTACCACGAACAAAGAGCATTATTCGCTCTATTATTCCTTGTTTTTTATTTTCAGAAATAACCCCTTTGCTTATTGCTTTTGTTTGCTTAGAAAACAATTTTGCTATTTTGTATGGTTCAGCAATAGGTTGTTTTATAATCTTTACAGAAAACTTAGAGGTTTCTTCTACTAAACTTTCATCTATTAATGGATAACTAGGGTTAGAAGGACAATATACTACAGGGTCTATATTAAATTCTGGCAAATATTTTACAAACTTTAACCAACGTTGTACACCTGGCCCTCCTGCTGGAGGCCAATAATAAGTAATTACAAGTACTTGTTTTTTATCCATCTAATCCCACTTCATCTAGGAAAAATATCAATAATTATAAAATAGGTTATTCTTTTTTAACTCTAAATGTAAAAAACATTCCAATTAATACTATAATTCCTGTTATTATTGAGCTTGCCAATGCTATTTTGCTCCCAGTTTTGACAACTTTTGGTTCAAATTTAAATTCTATAGTATGATTTCCTTTTGGAACCTCTAAACCACGTAATAAATAATTTACCTTCATATGTGGCACATTTACACCATCTATGCTTGCCTGCCAACCATTTTTATAATAAATCTCTGAAAAAACAACAAAACCATCATAATTATTCTGAGATTTATATTTAATATAGTTAGGCTTATAAGCTAGCACCTTTATTTTTGCTAGCGAATCTGAATAAAACTTTTTAATAGTTGGTTGCTGTTTCTCTTTTATATTCCAAACACTAGTAATCGCTTTATTTTTAGTATCTAAACTATCTAAAGCTTTTATTTCCTCATTAGCTGAGTTAACTTTCCTTAATTGTTCTATAAACCAAGCATTACCATTGGCTTCTTCATTTGTATAAGGAAAAACATCTCCTTTATCTTCTGCAATAATATATTTTGTATTAAGCATACTTAATACATTAATGTTATTCCTTGCTATATAAAAATCGAAAATTTCATCAAAACGTTTTAATTTAGCAGCGTGGTATCCATTTAATGAATTATGAAAATAAGAAGAACGTGCCGCTCCATTTGTTGCATCTAGCACTCTAAAGTGCGACTTATCTTTTAGTATTTGTAAATCGGCCTTATTAGCTGAGTAGGGCTTAACAACTTGGTTTGCCGATACAAAATTGTCATTATTAACATAACGCCTATCTACTTGAACTAAATCGAAAACGATTAGTAATGCAAATATTATTATAAGCTTTATTTCATTTATTTTTTTCTTTAAGAACATATATATTGTACCTGCTGAAAATAAAACAAAAATTATAGTTCTTATTGCATCTGTGGTAAAAATAGATTTCCGGTCTGCTCTTATAGCATCGACAAAATCTAATCCATAGTTTTGTCTATAAAGCGCATCATGTTTTCCTATAAAATTGAAAGAAAATGATTCAGTTAAACCCAAAAACAGAAATAATAAAGCAGCTCCTCCTGTAATAATCGATGCTTTTTTTAAAGCTATAAATTTGTCTTCCTCTTTTTCATAATCATTAAACAAACGTACTAGTCCAAAAATAGCTAAAACCGGAATACAAAGTTCTAAAACGACCTGTATAGAACTTACAGCCCTAAATTTATTATACATAGGAAAGTAGTCGATAAAAAAGTGTGTTAAAAAAGACAAGTTTTTTCCGTAGGATAATAAGAGCGATACTATTATTCCTGCTACCAGCCACCATTTTAAACGTCCCTTAACTAAAAACAACGCAAAAACAAATAAAAACAAAACAACAGCTCCTACATAAGCGGGAGCCTCTACTATTGGTTGATCTCCCCAATACATTGGTGCTCGTTTAGCTTCCTCTATGGCTTGACTAGGAGAGGCTCCTAGTTTTCTATATGCATTATAGGTCTTTGAGTTTTTATCTAACTCTTCAGAGTTCCCACCACCATAGAGCCTTGGAATAAATAAATTAAAAGTTTCGACAATACCATAACTGTACTCAGTAATGTAATCTTTGCTTAACCCTGTAGATTCCTCTTTAAGAGAACCATCGGCATTAATAGTTAGCTCACTTTTACCACGCGTACTTTCTTTTACATATTCTTGAGTTGCAAGTATACCTGTAGCATTTAGACCTATTCCTAATGTTACTGCGAATAACAATAATCCTACAGATTTAAAATAATGAAGTAGTAGTTGTTTTTTATAAGCATCTATTAAATAAACTACACCTAAAACTAGTACTAAAAGCATTAAGTAGTATGTCATTTGGTAGTGATTTGCAACCAGCTCTAACCCCATAGCTATTGCTGTAAGTATAAATCCAACAATGTGTTTTCTCTGAAAAGTTAAAATTATACCGCTTAACACTAATGGCATATAAGCAATTGCATGTGCCTTACTGTTATGCCCTACCCCAATTATTATTATTAAATAAGTAGAAAAACCAAAAGCTAAAGCCCCTAGTGCAGCAAGTTTAAAATCAACTTTTAAACTTAGTAACAAAATATAAAACCCTATGAAATAAAGGAATAAATAATCTGCAGGTCTTGGTAAAAAGCGTAGGAATAAATCTAGTTTTTTTATATAGTTATGTGGGTATTTAGCTCCCAGTTGATAGGTTGGCATACCTCCAAAGGCACTATTTGTCCAATAGGTTTCTTGCCCATTCTGTTTACGAAAATCGTTTTGTTGTTTCGACATCCCTGTATAATGGACGATATCACTTTGTATAATTTTTTTTCCTTTTAAAACTGGGTTAAAATACACTAGCGATACAACAATAAAACCTATAAATATCAATAAGTGAGGGATATATTTTTTAGCCAATAGCTTCATGAAATATTATTAAAATTTGAAGTTGAAAAGTAGTATTATTTTTTTAATAATTATATAGGTTTTTCAATTTCTTCTTTAAATAAATTTGATAAAAAAGCAACTACTAATAGATACTAATCTATTTCTTCATAATCTACATATTCTCCAACCGTAGTATTGGCTGATTTTCTTTTAGGGATCTTATCTACTGTAATTTCGCCTTCTTTTTTTTGCTGCTGTTTATTAGAAAAGTTTCCATATTGTCCTCCAAAACGTTGTTCTGCTTTTTTTGTGACATATTTTAACAGTAATGGTGCAAAAAGTCGTGATAGAATTTTAAAACCATAATAAAATAATAATATAAAAAGTAATGTTCTTAAAAGCCCCATTTAATAGTGTACTTGAAGAATAAATTTAATTTTGAGCAAAAATACAATTCTTAAAGGGTAATTTGAGTTATAAATACATAAAAAAAATATAAAATCTCTATATTTGAATCCTAATTGCACATTTTATGTCTTTAAAAAAAATTATTCCTTTAATAGTACTTGTTTCAGTTTTTCAATTTACAAATGCACAATATACAGAAGTTATAAACTCTAACAGACCTGGTGTTTCTAGATCTGCTTTTTCTGTAGGCACTAATGTAATACAATTAGAAGTTGGCCCTTATACTGTAAAGGAAGAACATTCTCTTTTAAAATATTCAGATTCTGGATTTGGAGTTGATTTTGCAGCACGTTACGGGTTTTTATTTCCTCAATTGGAAGTTAATATTGAAGGCATATATCAGAACGATACAAGAACTTATACAACCTCTATAAATACAATTGAAAATAAGCGTTCAAATTTTAAAAATTTAGCCTTGGGTGTAAAATATTTAGTTTATGACCCATACAAAAATACCGAAGAAAAAAAACCGAACTTATTTAGTAGTCGTGCTAATAAAAAATTTAGCTGGAGAAGCCTTTTACCTGCCGTTTCTATAACTGCTGCAGGAGTATATGATACAAAAGACAACCCATATACCGCACCAGGAGTTGAAGGTTTTAGCCCTAAAGTAATATTAGCAACTCAAAACAATTTTGCTAGCGGATTTGTTTTCGTTATTAACCTTATAAAAGATAGAATAGGTACAGAGTTTTCTGATTTTCAATACATTTTAACACTTACCAAAGCACTTAACCCAAAATTAGTTTTATTTGGAGAAGCACATGGTATTAAAAGTGATTTTTATGCAGACAATTTATTTCGATTTGGAGGTGCATATTTATGGAGTAAAAACTTTCAGTTAGATACAGCATTAACATTTAATACTAAAGACACGCCTTCAGTATTTAGTATAAACTTAGGAGTGTCATATCGGTTCGATTTTCATAAAGATCCTACAGATGATATTGATAATAACAATGATGCTAAAGAAGAAGGCAAAAGAAGAAAACGAGCTAAGGGCAAAGACAAAAAAAATAAAGATGGAGGCTCTAAAAAAAGAAAAAAAGATTCTCAAGACATTGATTTTGATGATAATTAATAGTCTATCATAGTCGCTATTATATGATAAAAATAAAAGAAGTAAAATCTAAAAAGGAAATGAAACTATTTGTTAAGTTTCCTTTTTCATTGTATAAAAATTCAAAATATTGGGTTCCACCTATTATTAGTCAAGAATTGGCTACTTTTAATAAAAAGAAAAACCCAATATTTAAAGACGCTGAAGCTCGTTTTTTTCTTGCATATAAAAATGGAGAAATCGTTGGTAGAATTGCAGCTATTATTAACTGGTTAGAAGTAAAAACTCAAGATCAAAAAAAAATGCGTTTTGGCTGGTTTGATTTTATTGATGACATAGAAGTTTCTAAAACACTTTTAGACGAAGTTTATAAAATTGGCAGAGCTCATCATTTAACATACGCAGAGGGTCCTGTTGGTTTCTCTAATTTAGACAAAGTCGGCGTGCTTTCTGAAGGGTTTGATCATTTAAGCTCTATGATTAGCTGGTATAACCACCCCTATTATGTTAAACACTATGAAAATAATGGGTTTAAAATAGAAAAAGAATACTCAGAAAGCAAATTCCCTTTTGCTAATGTTAAGCCTGAATTTTTTAAAAAGGCTCAAGATCTTATTAAAAAACGATACCAATTAAGAGCTTTAAATCTTACCAAAACTGAAGAGGTAATGCCGTATGTAGATAGAATGTTCGATTTATTTAACGCAAGTTACTCTTCACTATCTTCGTTTGTTGAAATTACGGACATACAAAAAACTTATTTTAAAAAAAAGTTTATAAGTTTTGTAAATCCCGAATATATAAAGTTTGTTGTAGATAAAGATGATAAACTCGTAGCATTTGCTATAGTTATGCCTAGATTCGCCAAAGCATTACAAAAAATGAATGGTAAATTATTTCCGTTTGGGTTTGCAAAACTTTTAGACGCAAAGAAAAATAATAAAGATGTTGTTTTTTATTTAATAGGCGTCCACCCAGCCTACCAAAATAAAGGGTTTCATGCTGTAATATTTAATGAATACTACGAAACTTTTAAAAGCAAAGGAATCATAAATTGTTACAGAACTCCTGAATTAGAGGATAATGAGGCTATACATAAAATATGGAAGCACTTTGACCCAAAAGTATTTAAACGTCGAAAAACATATAAAAAAATGCTTTCTTAGGTGTTTTATATATTTATTGCATTAAAATAGTAAACGGTAGTAATTCAAAATTACTACCGTTTATTGTTATTTTTAATATTATATTTCTAATTAGTTCTTTACAAAACGTTTAGTAACCCCTCTACCATCTGAAACAAAAGTAATATAGTATATTCCTTTAGAAAATTTAGAAACATCTATATTCAAACGTTTTTTATTGACATCTATAGTTTTTATTCGCTGCCCTAAAGAATTGAAAATATAAAGTTTTTCAAAATTAATAGATGACAATTCAATAGTAATAGATGACAATGCTGGATTGGGGTACAATTTAATGCTTCGCTTAGATACTTCATTAAATTGCTCAGCCTCTTTATCAGTTTCTTTATTATCCTGAGAGTTTTCTTCGCCTAACGAAACAGCGTCACCACTTATAATAACCTGATCGAACCAAATTTTATCGTTATTTGCGCTAGCATCGCATCGTACACGGAATCTATTATTGGCATTAAAGTTATAAGTTCCTGAGTTTAATGTTATAGAAACTTTAAAGAACTCGTTATTTTGAAAATCTGTACCGCTAATATATTGCCCAATAACTTGATAAGCACTTCCGTTATAAAATTCAACAAAGAAATCCTCTCCTACCTCCATACTTCTAGCCTTTACATAAAACTCTATATTCACTTCACTATTCCCCGATAAATCTAATACAGGAGAAGTTGCTTTAGAAGAATTAGAATTGTCTCTTAGTCTTATAGAGTAAGTACCTTCATACGAGTTAATCGTTGCCTGACGAACACAATCACTTCCTCCATCTTCCCAGCCCTCTAGACCTGTTTCAAAATAATATGCCGCAATTTCATTACTACCAGAACCACCATCATCTAAAGTAGTAAAAGATGTTGTAGCTGCTCCAGAACTATTCCCTGCCGCATCATGAGCCGTAACCGTAGCATTATAATTAGTTAACGGAGACAATCCCGATACATCAAAAGAGGTTGTAGTAGAGGTTCCTACCTGATTACCATCGATTGAAATTGTGTACTGTGTTACACCTACATTATCTGTAGATACTGACCAATTAAGTGTTGCGCTATTGCTTGTAATGGCTGTTGTTGTTATATTGGTTGGTGTTGTTGGTGCTTCGGTATCGCCACCTGTGTCACCATCAAGAGTAGTAAAAGAAACTGAAACACTACCAGAGCTATTTCCTGCTGCATCTTGAGCCGTAACTGTAGCATTATAATTAGTTAACGGAGACAATCCTGATACATCAAAAGAGGTTGTAGCAGAGGTTCCTACCTGATTACCATCGATTGAAATTGTGTACTGTGTTACACCTACATTATCTGTAGACGCTGTCCAATTAAGTGTTGCACTATTGCTTGTAATGGCTGTTGCAGTTAAATTGGTTGGTGTTGTTGGCGCTTCGGTATCACCACCTGTGCCACTATCTTGTACTTCAAACTTCCCAACAACACCTTTTCTGCCGTTATTCATGTACTCCGTAATATACCAGAACGTAGCATCGTTAGACGGGTCGACATCTATTTTACTATAATCTCCATATCTAGTTCCTGGAATTTTAGCATCTCCATTAGCTATTAATTGTTCCGCAGAAGTCATTACTCCTAAAGGGTCTGTACTGGTTCTACCAGTAAAATAAGAACTTACATATACCGTAGAAGGACTAGAGCCGCTAGACATGGAAGTGTACCCCATTCCTATATTGCCTTGCCCATCCATAGCCAAACTAGCATTCCAAGCATGTCGATTATCTGGTGCTGTATATGTACCTTCTTGATATAAAGACCAAGGTTGGTTGTCTCCACTCTGACGAAATTCGTACCAACGTACCCCTGCCAATTTTGTAGAAGAGGCATCTACATCGACCACAAAATTAAATAAAGCAGAATTATAGGTCGAAAATTTTCTAAATTGAGCTAAATTCATGATAGTAGCTTGCAATGCATCAATTTCTATTTGAGAACCACCGCCGGGTTGTAATAGATTAGAAAAACTACCATTATCAAACACGCCTATAAATGGAGTTACAGGTATTTCTTGTGCTGCAGAAACTGTTGAATTGCTTGCATTATTCCAATCCATATCAATAGTCCATAATTTTATATGATCGTTAGACACACCAGACCATGCATCGTCTTGCATATACACAACAGTAGCCCCACCAGTAGCTGGTAAATTATTATCGGTTACACTTAAAACCTGAGGACTATGAAATCCGCTAGTTACAATTCCAGGCAAACTAAATGCAGTAATTTGTGCATTGGTGTCTCCCACAAGCATTTTATCGCGCTCTAATGCCCATATTTTATTTGAAGAGGTAGTGTTTTCTGTAATATAATACCCATCGCTCCAAACCGATAGTTTTTGGTAATCAGATATTCCAGAAATAGTGTATACATACCATCCAGAAGTAACTGGGTTTGGACCATCTGAAACCGCAACCTGAGCTCCGCTTCCTAAAAAGGACAATACCCATCTATTAGCAGCATTATCATAAGACACTGTTAAATCGCAACAGCCTCCTGAAGGAAAAATAGCAGGATTAGGAGCAGTTTGCCCAACTAACTCATTCCCTGACTTATCATAAATTGCAAAACCAGTATTATAAACCACAAAAACATGATTGGGACCAATAGCTAATGAAGGATCTGTAGGCTGAGATCCCGAAGCATATGCATCAAAAACAAGACCTGGTGGAGGAACTTTAACACTTTGCTCTTTTTCATGTCTATTTTTTACAAAATAGTCATCTTCTTCAAGTTTGTCTTTTTGCTTATTTAAAACTGGAGCAATAGATCTTTTGTCTTTAGCCTCTTTTAC
>JAHDGB010000251.1 GCA_020627885.1 Flavobacteriaceae bacterium | reverse complement strand
GTATCTAAATCGCCATGACCAGAAATCATTACAATAGGAATCTCTGGTTTTATTTTTTTTACCGCTTCTAAAACTTCAACACCATCCATTTTTGGCATCTTAATATCACAAAGTATTAAATCGAAATCTTCTTTCTTTATTTTTTCAATACCAACTAAGCCATCTTCAGCCTGGTCTACTTCATACTTTTCACTCTCTTCTGAAAGTATTTTTACTAATACTCTTCTAATTGCAGCTTCGTCTTCAATGACTAATATTTTTGGCATTATTTACGTATTTTTTAGTTCGTTTTTTGAATAATGTTAATATCTCGTTGAGGAAATGGAATGCTAATGTTATTTTCTCTAAACAACCTATCTATTTCAAAACGAAGATCACTCTTAGGAATAGAACCTATAAAACTATCATTTAGTGTAAAAATGAGTTTAAATTCTAAAGCACTATCACCAAAGTTAGTAAAAAGAACCATAGGAGCTGGGTGTTTCATTATTGACTCGTGATTATTAGCTATTTCTAAAAGTGTGCTTTTTACGAGTTGCACATCACTACCATAAGCGACTCCTACCGAAACACTTTCTCGTGTTGTGGTTCCATTTTGCGTCCAATTATACAAACTATTTCTTAAATACATGTGGTTAGGAATAACAAGCACCTTATTATCTATAGTAACTGCTCTAGTTGTTCTTAATTTAATTTCTTCTACACGTCCTATTTTTCCTTCTATTTCTATAATATCGCCTACATGAACAGACTGATCTAGTAAAATAAAAACTCCCGAAATTATGTCTTGAAAAAAGGTTTGCAGTGCTAGACCAATACCTATTAGTAATGCCGCAGAAGCTGCAAATAAGGCATTTAAATTTACGCCTATGGAGTTTAATATTCCTAAAACTACAACGACATAAACCAACCATTTAAAATAAGAATACCCAGAAGCAAACTTAATCTTATCATCTTTAGGCAAACGCTTTGCAATGGCTTTATATAAAATTTTAAGAATAAAATAGGCTAGAATTAGTATTATTACAGATTCGATAACATCAAATAAAGTAAATGAAATGTCTTTTGTTAAAGCAAATCTATAAAATAAAGTATCTTTTATCTTCTCCATATAATAATTAGTACTTAATCCATTTAATTAATTCCTTATAACTTGGTTTTTTACCATACATTAAAATCCCTACTCTATATATTTTTGCTGCAAACCAAACCGTAAATAGAAACATTCCGATTAACAATAATAAAGATACAACTTGTTGCCATACAGGGACACCAAACGGAATACGCATTAACATTACAATTGGGGAAGTAAATGGTATAAATGAAAATATAGTAGAAACAGTACCGTGCGGATCTTCAACTACCGTGAACATACCTACATAAACAGCTAAAATTAATGGCACCATTATAGGCAACATAAATTGCTGTGTGTCTGTTTCGTTATCTACTGCTGCTCCTATAGCTGCATACAGAGAACTGTACAACAAATACCCTCCTATAAAAAACAACACAAAAGCTATTATTAAATTAGCTAATGGTAAATTGTAAAATGAAATCAAAGCGTTTTGTATTTCTCCGTTTATGCTTGGATTCTCCATTGCTTGCTTCATTAATTCTTGTTGTGGGGTATGAGTAGAAGCCATATCTATTCCAAAAACGGCAGAGACTATTGTTAGTAATACACTTCCTAATAGCATCCAAATTACAAATTGGGTTATGCCTGCCAAAGAAGTACCAATAATTTTACCTAACATTAATTGTATTGGTTTTACTGAAGATATTATAACCTCAATAATACGACTTGTTTTTTCTTCAATAACTGATCGCATTATCATATTGCCATAAATAATAATAAACATAAAAAGTAAATACCCTGCTACACCTCCAAAACCAAGTTTCATGTAACGGTCCAGTTTCGATGTCTTTTCTCCTGTAAAACTTTCCTGATCAATATCTATATTAATTTTTGCTGCTTCAATTTTATCTAAATCGACTCCTTGTTCTACTAATTTTAAATTATAGAGTTGCTTTTCTATTTTCGACTCTAACGAAGACATTAAGCTTAAAGAAGGAGATTTTTTAGAATAAAACTGAATCCGAGACGTTTTAGAGGCATCTTCAAATTTTTGAATATACAATAAACCGTAGTTGTCTTTTTCCTTTACTATCGTTTTAGCATTTTCTAAAGTTACATTTTTTAAAACCTCATATGTTGCGTTTTCGGTATTTTTAAATACTGAAGAGACTAACCCAGACTCATCTAATATGGAAATTGTACGCTGCTTGTTATTATTTAATTGCGATAAATAAGCAACAACACTAATTAACGCTATCATAATTACTGGGCTAAGAATGGTCATTATTAAAAAAGCTTTATTCTTAACTTTAGTTAAATATTCTCTCTGTATAATAAGTGGTAAATGATTCATTTTAATTATTTTTTACAGTTTGAATAAAAATATCGTTAGCACTGGGTATAAGCTCAACAAAATGCGACACTTGCCCTTTGGTTGTTAAATAGCTTAATAAATCGTTAGCAGACTCGTTTTGAGGTAGTTTTACATTAATTTTCAATTCATTTCCAACAGTTTTAAAATCGGCCGGAGAAATTTGAAATTTATTAGACAATTCTTTCTCTAAATTAGTATTATTTATACTATCTATTCCTATTTCGAAGGTATTGGTTTTATACTTACGTTTAATATCTATTAAATTACCATCTAATATTTTATTAGACTTATGAATTAATGCAATATGATCGCACAATTCTTCGACAGACTCCATTCGGTGTGTAGAAAATATTACTGTAGCTCCTTCGTCCCTTAGTCTCAAAATTTCATCCTTAATAAGGCTGGCATTAATAGGGTCAAACCCAGAAAAGGGTTCATCAAAGATCAATAATTTAGGCTCATGTAATACAGTAACCACGAATTGAATTTTCTGGGCCATACCCTTAGATAGCTCTTGTATTTTTTTATTCCACCAATCGCCAATTTCTAATCGTTCAAACCATATTTTTAGTCGTCTTTTAGCTTCTGCTTTTTGCATTCCTTTTAGTTGAGCTAAATACAGAGCTTGTTCTCCAACTTTCATAGACTTATACAAGCCTCTTTCTTCTGGCAAATACCCAATATCTTTTATATGGTGTTGCATTAATGGTTCTGAATCTAACATAACACGCCCTTGATCTGGCATGGTTATTTGATTAATAACCCTTATTAATGTTGTTTTCCCAGCTCCATTTGGGCCAAG
The DNA here is from genome assembly GCA_020627885.1 of Flavobacteriaceae bacterium. Taxonomy (GTDB): domain Bacteria; phylum Bacteroidota; class Bacteroidia; order Flavobacteriales; family Flavobacteriaceae; genus JAHDGB01. Next base: position 213 of record JAHDGB010000251.1, on the reverse strand, counting down.
AAGCCCGAAAATACTTCCTTTAGGAACCGTTATTGAAACATTATTTAATGCAATAAATTTTCCGAATTTTTTTGAAACTGCATCTACCTCTAATAAGTTACTCATAGTCTTCATTTACTTTACCCTTTTAAACATCTTAGTACAGTACTAAAACATGAATCTGTGTATTAGTGCCGTAAAGATAAAAAATGTTACAGCAGTAATAGTATTTAA
>JAHDGB010000029.1 GCA_020627885.1 Flavobacteriaceae bacterium | reverse complement strand
ATAACGTTTTATAAGAATTAAAAAATCTCATCATTTTCATGGTGAGATTTTTTTTGCAAATACGCAACTTTTTAAGAATTAAGTATCTAATATATAAACTAAATAAAAATGATGACAAAACTTATAAGAATATGTATTTTGCCTCTCTTTTTTTTCTCGTTTCAGTGTGATGAAAATGAATTTGTCTCTGAAGAAAACTATGAAGCTGTAGTAATGTCTCGAAGTGAATTTGAAAACTCTACAACTATATTGCCTCCAAAACCTATCATTAATTCAGGTAAAATTTATATAAAAGACAATTTCTTGTTTGTCGGTGAAAACAACGAAGGGTTTCATATTTTTAACAACTCAATCCCTTCTGCCCCTGTAAACATTGCTTTTCTAAACGTTTTAGGTGGGTCTGACATTAGTGTCAAAAACAACGTATTTTATTTAAACAATGCAACAGATTTAATTGCTGTAATTCCAAATTTTGAAAATAATACTATAGAAATTACTAAACGTATTCCTAATGCTTTTCCTCAGTTAGAATCACCCGATAATAGTTATTACAACCCCCAACCCAATGAAGTTATTATTAATTGGAACTTAATTCAATAAATTAATGAAAAAGTATTTTTTTATTTTTGCTCTTTTGGCCTTAATAGGCTGTAGCTCCGATTCAGAATCTAATGTACCTACAAGCAATTCTGATACTGGAAAAGGTGGATCTTTAGCTAGATTTACCATTGTAAATGATTATTTATATACAGTAGATAACCAATCATTAAATGTTTTCAATATTTCAACTCCAGAAAACCCTGTTAAAGTTAATGAAATAGTTATCGGTTTTAATATTGAAACACTCTTTAACTACAGAGAATATTTATATATCGGTTCTAGAAATGGAATGTTTATATATAATACCGAAGATCCTGAAGCTCCAAGTTTATTATCAGATGTGCAACATTTTACAGCCTGCGACCCAGTAGTGGCTAATGCAACACATGCATTTGTAACATTACATGCCGATATTGGGTGTGGAACAGATATAAATGTTTTAGAAATATATAATATTGAAGATATAGAAACTCCTAGATTAATCTCTTCTAGAAATTTAACAAAACCTATAGGCTTAGCTTTATATAATAATCATCTCTTTGTTTGTGACGATGAAGTTAAAGTTTTTGATATAACAAACCCAGAAAGCATACAATTAGTACATGCCATAGAAAAAAGTGCTTTTGATGTTATTATAAAAAATAATCTTTTAATTTTAATTGGTGATAATGGCCTGTTTCAATACAATTTAGATGAAAATAATATACAAAACACAACCGAATTAAGTACTATTAACATCTAAAAACAAATACGAAACGTATATAAAAAAGGCTTTATAAAATTATAAAGCCTTTTAATATTATTTATATAACTAAACTTTATTTCATACTTTAGTTGCTACTAGAAAACCAACATATAAAAATGAATAAAATTAAATTTCTCTTACCTATAATAATTACTGTATTATTATTCAATTTCTCATTTTCGCAAGCTGTACAAAATCCAAAAACCGATAATCTTTCGTTAGATAGTGGTACAATAAGCAGTCAGTTTGAATTCTTAGTTAAACGCTCGAACAACTGGAGAGATGCTCGTGGGCAATCCTACGAAGTTGTTAAGAAGAATTGGATCGAGAAATTAAAATCGCATACCTTAGATTCGCTTAAAGCTGTACATAAAAACTTAGTTGAAACAAAACAAATTGTTGCCAATCAGACTAAAGAAATTAAACAACTAAAATCAAGTTTAAACAATACTGAAGTTGATTTATTAAACACTAATAAAGAAAAAGATAGTATGTCCGTTTTAGGTATACAAGTAAGTAAAACTGGATATAATGGTTTAATGTGGTCTATAATTGGTGGTTTATTAGCATTTTTATTATTTTTCGTTTATAAGTTTAAAAATAGTAACACGATTACTAAATCTGCTCGCCAAAAATTGGCTGAAACTGAAGAAGAATTTGAAGAACACAGAAAAACAGCTCTAGAACGGGAACAAAAAGTAAGACGACAATTACAGGATGAAATTAACAAGAGTCGTTCTAATGCTTAAATAAAAAGCTTATAGTACCTCACTTTAAAATCTGTAATAGTTTTAAATTACAGATTTTTTATTTACAACAAAAATGAATATTATTAAAGCGAACTTGCAACACTTAGATGAGTTAATACCTCTATTTGATAATTATCGTTTATTTTATAAACAAACTTCAGATATTAATAGTGCCAAACAGTTTTTAAAAGAGCGACTAATAAAAAATGATACTATAATTTATATCGCGTATTTAGATAATAAAGCCATCGGTTTCACTCATTTATTTTATAGTTTCTCAAGTGTTTCGATGCAACCTTTATTTATATTAAACGATTTATTTGTAGATAAAAATTATCGAAAACAAGGTATAGGCATAGCTTTACTAAACAAAGCCAAATCATTATGTAAAATGTTAAATTATAAAGGGATAGGCTTACAAACAGAAACAACAAACCCTGCTCAACATTTATATGAAAACCAAGGGTGGAAAAAAGATCCTGACTTACAATATTTTTGGTCGAATATAAAAGATTAAAGCCTATAATAATCTATATACTATGAATCTTCATTTTTAAGCTTATAGCTATTTATTTAGTCATATTATCATTACCATTCTCCATCTCTTTCATAATTTTTTTCTGATAACGTCCTTGTACGACATCAGTAATGATAAGAATTACGATTACAAAGTAAAATGTTGTTTTACTCATAGGCACAATTTCATTTCCGAAAAGTTTTAAATGTGCCAAATGTCCCCCTTCAGTGATTAGCATTATACCTACAATAAACAAAATAAACAACCCTAATACTTCATACATTCTATTTTTTGTCAAAAATACCGATATCTTATCGGCCATCACTAACATTAACAACCCACTTATAACTATGGCAATTGCCATAACTATAAATGCTGTAGTAGAATTTTCTATTTCACTAGTTAAACCTATAGCAGCTAAAATAGAATCGAAAGAAAATACTAAATTCATAATCACAATACTAGTAATTACTGCATTTGCCGATTTCGTTCTTTTTGAGTTCCCCCCTTCTACCGAGTGGTTTAAATCGTACGTAGAAATCATATGCCATATTTCTTTAATAGCGGTATAAATAATAAAAGCACCACCAGCTAACACTATTAAACTATGCCCATTAAAGGCAAACTTTACAATATCTTTAATTTCCCCGGTTAGCCAAGAAAAAGGCTCCTGAAAAAAATCTATAATAGAAACCAATACAAATAGCAACACAATTCTCAATATAATTGCTATTAATATCCCGACCTTTCGAACTCTTTTTTGTTCGGATTTTGGTGCCTTTTTTGATTCTAGAGAAATATATAATAAGTTATCGAATCCTAAAACGGCTTGTAACAAAATAAGCATTAATAATGTAAAAATAATTCCTACCATTGGTATTTAGTGTTTTTTATTTAATAAAGAAAGAAGAATATAAAGCAATATAATTAATGGAATTCCTACAAATTGAAATATTATAAGAGAAACTACACTTAAAAGCATAAATATATAACGAATAGCATTCCCTTTAAAACTATAATTTTTAAATTTTAATGCAAACAACTTAATGTTAGAGTTTAACATATAGCAACTAAACAGAGCTAAACCAATAAGAAACCATTTATTTAAAATTACAGCATTTATAAAGTCGCTATTTTGAAATTCAATAATTAATGGCAATGAAATAATTAATAATGTATTAGCTGGTGTAGGCAATCCTTTAAAATAGGATTGCTGATCTTCATCTATATTAAATTTTGCTAACCTATAGCCAGATGCTAATGTTACTAATAACCCAACCAAAGCTAGTGGCGCTAATTTAAAGCCACTCCAATTAAAAAAAGTATTCCATTCTTCTGATAGATTTGCTAAATCTATTTGCTCACTTACAAGAGAAATTAATTTAAACATAATTATACCAGGGACTAAACCACTAGTAATCATATCGGCCAAGGAATCTAATTGGACCCCTAACTCGCTTTGCACATTTAATTTCCTTGCTAACAAGCCATCAAAAAAATCAAAAAATATTCCTAAAAAAACGAAAAAAGCAGCTAGTACAAAATTGTTATTTATAGCAAATACTACGGCAATACAACCGCAAAACATGTTTAAAAGTGTTACAAAATTTGGAATATATCGTTTTACATCCATTTTTAATGGTTTATTTTTTTGTAAAAATAATAAACAAATAACGTCTAAAAAAAGAGAAACGCAATATACTAGAGCTTTTAAAGTTTAATATAAAAAAAATGCTGATATTTGTAAAAAACGTAATTAGTGAGACTATACATAACCTCTTTACTATTTTTTGTTAGCGCCCTAGCTATCTCTCAAACCTCTCGAAAGTATTCAAACGAATTTCTTAATATTGGGATTGATGCTGCTGCTTTAGGTATGAGTAATGCTGTTGTAGCAAATACTAATGATGTAAATTCTGGTTATTGGAACCCTGCAGGTTTAACAAAATTAAAAGACAAACAAGTCTCTTTAATGCATTCTAGTTATTTTGCAAACATTGCAAATTATGATTATGCTGCTTTTGCCACTCCTTTAGATACTGTTAGCGCAGTTGGTGTTTCTTTAATTCGATTTGCTATTGATGACATTTTAGATACCACGCAACTTATAGACGATCAAGGCAATGTAAATTATGATCGAATTAGTTTGTTCTCTACAGCAGATTATGGACTAACACTATCTTATTCTAGACGCTTCCCCATTAAAGGGCTTCAATATGGAGTTAACGCCAAAGTTATACGAAGAGTAATTGGAGATTTTGCTAAATCATGGGGGTTTGGCCTCGATGCTGGTTTACAATATGAATCCAATAAAAATTGGAAATTTGGTATCATGGCTAGAGATATTACAACAACCTACAATACGTGGAATATTAATGAAGAGGCTTTTGCAAGAATAAAAAATGCTGTTCCTGGGCAAAACCAAGAGTTACCAGAAACAACAGAAATAACAATTCCAAAACTTCAAATCGGTGTTTCAAAAAAATATGCATTTGGCACCAGTAAAAGTTATTCTTTACAAACTGAATTAGATTTAAATATTCGTTTTGCAGAAAACAATGATATCATTTCTTCAAGTTTTGCAAGTATTAACCCAGCTTTAGGATTTGAATTTGATTATATAAGTATGATTTATTTAAGAACAGGAATTGGTAATTTTCAAAACGAATTGCAATTAAATAATTCTGAAAATCTAACTTTCCAACCTAGTCTCGGAATTGGTTTTAATTATAAAGGAATATATATAGATTATGCTTTTACAGATATTGGAGATCAAAGTATTGCTTTATATTCTAATGTCTTTTCTGTAAAACTTGATTTTAGTATCTTTAAAAAGTGAAACGACTTTTAATTGCTATATCTAGTGGCTTATTTTTAGCTTTAGGATGGCCTACTTATGGTTTTTCAATATTGTTATTTTTTGCATTTGTTCCTCTACTTTATTTGGAGTACTCATATAGGCAATCTGATACTAAATATAAAAAACTTAAAGTTTTAGGTTATAGTTACATTTCTTTCTTTTTATGGAATGTAATAACTACTGGTTGGTTAAGATATGCAGATTGGTTTGGTGCTTCATTTGCTGTATTAGTAAATTCTCTTTTAATGGCTTTGCTTTTTTTAATTTATCATGTTGTATCTAAACGGTTATCTTTATATAAAAGCTTATTCTTTTTAGTTACTTTTTGGATTAGTTTTGAAAAATTACATTTAAATTGGGAGTTTTCATGGCCTTGGTTAAACTTAGGTAACGGGTTTTCTGAAAATATAAAATGGATACAATGGTATGAATATACTGGTACATTTGGAGGTTCTTTATGGGTATGGATAGTAAACTGTATTGTTTTTGTTGGCCTTTTAAATTTTTCAGTAGAAAGTGCAAAACGGAAAATAAAATCTATTGCTATTAAAATAGTTCCTGTTATTACTATCCCTATTTTAATATCCTTATTACTATACTATTCTTATGAGAACAAAAATGGTACTGTAAATGTAGTAGTGTTACAACCAAATATTGACCCTTATACTGAAAAATATAATACTACAAACGAACGTGTTGCAGTATTGTTAGAAGACATTGCGAAAGAAAAACTTACACCTTCTACCAATTTTTTAATTACACCAGAAACTGTTTTAGCAGACAGCGAAGGATTGAATATTGATGGTTTTAAGTATACCCCCGAACGATATAAAGCCAGCAATTATTTTAAATCTTACCCAAATTTAAATTATTTAATGGGGATAGAGTTTTATCGTAAGCATACAAGTAAAAAAACAATTATTGCTACATCAAATAAGTATAAAGAAAATATATGGTATGATTCTTTCAATTCTGCAATACTTTTAAATGCATCAGATAGCATACAATATTATCATAAATCTAAACTCGTAGTTGGTATCGAAAATTTTCCATATCAAAGTTTTCTTAAACCAATTTTAGGGGATGTAATGATAGACCTGGGAGGAACAGTTAGAATGAAAACGACTCAAAAAACCAGAGGTGTTTTTACTTCTAACGACAAAAAATATAAAGCAGCTCCAATTATATGTTATGAATCTGTATATGGAGAGTTTGTTACCGAATATGTTAGGAATGGTGCAAATTTTTTAGCTATTATTACAAATGATGCATGGTGGAATGAAACGCAAGGTCATAAACAACATTTAAGCTATGCAAAACTTAGAGCTATAGAAACAAGACGTTCTATTGCAAGAAGTGCTAATACCGGCATCTCTGCTTTTATAAATCAAAAAGGAGAAATTACAAGCGCATTAAAATATGGTACTAAAGGAGCCTTAAGTTCAGACATAAATATAAATAACAAACTTACATTTTATGTCTTGGCTGGAGATTATATAGCAAGAATTAGCATTTTTATTTCCTTTCTTTTGCTGTTATTAGCTATTGGAAAACCTAGATCTAAATATTAATAAATAAAATTATTGTCCTCTATAGAAAATTACAGTACTTAAAGTTTTTAAAATAATACTGAAATCTAAGAAAAAACCTCTACGCTTTATATAATATAAATCGTACTGCAATTTTATTAAACTATCATCAATACTTGAACCATATCGGGCTTTAACTTGTGCCCAACCAGTTAAACCAGGCTTAACAATATGTCGTGTTTCATAAAATGGTATAATTTGAGATAACTCTCTTACAAACATTGGGCGCTCTGGTCTTGGTCCAATAATACTCATATCCCCTTTAAGAATATTAATAAATTGTGGCAATTCATCTAAACGAGACCGTCTTAAAAAACGACCAAAAGAAGTCACTCTATTATCATTCTTTTTCGCCCAAACTGCACCTTTTGCTTCGGCATTAGTAACCATACTCCTATATTTGTATATTTTAAATGGTTTTCCATTTTTGCCTACACGCTCTTGCGAATAAAATAGAGGGCCTTTATTCCCTAGTAAATTTCCTATTAATACTAATGGTAAAAAAAGCAAACTAATAACTATACCCAAAATAGATAAAATAATATCAAATAGCCTTCTGTAAGCCAAATAGAGTTTGTTTTTGTTGTTTCTACTAAAAGGGAAATATTTATAAAAATCTTTTCCTACAAATTGTACAGGAACTCGATAAGAAATTTCTTCATATACTTGTGTATATTCTTTAATTGGAAAACCACTTTCTAGAAGTAACATTAAATCAGAGTATATTCTTTGAGTTATTGTTTCAGAATTATAACTCGCTACTACGACTTCTGATATATTTTCTTGATTTATTATTTTTAATATTTCTTCTGGTTTATATTCAATAATCCCGTTGTATTTAACAGAATCTTCATGAGTTGTTTCGCAATTTACAAACCCAACAATCTTATAATTAGGATCGCTTTTTTTAAAAGCATCAACAATTGTTTCAATTGTTGAAATTTCGCCAATCAAAAGTACATTTTTATAAAACCTAGGGGCAGATATAAAATTGATGTATACAATTCGCCATAAAAATAAAGACAGTATTATTGCTAAAAAAAAATACACTATTTGTATTCTATTCTCTGGTAAAGAAGGTGTAAAATAAGGCGTTAGTAAATAGAATAACACCGTAACTGATGTGGTTAAAAAAATACTAGATATTACCGTTTCTAACTTACTAGATTTTCTCAGATCGTATAATTCAAAAATAGATCCAAATACAGAAATATACCCTGCTAATAGTATTAACCAAGCCCAATTCTCTTTTCTAATCTCAAAATAGTCAAACTTAAAAACACTACTTACAAAAAATAGAGATAGGCATATAAATACTAAATCAAATAAACGTAATAAAATTTTACGTTCAGAGAGTTCAAAATGAATTTTACTTAGATTAATCATATTGTGTTAATACCAGTATTGTAAATATAAATAAGTTTAATGATTAAGAAAGCGTATTTATTTTAAAATTGCAGCCCATTTATTTTTAACAATATTCCAATCATACGCTTCAACTTTTTTTCTTGCTCGTACAGCCATTTTTTTTGTAATAACTGGGGCATTCTTTATACGTAAAACAGCTTCTACAATTGTATTAGCATTATTAGGCGGAACAAGAATTCCTGTTTCATTATCAGTAATTAAATATGGGAGACCACCTACATTAGTTGAAATAACGGGCAATCCTAAAGCCATTGCCTCAATAATACTTACTGGCATATTATCGAAATTGGTTGTGTTAATAAAAATATTAAACTCTCTTGCTCTGGTTATCCATTTTTCTTTTGAAAGTTTACCAGTAAATTCAACATCAATATTTAAGGATTTAGCATAAGCTTTTGCTTTTATTAAAGAGCCGTCATTATCTGGCCCTATCATACATAATGATGATTTTATTTTTTTTTGTTGAAGTTTATACAAAACATCTATTGCTAACTTCGGGTTATATAATTCAGAAAATGATCTAACCCATAGTAACTTTACTTCTGAAAAGTCTTTTTCATGAAAATTATAATTCTCTATTTCTATAGAATTTGGGATACACAGTAAATTATTATATCCTTCAATTTCAAAGCTCGTCTTTGTGTAATTTGAAGGAGCTATATTTACTAAAGCATTTCCAAATAAAAAATAACTTTTTTTGGGACTTTTTTTTAATCTATGTGGTAAGTTTCCCCCATGTAAAATAGGAATGTATTTTATTTTAAGTAAATGACACAATTTCCCACTCAAATAGGCATAATAAAAATTCTGAGTACTATAAGTATCTATTAAAACATAATCAATACTTTTCCTGTTTTTTAAAACAGAGAATAACATATCTAATAAACGCATAAATTTATTCTTATATCTAGAAGTAATTTTCACATGGTAACCTTCTTTTTCTAAGCACGTACCTAATGTATCTATTACTGTTACTGTCTTACCTTTTTGAGATAACGCGTTTCCTATGTATAGGAGGTTTTTCATAAATAACATTTAATAAACATAAACCATATATAAAAGCTGGGGCCGCAATACGCATAGAAGAATGATTTATTGTTAAAAACCAAAATAAAAAAAATGAATAGAAAAAAATATTGGATTTATTCTTCATTCGAAAAAATAATGGCGTGATAAATAAAATCACAAAAGCTAATAAACCAAACAAACCATGTTCTGATAAAATTCTACTCATCTCGTTATGAGATGCTGCTTCAATTCCAGTTTTCTCGTAACGATATCCTTTAGATTTACCAACACCAATGCCAAAAATAGGATGCTCTAAAAAAGCATTAAGCTCTAGAGAGAGTAATTCTCTCCTACCTGTAGAAACATCTTTTTTTTCACGTCCTAAAGCATCTTCATTGCTATAACGTTTATCTATAAACCCTTTTGTCTCAATAGAGGAAGAAATCCACACTAATGTTCCAATAATCAAAAATAACGCTAACAGATAATTAATCCGTTTTTTGTTTTTCTTATTTGACTTTTTGAAATAAAAGAATATAAATGCTACTATTATAAATATACTTACAAAAACTCCTCCTCTACTAAAAGTAATAATAGCACGAAAAGACATTATAAAAAGTAATAGAATATTAATTACTTTATATAATTTATATGGTGCTTTAGAAAAAAAACGAACAGTAAACACAAACATACCTAATCCTAATATTGTAGAAACTTGATTTGGGCCAAATCCCCCAGACGTAGCAAAATTAGAGCTAGTACTATAAACAACTTCTCTTACACTTGCTCTATAAAGAAATAAATAAGTTGTAGTCGAAATAATTGGTAAGGCTATATAATAAAGTATTTTTTGCAAATCGGAATATGCAATAGATTTTTTATAACAAAAAATAGCAACAACTCCCAAACACACTGGTCCGCTTAAATTAAATGCAATTGCTTTTCGTATTACGATATCTTCACCTTGATTAAAACCTACAAAAAAAACACTAGGTATAAGTAAAAGGATATAAAACACATATATAAAACTTTTTTGCGAAATATGAGTTGATATGACTCCCATCATACAAAAAAATATGACCATGTATTTCGACGCTTCATACAAAATACTACCTCCTGTCATTCGCATAAAAACCTCAAAACCGGAAACATAAGCACAAGAAAATAATACTTCAAGTGTTTTTTGTTTTCCACTCGATTTAATAATCTTTAAAAAGAAATACCCAAAAATGCTAATCAAATAGAAACTAGAAAGTATTGGCATAATATAAATAGCAAATGCAATACCAATATGAAGAACAATTAATTTTATGTCGTTGTAAAAATCCATTTTCAAATTAAAATTTTCAAATAGGTTTGTTCTATAAATTCAATATTATTTTCTGAGTAGTTCTTAACAATGTGCGCTTTAAATTCACTAGCCATTCGGTCTCTAAATTTATAATCTTCAATATAGTTAATTATAGCCTCAGATAGGCTATAACTATCTTTAGCAGGAACCAATTGACCTAAGTCTCCATTCAAAACAACAGTAGCACAATTACCAACATCTGTAACTACAACTGGCAGCCCTGCTAAACCATACTCTAGCAATGCCATAGGTAAACCTTCTGATAATGAAGATAACAAACCTATTGTACTTTGTTTTAAAACATTTGTAACATCAGAAATACTATTGTAAAAAAATATTTTATTTTCTAATTCTAATTTTTTTATTTTACCAAAAACTGACTTGGAATAGACATCATTAAAATCTTTACCAATTAAATGCAAAGTCCATTCGGGATATTTTTTATTAATTAATTGAAAAGCAGTTAATGCATTTAAATGATCTTTATCTGGTCTCAAATTTGCCAAACAAATTATACGTTTATTTTTTACTCCTAAAAGTTTTGTTTTAACTTCTACATTACCTATTGCTACAAAATTAGGCAAATAACTAACATTTGAAGTATGAAGGTAAGATTTTGCCCAAGATTCTAAATTTTCACTCGCGCAAAAGATATGGCTAAAATATTTTGAACATTGTTTTAAAACAATATTATCTATTTTAGCCGAATTTTTCCTATTACCAAAATGATCATGCCAAATAAGTTTCACTTTTTTATTTAAAAACCTTACTAACGTTCCTAAAAAAAAAGAACTAGAATGCGCGTGTATAATAGTAATCTTTTCTTCTTTTATAAAAGTATTTAACTTTTTAATAGCTTTTATGTCTATTATTGATTTCTTATTCAAAAGTAAATACCCTACAGAATCCAAAATACTATTCTTAAGTAAACCCTCTTCTCTGGTTACACATATATAAGATTTTTCTATCTTGGTCGCTAAAACATTAGCCAAAGTAACTGCCATACGCTCTGCTCCACCTGGATGTAAAGAATCTATTAATTGTAATACTTTCACTAAATTTTAACTCGTTTAATTAGTTTAGATATTTCATCTTCAAATAAATCTAAAGTATAATACTGCGACCATACTTTAGCTGCAATTGCCTTTTTTTCTAATTTTTCATTATTAGCAATAGCATTTACAATTTTAAACGCGGCTTTATCCAAATCTGGATCTATTAAAATACCTCGTTTTCCATAATCTAACATATAAGGAACACATGAAACTTTAGTAACAATTGGTATTGCTCCAAAAAACATAGCCTCAGCAATAGCTTTCGGCCACCCTTCTGACCTTGATGGTAAGATAGAAAAGTGAGCTTTTTTAATTGCTTTTTGAATAACTTCTTTAGATTGATTACCATGCAATTTTATAAACTTAGATAAATTGTTATTAAAAACATAATGTTCTAAGTCGTTTCTTAAAATACCATCTCCATATAAATCTAAATTAGCTTTTATGCCTTCATTAACTAGTTTATTAATAATCTTTATTGCTAATAATGGTCTTTTACCCTCAACTAAACTACCTACAAAAACAAAATTTAAAATAGATGAATATTTTCGAGTTTCCACTGGTTCTATTTCTGATCGTTTATAAGTAGCGGTAAAAAAAGGTTTTACATTTTTGGTTTGTCTTTTCCATTTACCATAAACTAAAACCTGCATATTTTTTGTTAATACTGTATTGCACAATAACCATTTTTGAAAGCGATAACTTAAAGGTTGTTTTGCTTTGGGGTCCCAATTTCCAGCATATTTCGCAGTCTTAATTTTCTTTGGAAAAAAAACTTGTACGATACTTCCAAGTAACCCTATATTACCTGGGCAACGTAAATGTATATGATCTGCACGACGACACGCTTTTATTAAACTAAAAAAGATTAAGGGTAATTTAAATAATGATAAAATAGCTTCTTTTAAATTAACAAAAGTAATTGAAGGGATTTGAGTTAGTATCATATCATTCCCTTTATAGGAGATATCAATTGGCGAAATAGGTGCTACAGTTTTTGGAGCAACAATCTCTACGTGATTAACATGATTTAACCATATATTCATTTCACGCACATATGGCGCATAGGCAAACCACTGATTATCTTTTAGCTTATGTTCTACATGTGAAATAATTAAAAACCTCATATTCTGTTTTAAATCTTTAAATTGTTATAAAACTTATCATCCTAACTATGTAAAAAATATTATTCTATAAATTTACTACTATAAACAACATGTATAATATCATTAATAGTTTTAGTAAACAACTTTATCATACTAATACACTCCTTGTTTAGAAATCATTATCTTTAAAACATGTATTACTTTTTGGAGCATTAAAAAATAATGACAACCATCCTATTATTCTACCAAAACTTTCAGTTAAAGCTTGTTTTCTATTATTAGTTGTTAGCACATTAGAAAAACGAATTGCAGTTAATAAAAATAGAATTGCATGCCATTTAAATCGTGAATTAAAATTAGGGTTAGGATACTTCACTCTCCATACATACCAACCATTTCTTACTACCATTTTTCCATAATTATATTGGTTAGGTCGTCCTGATTTATCATGATAATGTTCTAAGCTTGCATTAGTATTTATATATAAGTTTCCTTTTTTTGCTAATCTTAAAGAAAAATCTGCATCTTCATATAAACCATACCCTTCAAAATAGTTAGAAAAGTGAAAATCATTAAATACTTTTCTTCTATAACTAGAAGCACCTCCCATAATTTGTTCTACTTGGTATATTTTTCCTGATGGTGGTAAAAAACTTATTGACCTACCATTAGAGAAACTAGGCATATAACCTGGTTTAACATTTGGCAACAAACCAAAACGTCTTCTCATTCTAAATCGTGAAGGTTCAGCACGCATCCAACCGTCATAATAAAAAAAATTCTTATTGTTTTTATCATCTGATAGAGACCAAGAAATCTCATTTGTAATATACCCCCCTATAGCAAGTGCATCCTTATTCTCCTTGTAAGTAGATATCAGTTCTTTAAAATAATTTGTATCTAAAATAGTATCATCATCTAAAAAACAAACAACATTCGACGATTTAGAAATCATTTTTATACCATAATTACGCTGTTTTGTTAACCCTCGGTTATGGTCTTCAACTTTGTAATATTTTAAATAATTAAAAGTGTTCTTGTTCAAAATAATTTCTGTTTCTGAGTTTTCAGAACCATCTATAATTAATATTTCATTAGGATAGAGACTTTGCTTCTCAATCGATTGTAACAATTTCAGCAAGGGTTGTGCTCGCATGTAGGTACAAATGATTAATGAAAAATTTAAATTCATTATTCTTTCTTTGCTTTAAACTGTTTGTAAACTTCTACAAAATAAGAATTACGTTCTAATTTATTTAACCATAACTCTCGATTAGATTGTTGTATTGCTATAAAGGCATCTGCATCTAAATTGTTATGAAACTCTAAAATCTGTGACTCAAAAGATTGTTTACTTTTTTCATCTAAAATTAAACAATGCTTAGACCAATCTATAACTTCTCTCAATGGCAAACGACAATCTGTATTTAATAAAATTGGTATACGCCCTACAGCTAAAGTTTCGTAAAACCTAACCGAAAAATTACCAACACCGCGACTACAAAAGGTATAGGGGTTATTAAACATATTATTATAAAATTCTTTTGTAGATTTTTGTTTATTAGATTCGGCCTGTGAGCCTGCTCTATAATTGTTACGCAAAATAAATTGAGTATTAAGCTCATCACTTTTCGATAGTTTAACTAAAAATTTAGCTCGCTTTATGCTTGATGCATAAAATGGTTGAGCATCTACTAGTACCTTTTTAAAAACCCTTTTTAAGTTGTATTTAAAATGACTTAATAACTCTTTCATGTATTTAACAACTCCTAACTGTGCATGTCCAACAAAACCAATATTTGGTCTTTTTTCTTTTTTTAAAGTCAAAAAGCCTTGTGTTAATTGTTTCTTATAAGGATCACATATAAAAGAAGGCATAATAAAAACATTCTGTTCTAACTTAGAATTAAAACCACCAAGCCTAAAAGTATAAGTATTAGCAATATAATTAGTATATCCGTAATCACCAGCCGAATATACCCATAATGGTTTTTTATTTATTTTTAACATTTTTAATAAATCCCTAAATGCTTGACTTTGCTTTATAAAAAAAGCGTAGTCTATCGGCATTATTATAATATCACACTCAACAACTTCTTCTACAAGCTGATAATAATTTAATACTAACTCGTCTTTTTTGAATACTATGTCAAATAATAAAGGAAAGACTTGGCGTCTATATTTTTCAGTTAAGTATTCTTTATTTGTATAAAGTTTAAGCATTTTATCATTCCTTTAATTTTAAACTCCAATAGACACTTATATTCCATTTCTTTACAAAATTTGATTTAAAATGAAATGGCTTTTTATATCCAAAAGCTTTTAATTGTCTTAAAAATAAAAGTAATTTATAACCTTGAATTTGTGTTTTATTATAGTAAGTCTGATGCAAAAGCTGGATTGTAGGTGATGGCTTAGGCTGTATTATCTCATCTTCCCAAAGTTGCTTTACTTTTATTCGATACCCCCCCATAGGAGCTTTAAGATGAGTTATTTTAATGTTAGAAAAATAAATAATATCTTCTCCTAGCCACCGTAACTGCATTCCAAATTCGGAATCTTCTCCATAATTAAACTCGTATTTAGTATTAAATGAAACTTTTTGCAACAAATCAGATTTCATTAATGTATTACCTGATCCAAAAATAGAAGTTTGAGCTGTTTTCATAAAAGTTTGGATTTCTCCTGGTTGTAAATATACTGTTGTACCAACATTTACTGCTAAGGTTTCCATTTCATCTAATAAGCATTCTATAATATTAGTTTCATATCGATTATCATCATCCGCTAATAAAGTCCAATCGCTTAAAACCATAGAAAATGCTATATTTCTAGCATTACAAACACCAGGCTGATGGGTAAATACATGCTTAATTATAAATGGCCATGTTTCAGTATTTATATAATCAAGCTCTGAAACAGAATTTGGCTCTGGGTTTTGCTCTACAATAATTACATTATTTGGTAAATGAGTTTGATTTGCTATATCCTTTAGTACGTCGTATAAATATTTTTTTCTTCCAATTGTTGGAATAATAACATCTACAGATTTATTAGCTAGCATTTTTTTTGAAGATTTCACAACTAGTTTTTCTAGACAAAAATCAGTACTTAATTGACTATAAAAAAAACTTTTTAAAACATTTAAAATCGAAGTTTTCTTTTCGAAAACAGCAAAACACCATGACAAAAAAATCACCCAAATCCATTTATAATGTTGTTTAACAAATTTAAACAAAATCTGTTTAGATCCTTTTGGACTATTTATATTTAATGCATGATTTTCTTTTAATAAGCTGGGTTCAGAATAACAAAATAATCCTTCAATCATTGCTCGTTTAGCCAATGAATTTAAAAAATAATCAAAAGGTTCATTATAATTTATTTGTTTATTTAAATGACTAAGTATTTTGGTATTAACACCACCTACATGACTACTCATTAACCAAGTTGGATACGTCACTTTTTTATTAACTTTTAAAAAAAAACTACGCTCTATGTAGCCTATTTGCTTAGGTAAATAAAAATAATCATTTGTATTAAAACTTACTAAAAGTCTTTCATGGTGAAAAATAGTACTAAGTGCTTTTCTATTTAGAGAATTTAATAATTCTTTATGACACCAAATAACTAAAATACCATCTTCTCTTTCTGCTATTTCTTTTAATGAGTAAGTTATAGAATTACCTATACTGTACCCTTTAATTGGATTTAACCTCTCATTTAAAATTGATATAACTGAATCTCCGTTATGAACTAAAATAATCATATTAATCTGTAATAATTTCAAATGGTTTATCTCCAACTATAGCTGCATATTTACTAAAACTACTATGATACATTTTTCCGATTTTTAAAAAATAAACTTTTTCACTTTTAGAAATCATAAAGAAGTCTAGTACTGTTTTTAAATGCCCTTCTAAATTTGAGACTTTTTTAAAATTATCCATATGAAAAGGACTCCCTTTTACTAAATATACATTTTCTTCTGCATTAATAGTGTTTAGAAAATGAATACTGTCTGAAAAAGCATAGCATTTATAATCTGACAATTCTAATATTACTTGTATTTTTTTTTGAAGTTTAAATACTAATTCCTTCTTTTCTGTACTTGTTAGAACTGTCGATGTTGTATCTATAAAATCACCCATTAGTGTAGTAAACCGAGTGTGGAAACAAATATATTTACCCTCTTCTATACTTGTGATTTTTGATTCTAGAAGTTTTGTTTTTTTAAATAATTCGTTAAAATTTATTCGCCACTTTGCTTCTAATGCTTCTGAAGTCTCATCTGGGTATAATGTTTTTAAATAATCAACATTTGCATAAATCAAAAATGTTTCTGCCTTCGATTTTGTTATACACTCTAGTGGATTAGTATTAAAATTATTTATTAAATAAACAATCTTTGTTTTTGAATAATGGTACTGAATATTTTTTCTGTCAATTTTCCAATTTAACATATTAGGTTCTAAAAAAATATCTAAATCAAATGGAGTATCAAATTGAATATAAAAATCGTAATCTAATTTTTTTGCTATCTCATAAAACGATACTATTCCTTTAAAACGATCTACCAAACCACCATGAGGTAAAACACCATTAAAACATACTATTATACGTTTTTTCGAATACCTTTTTGCACTAAATCGTTTAGCATGAAAATTAAACAACTTAAGTTGTTTAATTTTCTTACCTAGTATTTTTATTATATTTTTTTTTAAACTCAAACGATTAAGAATTTGCCAATATATAATTATAGTATGTAATATTAAGCTCTGCTTGTTTTACAATATCAAAAGTAGATACAACTTTCTTTTGTGCTGCTTTTCCAATAGTAGTACACAAAGCTTTATCTTCAAATAACTGAAGAATTCTTGAACTATAAATTTCTATCTCTTTAGGGTATACCAAATAACCATTAATACCATCATTGATTAGTTCTTGAGCCCAACCTATACTTGTGTTAACTACTGGCTTTTGTAAGGCCATTGATTCTATAGTGACCATACCTAAAGTTTCAGCAAAAGAAGGAAAGGCGCAAACATGAGCTTTTTTAATATGCGTTTGAACTTCCGAATATGGTATTTTACCTAAATAAGTGACATTCCTTTTTGCTGCTTCTGATAAAGAATTACTTACTAATTGATATGTAGAATTGCTTCCTGTTTTTATATCTGGTGAGTCTTTTCCAATTAATTTTAATTTGGCTCTGGGTTCTTGTTCTATAACTCTATTAAAAATAGAGGCTAATTCCAGAACACCTTTCTTTCTAATTATGGTTCCAATATATAGCAAGGTATTTTCGTCATAATTAGAAGGTGATTTATTTTCAAACGCTTCTAATTGTATACCATAATGAATGGTTTTAATTTTACTGCGATTTAATCCAAATATTTTTGCTGTTTCTTCACCGGCAAATGTGGTTGGTGCGATGTAAGCTACTGCGCTTTTTAAAGCCATTTTTTCGAACAAAAAATTTTTAAACTTTTGCTTTCTATTTTCTAATTTACAGAAATATGCATCACTTCCATGAAACCTAATAACTAATGGAACTTTAAAGCGAATAAATGCTGTTATACCTGTCCAATCTGGTGCTTCGATAAGTTGAATGTTATGCCGTTTAATTATACTATTTATATAATTTTGCAAATATTTTCTATAATGATACCAAGTAAAAAACGAATACCTTTTCTTTTCTATTAAATGTATGCTCACACCATTGTCATCAAAAACTTCATTAACATTTTGATGATATACAAACACAGTGACAGTAACTCCTTTCTTTACTAAAGCAATTGCTAAATTTTTAATACTTGTAGCTATTCCAGCTGCATGTGATACTTTTGGATGAGGATACTCTGATGTAATTAAACCTATATGCATATGTGCTATTCAATTATTCTAACAACCCATTTATACTTAAAAATAAATCTTTAGTAAAAACTTGTGAGCCTTTATAATTAAGATGTCCATAGTTATAAAACAATTCATCTTTATAATTTCTAGACATATTTATTAGTTCTGGATATCTTTCTTTTAATTTATCAATATATTCTATATTTCGCATTTTACTGCTATATGGAGATACAAATAATATTAAATTAATATTATTCATTCTGCAAATTGTTTTGATTTCATTAAAAACAAGATTTTCACTTACTAACGTTTCTGGTAACATAGCCGTTTGCTTTGGATAACTACCATACTTAGGATAATAACCTATTTTGGGATCCATTTTTGGTTTTTTATTTATTAACGAAAAAAAACTTTCTCTAAAACCTATTTTATGATCACTAGTAGCATATCTATAAAATGGTAAATAATATAATTTATTAAAATTATCCAAATTGTTTTTAATATGTTCTTTTATAATTTTATTCCTTATAAAAGGTACAGCTCCTGCAGTTACTATTGCAGTAGAATTAGTATACTGATAATTATCATCTAATTGCAAAATAAGATTTTTAATTAGATTAGATTTAACTAACAACTTTAACTCTAAAAGGTTATCATTCAGACTTGCCCCTAAAACCCCTAAATTTATTGTTTTCTTACCCGAAAGACTATCAAACACTTTAGAATCTATATGATTAGCAACTCGAGAAGATCCTAAAAACACAACGTCAATATTTTGATTATTCATATTTAAAATATACTGAAGTTTGTTTCTTGGGTTACTTTTTTGATAAATTAAGGTATAAGCAAAATCACATATGTATGTAAGTATTATGAACAGAGTAATGATTGATAAGCTATAAATGATAAATTTTTTCATAGCTTATATTTAAAATTGAAAGTAAATAAAATCATTAACATTTGAAAAATTTCCTAATAGTATAATTCCCAAAAGAATTAGTGTTAATTTAAAGCCAACAAATTTTCCATAAAAAGGATGTTCTCTTTTTTTTATAAACCATTCTATAATTACAAAACCTCCAACAAGTATCATTAATTCTGGAGCATAACGTTCTATAGACAAATATTGCAAACTGCCATTAAAATTAAATGTAAATAATCGTTTTATATATAATAGAGCATCTGTGATTGTATTTGATCTAAAAAAAATCCATCCGATAGTCGTTAGAAAAAACGTAATTACTATTCCATAGAATTCTTTAAAACTAAGAAATAACCTACCTTCTTCTATATCTCTTAAATAGGCTCTATTTTTATTTTTTAATAATAAAGGCGTAAAATAAAAAGCATTTAATACTCCCCAAGCGATAAAAGTCCAATTCGCTCCATGCCAAAAACCACTAACGATAAATATTATAAATACATTTCTAATATTTAACCATTTAGATCCTTTACTGCCTCCTAATGGTATATATAAATAATCCCTAAACCAAGTTGACAATGAAATATGCCATCGTCTCCAAAACTCTGCAATACTTCTTGAAAAATAAGGGTATTTAAAGTTTCTCATAAGGTCTACTCCAAAAAGTTTAGATGTTCCAATTGCTATGTCAGAATAGCCACTAAAATCCCCATAAATTTGAAACGCAAAATATATTGCACCTAATAACAGGGTTAACGAGTTCATATTTTCGTATTTGGAAAATATTTCGTTAGCATAAATAGCACAAGAATCTGCTATAACAATTTTTTTAAACATCCCCCATATTATAAGATGTAAACCTTCTTTAGCTTTTGTTAGATCGAACGTTTTTTTCTTGTAAAACTGAGGCAAAAGCTGTTTTGCCCTCTCTATAGGACCTGCTACTAACTGTGGAAAGAAAGCAACAAATACAGAAAAAGCTATAAAATCTTTAGTTGGCTCTAATTTTTTTCTATATACATCTGTAGTATAACTTAAAGTTTGAAATGTATAAAAACTAATACCAATTGGTAGAATAATTTCTAATGTATTATATTCTATCTGTTCTCCGAAAAAAGAAAAAACTGATATAAAATTATCAATAAAAAAATTGAAGTATTTAAAAAGCCCTAAAAGCCCTAAATTAGACAGGACACTAATAAAAAGTAGAGTTTTTCTTTTTGATTTTTTTGTTTCTTTTGAAAGCTTTATCCCTAGTAAAAAATCTAATATAGAACTAAATATTATAAGAAATAAAAAACGCCAATCCCAATTACCATAAAATATATAACTTGCTATGAGTAATAGAATATTTTGGTGCTTATAATTTTTATTCGCTACAAACCAGTAGAGTAAAAAAACTATCGGTAAAAAAATGACAAAATCTATTGAATTAAAAAGCATTTAATGTTTTTTATATTTTTGAATATTTTAAAAAATTATAATACTTAGATTTATTTCTTAAATTATAAAAATGACTATTCAATTATTTTTTAATTCTAATTTAGAATTGAATTAATGTTTTTCCAAATATTTTCTGAAGCCTTTTTAGGTGTTTTCCCAACAATAACTTCAAAC
>JAHDGB010000250.1 GCA_020627885.1 Flavobacteriaceae bacterium | reverse complement strand
AGATCAATCAAATTGAAATTTAATTGGTATTATTTTTTATTATAAATATTAATTATTAAGTGATATTTCGAAATAATTTTTTTTTATAATTTTAAATTTTATGGATTAAAATAAGGCTTTTTAATCTTGATTTGTGTTTTTTTTATACTGCTGGTTGCTTTTGTATTTTAGATCTTTTAAATGGCTTTATTTTACTTAATTGAACTCCGAGGTAAAATGAAAATTAATATTTGGGTATTTTTGTTGAGTCATTTGTAATGAGAAAGAAGAATCTGCAAAAAATACTAATTGTCCATGTTTGTCTTTTGCTAAAAACCGTTGCTTAACTCTTAAAAACTCTTTGTAATCTTCATTTTTCTCATCTTCAGTTTCTATCCAGCACGCTTTGTGTACATTTAAATTTTCATAAGTACATTTTGCGCCATATTCATGTTCTAATCGGTATTGAATAACTTCATATTGAAGAGCGCCTACAGTACCTATTACTTTTCTACCATTTAATTCAAGTGTAAAAAGTTGAGCTACACCTTCATCCATTAATTGGTCTATACCTTTATATAGCTGTTTAGATTTTAAGGGGTCAGCATTATTAATGTATCTAAAATGTTCAGGAGAAAAGCTTGGTACACCTTTATAATTTAGTTTTTCACCTTCGGTTAAAGTATCACCAATTTTAAATGTACCTGTATCTTGTAAACCAACAATATCTCCGGGGTATGAGATGTCTACAATTTCTTTTTTCTCAGCAAAAAAGGCATTAGGGCTAGAAAATTTCACTTTTTTATTATGTCTTACATGTAAATAGGGGGTATTGCGTTTAAATTCACCTGAAACAATTTTAATAAATGCTAGACGGTTTCGATGATTTGGATCCATATTTGCATGGATTTTAAATACAAAACCAGTAAATTTTGTTTCATTTGGTTCTACTAAACGCTCTTCACTGTATTTTGCTCTTGGTTTTGGCGCTATTTCTACAAAACAATCTAAGAGTTCTCTAACTCCAAAATTATTTAAAGCTGAGCCAAAAAATACAGGTTGAATGTGACCTTCTAGATAATCTTTATTTGAAAAAGGGGGATAGATACCCTCTACTAGTTCTAATTCTTCGCGTAGCTCTTCTGCAGATTTATCTCCTATTAATTTATTAAGTTCGTTACTATTTAAATCAGAGATTTCTATAGTTTCTTCTATATCCTTTCTACTGTCTCCACTAAAAAGGTTAACATTTTTTTCCCAAATATTATAAATGCCTTTAAAGTCATAGCCCATTCCTATTGGAAAGCTTAAAGGCGTGACTTTAAGTTTTAATTTTTGTTCAATTTCATCTAAAAGTTCAAAAGCATCTTTTCCTTCACGATCCATTTTATTAATAAAAACAATCATTGGTATATTTCGCATTCGGCACACTTCAACCAATTTCTCGGTTTGTTCCTCAACCCCTTTTGCAACATCAATAACAACGATAACACTATCTACAGCTGTTAGTGTTCTAAAGGTGTCTTCGGCAAAATCTTTATGGCCAGGAGTATCAAGAATATTAATTTTAATGCCATTATATTCAAAAGCCAAAACTGAGGTTGCGACAGAAATACCTCTTTGCCTTTCAATTTCCATAAAATCACTAGTAGCTCCTTTTTTTATTTTGTTACTTTTTACAGCGCCAGCTTCTTGAATAGCGCCTCCAAAAAGAAGTAATTTTTCTGTCAACGTAGTTTTTCCTGCATCTGGATGAGATATTATTCCAAAGGTTCTTCTTCGATTAATTTCATCATTAAATTTCATAAACAAACTAATTTTTTTGCAAATATAGCTCTAATGTACTAATAAGGATACATAAATATGATTCATTTAGTATTGTAAGTTTTTTTACAAATTGTTAGTGGTTTTATAGCTTTCTTGCTGCCTATTGACTATACCTTTATGGAGTATAATAGTAAATAATCTATTTTATTTAAAATCATTCAGTTTTATGTAAAATTGTAATTTAATTTCAAAATTTGTTTTTTGTAAATTAAAATTGTTATATATTTAATCTGATTATTTATGCGTTTTATCGATTAAATGTTTAAAATCGAATGATTTTAAACAATAAAGTTCTTAGAGAATAATAATTTTGATTTTCGATTAAAAACAAATTATTTCGATAAAGATGTTAAAAAATAATTTAAATAATAAAAATGATTTTAAATCTGTAAAAACTAAAGAAATAGAAATTTTAAATAAATATTTTACTTATTTAGTTTTTATAGATAGACTTTTTCTCCCAATTAAAGTCAGATAATGATAATCCAAATTATAATTTGAATTACAAGGAAACGATTAATTAAACAATTGCCATATAAGTACCACAATTCGAGCTGCGCTCCTAATAAACCAAAAATATGAAAGCATCTGAGTACAAAATCAGTCAAAAAATTAAAAACAAACCAACTAAAAATCTCATTAATATTATAACTGTAGTGTTGGTTTTGTTTGCATTTTTATGTTCTGTTAAGTCATATTCACAAGTTGTGAATACATGGGGGTTATTATCTGGAACTATGCCAGAGAATAATTTTCAAACAAGTAGCTTATCTTCGGTAGGAGATGGTGTAACATATATAACTGTCGATATTTCACAGGCTTCATCAGCATCTGCAGGAGGAGCTGTTAATGCTGTGGCGCCAGCGTTAACACTAGCTAGCAGTTTTAATAATGCTAGAGCTAGTACTGGGGTTTCAGGAAATACATATACCTATGTGTTTAGTGAGCCGGTTCGTGTTATATTAAGTTCTCAGGAGCATAGCGATTTAAAAGGTGCAGAGAATATTAAAATATCGAGCCCAGATGGAGGAGTCACATTTAAAGGAACGTTATTTAGTGGGCAATCTGGGCATTATATAAATAATAACAATACTTCAGAGATACATATTGGTTCTAGCAGCTCTATAACAGCAGCAGGCACGTATTGGGAAGCGGAGAGTAGTATAGCTATTACTACGCTGTCTGTAGAGTATTATTCTACAGATGCAGCAGAAGCAGCAACGGGAGAGCCATTTACAATGAATTTGGCAGCAGTTCCTTATGTGAGGTTAGATAATGATAACTCAACAGGGGCAGGGGGAATTAATATTAATTCTTCAGCATGTACATCTGGAACAGAAGTTTTTGATGGAACAGATTTAGTAATAGCAGCACCACAAGGAATACAACGTATTGAGTTTAATTTGATGAATGAGCAAAATGCAGGAGAAGAAGAATTGTCTGTACATATAACGAAGCCTAATCTTTCCATTACAGGTAATGGAACGACAATGGTAACGGTAACTAATTCTCTTCCCGCTCCCGATGATTTTGATGATTATGATGAAGTAATAAATGAGTTGTATTATGTAAATAAGGCTACAACACCAGAGTTGGCGACTTCAAGAATAATTCAAGTTACAATATACGATCAGTTTGGAAATTCTTCAACATCTACAGGAACAATTTCTTTGGTTGAAGCTT
>JAHDGB010000249.1 GCA_020627885.1 Flavobacteriaceae bacterium | reverse complement strand
TGCGACCTCCGCGTCCCAAACGCGGCGCGATAACCGGGCTACGCTACACCCCGAGAAACAACATAAGTTGTTAACCCAATATCTTAATTATTTAAATAAAAACTTAAAACTAAGTAATTCTATATCATTATTAAGATTAAAATAGCGGAGAGACAGGGACTCGAACCCTGGCGACAGTTACCCGTCGACAGATTAGCAATCTGCTCCATTACCACTCTGGCACCTCTCCGTTAATTTTATAAGAACTTTGCAACAAAATTGCGGTGGCAAATGTATAATAATAGCATTTATAACGCAACAAAATTACTCATTTTTTTTTAAAATTATTCTGGATATTCAATTCTTAAATGGTAAATGTTTGCAAGCTTGCGCTTTAAGACTTTTTTAATAGACTGTATTTCTTTAAATGTAATATCTGCATTTAAAAATTGTCCTTGCTCCATTTGTTTACTTATTATATTTTCAACAAAAGCATCAATTTTTATAGAAGTTGGTTCTTTTAAACTTTTTGAAGCTGCTTCTACACTATCGCACATCATTAATATTGCTGTTTCTTTACTAAATGGCTTAGGGCCATTATATGTAAAATCATTAATATTTACGTCTTCATTTTCTTCTTGTTCTTTCTTATAAAAATAATATACCATACTCGTACCATGGTGAGTCCTTATAAAATCGATAACACGATCTGGAAGTCTATTTTTTTTTGCTATTTCGATACCATTAA
This sequence comes from Flavobacteriaceae bacterium, assembly GCA_020627885.1. Classification (GTDB taxonomy): domain Bacteria; phylum Bacteroidota; class Bacteroidia; order Flavobacteriales; family Flavobacteriaceae; genus JAHDGB01. Next base: position 2,765 of record JAHDGB010000249.1, on the reverse strand, counting down.
TAACATGATCTATGATTATTTTTGAACTTTGTTTGGGCTGTAAATCATTATGTGGGTTAATTCCAGTAGATTGGTTTTCTGTAAAAAAAGTAGGATTCTTCATTTTACCTATATCATGATACAAAGCCCCTACTCTAGCCAACATGGCATTAGCTCCAATTTCATTAGAAGCAGCTTCAGCCAAATTTGCGACATTTAAAGAATGATGAAAAGTTCCTGGCGCTTCATTAGACAATCGTTTTAAAAGCTTACTATTAGTGTCTGATAACTCCAATAGAGAAACATCCGACACTAATCCAAACATTTTCTCATAAGCATATATTAAAGGCTGTACAAATAACGTTGCAAAGCCCGATAAAATAAACAACCCAAATGTTTCCCATTTAAGCGTTTCAACTGTCGTTTCATGAATAACAAAAAATGCGAAATAAGTAATTATATATATTAGTGTTATTTGCCCTACCGAAATAAATAAATTTGCTCGTTTATATAGCTCTGAAACTGTTAATATAGTTACTATTCCTGCTATTATTTGTAAAAACATGTATTCATAACTGTTAGGAACAATAGATCCTAATAGTAAAACAGTAATAACGTGGGTAAATAAGCCCAATCTAGCATCAAAAAAAGCTTTTAGCACCAATGGTAATATTGCTAACGGCACAATGTATATGTATTGTGAATTATAATTTACTACCAAAACAGTAAGTAAAACCATTAAAACAATGTTGAAAAATATAAAAGTTACTTTAGTGTTATTAGTAAATACTTCTATTCTATATTTTCTTAAAAATAATAACAACATTAACAATGCTAATGCCACTAAAAGGGTATAAGCAAAAACTATTAAGTAGTAACTAGAATTATTCCAGTCTTTCGATTTATACTCAGACTCTAGAGATTTCAATATCAAAAACTTATCCCCTTCAACTATTTCACCTCTAGAAATGATTAAAGCTTCTTTTTCAATACTACCTCTAGCATAAGATATCGTATTCAAAGCTTCATTTAAAACCTTATCTGTAATTTCATTGTTATATTCTATATTTGGCTTAATTATATCAAAAAAAAGGGCCGTAAATTTTTGAGAATATTTTTCAAGCTTATTTTTTTCTAATGCCTCTTTTATAACAGGTTTGACATCTGACAAATTAAATAAATTTGAATATAATGTTTTATCTTTTTTAACTCTATTTTCTAATAATACAGCATTAGTTAATTTAGGTAATTCTAACTTTTCTGATAAAATGCCGTACTTGTATAAATCGCTTAAAATATAATTTCCTGTTTTTTTTAGCTTTATTTTTTCTTTAGAACTAATAGAGTCTTTAAAAACAACAATAAACTGTTTATCAAACTCTTTTTGTACTTCTTTTTTTATTTGAGAATCTAAATTAAAGTACTGGTTTGCATTTTTAGTAATCCTTTTTATCTCTTTGTCAATTTCACTTTTAGGCTTCTGTATCGCAAAATTAAAAGGGGCATATAAATTTTCTGATTGCCAAAGTTTACCCTTTTCAAAATTATATTTAAAACGTCCACTTTTAGGAAATAAATACACAATTAAAAAAGTAGTAAAAATTAAAAGCAACACTTTATAAATAAGTGAGTGTTTTTTATAAAGCTGATTTACTTGATCTTTCATTTAATAATTTAGTGTATAAATCAAATGTACTAAAATTAGTAGTTTTTAATATTGTTTTTTAAAGGCATATACTATTATTTTTTTAGCAAAATTGATTAATTTCGTCGAACAATATAATACAATACGAAAAACGCTATGAGTAAAGAAGTCGTAATAGTCTCAGCCGTAAGAACCCCTATAGGTAGTTTCCTAGGGGCTTTATCTACAATACCTGCTCCAAAATTAGGGGCAATAGCTATACAGGGAGCTCTTGATAAAATTAACCTAAAACCAGAGTTAGTAGATGAAGTTTTAATGGGTAACGTTGTTCAGGCAGGAACTGGGCAAGCTCCTGCAAGACAAGCAGCTATTTATGCAAATATTCCTAATAATGTTCCGTGTACTACAATTAATAAAGTATGTGCTTCTGGAATGAAAGCAGTTATGCAAGGCGCTCAAGCAATAGCTTTAGGCGATGCTGATATTGTTGTGGCTGGAGGTATGGAAAATATGAGTGCTATTCCTCATTACTTTAACGCAAGAAATGCTACTAAGTTTGGTCCTGCTAATTTAATAGATGGTATGCAAAAAGATGGGTTAGTAGATGCTTATGACCAAAATGCAATGGGAGTATGTGCAGATGCTTGCGCAAATGAATATAAGTTTTCTAGAGAGGATCAAGATGCTTTTGCAATCCAATCTTACAAAAGATCTGCCAATGCATGGGAATCTGGCAAGTTTGATAATGAAATAGTTCCTGTTAAAGTGCCTCAACGTCGTGGTGATGCAATTGTTGTTAATAAAGATGAGGAGTTTTCGAATGTAAAAATGGAAAAAATCCCTAACCTTCGTCCTGCTTTTTCCAAAGACGGAACAGTTACGGCTGCAAATGCCTCTACAATTAATGATGGTGCTGGTGCTGTAATATTAATGAGTAGTGATAAAGCAAAAGAGTTAGGATTAAAACCCCTAGCAACAATTAAAAGTTATGCCGATGCTGCTCATGAACCTAAATGGTTTACAACTGCTCCTGCAAAAGCGCTACCAAAGGCTTTAGATAAAGCCGGAATAACGATAAATGATGTTGACTTTTTTGAATTTAATGAAGCTTTTTCTGTTGTTGGTTTAGCAAACATGAAAA
>JAHDGB010000248.1 GCA_020627885.1 Flavobacteriaceae bacterium | reverse complement strand
AAACGATTTTTCTAAAGTGCGTAGTTTGAATGATGTAGCGGTTAATTTCGATAAACTATACGAGGGTATTGATAAAATTAAAAATCATATTGCCAATGTTTATGTTTGGACATCACTAGACGACAACTTTAGTAAATTTAAACTTAATTTACCCGATAATCTTATCACTACCCTAGATATATAAATGATGGTTAAAGAATTACTATGTTTTGATTGGTGCGGTAAAATGGCTCATTTCCGAAAGTTTTATTCTACCGCATCTGCTTTTACGCATACCTTGCCGCCTCGAACTACAACACTGGGTTTAATTGCTGCAATTATAGGTATGGAAAAAGATACTTACTATGAGGTGCTTGATAAACTGTTAATAGGAACACAAATTATTGCACCTTCACGTAAAATTTTTCAAAAGTTTAATTACCTAAAAATAGCCAGCGATAGTATTAATTTATACGCAGGTATTGCCCCTAATAGAACACAAACTTCTGTAGAATTAATTGTTCCACCTAATATTAGAAAGGAGGATATTGGTTTTAGAATTTATGTTGGTATTAAGGAGGAGGGGAATGTGCATTTTGAAAAATTGAAAAGTTTTTTGCAAGCCAACTACCATATTTATGGCATTAGTTTAGGTAGTGCTAATTTATTAGGATATTTAAAAAACGCACAGACTGATATTAAGTTTACCGCTATAACGGATACCGAAGCGGCCATACTTTTACATACATCTGCATTAGTAGAACAAATTACTTTAGGTAATAATGCAAATACAACAATTGAACAAGATAATGTACCGCTAAAAATGCAAATGAATGCTCCTGGAAGTATTAAAAATAAAACACGAATGGCATTAAAGGTTGCTTCTATCGTTTATCCTTTAGATGGAAAAGCTATGCAAATTACTCCGAAAGATGCTACCAATATGCTATCCGTTAATCTTTACAATAACGCTATAAATGTTGCACTACTATAATGTTTTTATCGCACCTAAAAAAAAATGAGCAAGCTGAAATAATTTATACTAAGTTATTAGAAGAACATCTGAAAGGCATAAAATCCATTGTTGAAAAAGCTGTTCATCCCTTAGTAAAAGTAATTGACGAAGATGAATTTATTAACGATTTTATTGCCTTGCATGATTTAGGTAAATGCACTTATTATTTTCAAAACTATTTAAAATCAGGAATAGAAGATGCGAATAAATTACATTATCATTCTTACATTGGAGCTTGCACCGCCTACAATATTTGGCGAGAAGTTGATGAGCTAAAAGCTTTTTTTATTTACTGTATCATTTATTGGCATCACGCTAATTTAACGGATATAAAATACATTTATCCTGATAAAAATAAACTTTATGCTAAAACTCAAAAGCTTAACTTGCAGTATAATAGTATTTTACCTCAAATCCTGCAAATTAATAAATGTTTAGGAAAAAATTTAAGCAGCAAACATTTAGCTAAAGAAGCATTGAGTCTGTTTCGTGTAGTAAGAAAAATTAAAAAGCAAGCAAATATTAAAAACTATTTTTTTGTTAATTACCATTTTTCCTTATTAATTGAAGCAGATAAATTAGATGCATCTGATACGCCTACCTATACCAGAAAACCGATAGGCACTACATTGGTAGATGATTATATCAAATCGCTTAATGCAGATGTAAATACCGCCCAAAACTTGTTGCGTGCAAAGGTTAAGCAAACGGTTATTGCTCAACTAGATAATAAAGATATTTTATTACAGAGATTGTTTACATTTACTGCTCCTACAGGTATTGGTAAGACATTAACATCGCTAGATTTTGCCTTACAGCTAAAAGCACTTATCCGAAAAAAAGAAAATAGAGAAGCACAAATTATTTACGCACTTCCATTTATTAACATTATTGAACAAGGCTTAAAAGTTTATGAAGAGGTTTTTCCTGGATATGTAAATGTATTAGGGCATTACCAATTTGCAGATGTTTTTGAACAAAGCACAACTACTAATACCGAAAAAGAGGAAAACGAACAGTATCAACAAAAATTGATGCAGTTAGATACTTGGCAAAGTGATGTTGTTATTACCTCTTTTGTTCAATTTTTTCAAACACTAATTGGTTATAAAAATAAGGTGCTTAAAAAATTTCATCACCTAGCAGGCAGCATCATTATTTTAGATGAAGTACAGTCGCTTAAATTAGGGTACTTACCGCTAGTAGGTGCCGTTTTATATCATTTAAGTAATTTATTAAATGCCCGAATTGTTTTAATGACCGCAACAAAACCTTTAACTTTTGAATTGGCAAATCGGGTATTATTAACTACTGATAAAGCAACTCCTTTTGAATTACTAACTAATTATGAAGACGTTTTTCAGCAATTTAATCGCACAAAAATTATTCCTTTATTAGATATAGAATTAAAAGATACCGAGGACCTAAGTAAGGAAGATTGTTTTATTAATGCTATTTTTGAAAAAAAATGGTCGTCCCAAAAATCTTGCCTTATTGTTTGTAATACCGTAAATCGCTCTATTAAATTATATGAAGCCATTGAAAAATATCTTGCAGACGAGGATTTAGAAAACCCTTTGTTTTATCTTTCTACAAATATAATTCCTACGCATCGGCTAGAAAGAATTTTAGAAATTAAAGCTATTTTAAAAAAGGAAAATGGAATAAAACCGATACTTGTAGCAACACAAGTAGTTGAAGCAGGTGTTGATTTAGATTTCGATATGGGCTTTAGAGATTTAGGCCCTTTAGATGCTATTGTTCAGGTTGCAGGACGGATTAATAGAAATAATAAGAAAACACTAGAAGCACCTATCTATATTGTTGACTTTAAGGATAGTAAATATGTTTATAGAGATAAAATAACAGGTAAAAATGCTAGGGCATTGTTACAAAAAGAACAGTATAAAAATGGTATTGCAGAAAAAGACTATCTGGCATTAATTCAAACATATTTTGAATTAGTTAGTGCAGAATCCAATTATGATCAATCTCGAAGTATTTACAAAGCAATGCAAGAATTATACTATGATAGTAGGAACTCAGAAGAAATTGAAAATTATAAAACGGTTTCGAGCTTTAAAATAATTGAAGAAAGAAATAATGTTTATACGGTATTTATAGAGATAAGTGATGCCGCCAAACAAGCTAGAGAATGCTTTGAAAAGTTAATTGGTAAAAGTGACGATAGTGAGCAGATTGATAGAAAAAAAATAAAAATAGAATTTGATAAAAAATACAAACGTTTATTTCATCAACATACAATTGCTATACCAGATAGTTATTTGAAAAAAGAAATTGATATAGACAATGAAGTTTATAGGTTAACAGAAAATTTGCATATAATACCTTTGAATTTAATTGAGCAACACTACAAAATAACTACAGGTTTTAAACGAATATCAGAGGATAATTCTGTACTTATTTTATAAAGGCTGTAAGTTTTTAATATTCATCTACCCCCCTCCAAAAAAAAAAAATGCAAACAAAAACAAAACAAATTCAAACACAGCACCTCCTATTACAA
>JAHDGB010000247.1 GCA_020627885.1 Flavobacteriaceae bacterium | reverse complement strand
CCGTTTAGCTATGGGGACTAATTAACCTATCCTAACTAAAGCTATTTTTTTAAGAGTAAATAATCCTCGGGGCAAGCCCACGAGGCATTTATTCGAATTCTAATTTCTCTGATGAAAACCTTAGGTTTTCAAACTTTCCTCTTCATACGAGGCAAGCCTCGAGGAATTAAACCTAAAAGAGATTAAATTAATTATACAGAAACAGTATACATTTTATCTCTTAACTCTTTTATTTTATCATCTTGCATATACTCATCAAACGTAGTAAATCGATCTATAACACCATTAGGTGTTAACTCAACAACTCTATTTGCTACAGTTTGAGCAAATTCATGATCATGAGTTGTAAACAAAACTGTGCCTTTAAAGTTTTTTAACGAGTTATTAAATGCAGTAATACTCTCTAAATCTAGATGGTTAGTAGGTTCGTCTAACTGAAGTACGTTTGCTCTTGTCATCATCATTCGTGATAGCATACAACGTACCTTTTCTCCTCCAGACAATACCGTCGATTTTTTAAACGCTTCTTCCCCACTAAAAATCATTTTACCTAAAAAACCTCTTATATGTACTTCTTCTCTTTCTTCTTCTGTAGTTGCCCATTGTCTTAACCAATCTATTAAAGTTAAGTCATTATTAAAAAACTCGCTATTATCTAAAGGCAAATAGGACTGAGTAGTTGTAACTCCCCAAGAAAATTTTCCTGAATCTGCCTTCTCTTTAGTATTTAAAATTTGATAAAAAGCCGTTGTAGCTCTAGAATCTCTTGAAAATAATACAACTTTATCTCCTTTGTTTAAATTTAAGTCTATGTCTTTAAAAAGAAGCTCTCCATCAATCGAAGCACTTAAACCTTCTACATTTAATATTTGATCTCCAGCTTCTCTATCTCTTTCAAAAATTATAGCAGGATAACGACGAGAAGTTGGCTTAATTTCATTAATATTTAATTTATCTATCATTTTTTTCCTACTGGTTGCCTGTTTACTTTTTGCAACATTAGCAGAGAATCTACGAATAAACTCTTCTAATTCTTTCTTTTTCTCTTCAGCTTTTTTGTTTTGTTGTGCTCTTTGTCTTGCTGCTAATTGCGAAGACTCATACCAAAAAGTATAATTTCCAGAAAAATGATTTATTTTCCCAAAGTCTATATCACTAATATGAGTACAAACTGCATCTAAAAAGTGCCTATCATGAGATACTACAATAACACAATTATCATAATTGGCTAAAAAATGCTCTAACCAAGCAATAGTTTCATAATCTAAATCATTAGTTGGCTCATCCATTATTAATACATCTGGATTACCAAAAAGCGCTTGCGCTAACAACACTCTTACCTTTTGTTTCCCATCTAAATCTTTCATTAATGTATAATGGTGCTCTTCCTTAATACCTAGATTTGAAAGCATTGCAGCCGCATCACTATCTGCATTCCATCCATTCATTTCTTCAAACTGTACTTGAAGTTCTCCTATTTTTTCTGCATTTTCATCTGTATAATCCGCATATAAAGCATCTATTTCTATTTTTATTTTATAAAGCGGCTTGTTCCCTTTTAAAACGGTATCTAAAACAGTATCATCATCATGTTTATTATGATCTTGTTCTAAAACAGACATCCTTTTACCAGCTTCTAAGTGTACATGTCCTGATGTTGCTTCTTGCTTCCCTGATATAATTTTTAAAAAAGTAGATTTTCCTGCTCCATTTGCTCCTATTATACCATAGCAATTTCCATTATTAAACGTTGTATTCACTTCATCAAAAAGAATACGTTTACCAAATTGAACTGAAAGATTTGAAACTGATAACATTGCTTAATTTTATTTTTTAGTAACTTTTCCTTAAATTTCTTATAAAAGTTAAGAGTAGTTTTAAAACTATTAAAACAATACATTTTATAAGATTTGCCGCAAAAGTAGAAAATTTAAGCCATAATGAAGAAGCTCTAAGCTTTTTTAATACGCCTTAGTGCAAAATAGTTTGTTTATAATAAATAAGGGTTGTAGATTTTAACATCGAATTAACAGCTAAACTCTATTTCAAAATATACTTTTGTTATTCACTAACAACTTATATTCCTTCTTCTTAAAAAGTATTATGCCTAATAAACTCTCAATATTCGTAATATCTATAATTTTCATTTTTTATTCCTGCAATAATGATAAGAAGGAAAACTTAAACCCAAACGCTTTTCTTGGAGGTGAAATTATAAACCCTGTAAATAATTTTATTATACTTAAGTATAATAAAAAAATTATCGATTCTATTTTTTTAAACAATGATCGTAGGTTTGGCTATACAATTAAAAATGCTAAAGCTGGTATATATCATTTCCATCATGGTAGAGAACTACAAAGTATTTTAATTGAACCTGGAGATAGCCTAATGTTTAGACTTAATACTTACGATTTTGATGAATCTATAGTTTATACAGGAATTGGAGCAAAAGAAAATAACTATTTAATGGATTTATTTCTTGATAATGAAAAAAAAGTAAAAGGTACGACTCTTAATTATAGCCAACTAAGCCCAGAATTATTTCAAGAAAAAGTTAATAACCTCAGAGAGGATAAATTAAATAGATTAAAACAGTTTAATTCAAAAAATATTACCTCAAAATTATTTAAAAAAATAGCGCTAGCGAATATCAATTATAATTATTATAAAGCAAAAGAATTTTACCCTTTTGCTAATTATAAAAAAAATGAATTAGAAATTTTTAATCGTATCCCAAAAGGGTTTTATGACTATAGAAAAGACATAAATTATAATGATTCTGTATTAGAAGACTATATTCCGTATAATTCGTTTTTACGTTTCCATGTAAACAATGTTGCATTAAAAAAACATTTTTTTCACTCTAAAGACAGTATTTATAATGAATACTCTCTTGATTATAATTTAGATAAGTTAAAAATTGTAGATAGTTTAATTGAAAACGAGTCAATAAAAAATGCCTTGTTAAACTATAATACGATTATGTTTATAAATGGTTCACAAAACACACTAGATTATGAACCCATTTTAAGATCATTTATAGAAAAAAACACAGATCAAAAACAGATTAAAAAAGCAAAACAATTAGTAAAAACATATCAACGTTTAAAGCCTGGAAATGCTATTCCGAATATAGTAGTATTAAATAACAAAGACAAAGAGGTTACGTTATCTAAATTAATAAAAAAGCCTACAGTTCTTTATTTTTGGAATCTAAAAAACAGAAGTCATTTAATTGATAGTCATAAACGGATAGAAAAGCTAAAATTAAAACATCCAGAATTTGATTATTTGGCTATAACTATTAACAATATATCATCTCAAGAACAATATCAAATTCTAAAACGATTAAACATCGTTAACGATAATGAATTTCGTTTTAAAACACCTGAAAATGCTATAAAAACATTAGCTATTAACCCTATTAATAATGTATTTTTAATAAATAAAGATTCAAAGATTATTAACCCTAAAGCTAACATGTTCAGTATTAATTTTGAACAATTGTTATTAAAACATAAACCTTAATTGA
>JAHDGB010000246.1 GCA_020627885.1 Flavobacteriaceae bacterium | reverse complement strand
TTATTCCTATGTTATAAACTGCATTTTTAAAATTATAATCTTTAAACCAACGTTCGCCTTGCACATATGAAGGGTCATAAGTTTTAAATCCAATATCCCCGCGAAGTATAAAGAAATTAAAATCATAACGTAAACCAAAACCAGAGCCAACAGCGATATCTTTTAAAGATCCAAAGGAGGTGAAAGTTGCTGCTTCATCTTCAACATCGTCTAAAACATTCCATATATTTCCTATATCTATAAATGCAGCTATGTTAAGGGGGCCAAATAATTTTGCTCTCTGCTCTGCACTAAATGCTATTTTTAAATTAGCTTCATTAAATTCATTAGTGGTCTCTAAGCTTCCAGGGCCAAGACTATAAGGAGCCCATGCTCTATTGTCATTTGCTCCACCAGCAAAAAAACTTTTAGAAAAGGGAATGTTATTAGAGTTGCCATAAGGAATAGCAATACCCAAAAAACTTCGAATTGCTAAAACGTTTTTATTTCCTAAATCCCAGTGTTTTATGTAATCTAATTCGGTTTTAATAAATTGAGAGTAGGCTACATTTAAAATTTCATAACGTTCTTCACTTAAAACACCATTAATCTCTACAGTTTTTTTCTCTAAGCCTAATAACCGAGATGCTGTTGATAAAATGTTCCCTGCAGATTCTACTTTAAACCTAAATACAGAGAATGTCTCGTCTAATAAATTATCTCGAGTATCTTTAGAAAAATTAAAACTAGTTGAGAATATTAAATTATTTTCTGTAAGCCTGTCTTTCCGTTCTTTAATTGCATTTACGATTTTTTTGTTTTCTGTAGAAACTGTAGCATTGCCATCTATAACATCTTTAATAAATCCATTTGCTTCTCCTGGAAGCCCTAATTGCACATTATAAGGAATGTAATTAGAGTTTTGAGCGATAGTATTTAAGATACTATATGAATTTTGATATATCCTAAAATAATTAGAAGTATTGAGGTTTCTTACAAAAAGGATATTAAACATATCTAATCTGTTTTTTATTTTTTTATTAGGAAACCAATTGTAATTATAGACTCCTGTAAATGTCTGTTTGTCTAAACCAATATTGGTTTGGCTAGTTGCAGCAAAACTAAATCGAGTACTAGGAAACATGTATTTAGGAATAATCTTTTCTGTGTTAAAAGGCGAAAATAAGCGAGGTATGGTTAATTTGAAATTAATACCAATTTCATTAATGTCAAAAAATTGATCTCTATCATTCGCAGCATCTTTTGATGCGCCTATAGAGCCTACTCCAGAAACTTCAAGGGTTTCTGTGCCTCTAAATATGTTTCGTAATAATATACTAGGATTAAAAGATAAGCCTATAGTCTGTATGTTACTTTGAGAAACTTCTGCACTAAAACCAAATCTAAATTTTTTAATAGGTGTTAGGTAAATATTAGCCGTTAAGGTAGTATCTGGGTTTTCAATATATTCAATATCAGGATACTTAAAAGTCCGTAAGTCACTTATTTTTCTATAAGTTCGAGTTCTGTTAATGTCTCTAAAAACCTCTTTTGGAGTTATAAAAATAGAATTGGTTAATGTTTTTGGTTTAAAGCGTATTTTACCTACACTATATATATTATAACCATTAAAATTAACAGAATCGGTTATTTGTTTGTTTCGATTTTTAAAAGAACCATTAGTATATATATTAACATCTTTTATTATATATATATTAAAAGGTTCTTCAATTACGGTGTCTTGTTGCCTAATAGCTCTATTTTTAATCTGTATTTCAAGATTTGCTTTTTTCGTTTTTCTTATAGTATCTACTTCAAAGTAGAAATAATCTTGATTAAAATGATAAACTCCAGAATTTCTCATTTTGGATGTAATTCTGTTTCTTTCGTCTATTATAGAAGTTGTTTTGTATTGTTGATTAGTTTTTATGTAGGAACTTGATTTGATAGATTGGTATAGCGAATCTATAATTGGGGATGCTATTTTTGTTTTTATACTATCAATTAAATATGGTTTCCCTGTTTTTACAACATAATTTACAGTTACATTTTTTGTTTTTTTGTTTATACTATCATGCGAAGCGTTAACATCAAACCAGCCATTGTTATAATAATAAGCTTCTAATTTTTTAATCGATTTTTTGGTAAGTGTATCATTTAAAATAGCAGGAGCTTCTCCAGTTTTTTTTAGCCATTTATTAAAGTTAATTCGAGAATTGATATACTTATTATATTGTTTCTTTGATAAAAAACGTTCTAAGCGAGCTTTTCTTTTTGGGTTTTTGCTAAGGTTTGAGGCTACAATAGAATCGATATCTGGCCTAGCTAAATTGTAAAGATGTAATCTTAAAGGAAAGCCTAAAATGTTAGTATTTGGTTTTTGATAAATAAGATTATTTATAGTTTGATCTTTATCTAATTTTTTATTTACAGTTATTGTGTTTTTTGTTAATAAGCGTTCTTTTTGTTTTAGTAATTTTACAGAGTCGCAGGACTGAATAGTAAAAAAAATAAATAATGTAAATATTTTAAAAGATTTAATTTTCAACGTAATAAGTTTTTATAGCGTTTTTTTTTTGCTAAAAACATTTATGGCACTACTTTGTGCCCAAAAGTACATTTTTTCATGCGAAAAAAAGGTGAATTTAATTACAAAATATATGCTAGAGTTCATGTTTTTGTTATCTAAAAATGATAATTCAAAAAGTTAGGATAGATCGATTTATGTTATCTAAAAATAAAATAAAATTTATAACACGTTTAAAACAAAAAAAGCACAGGGAAAATGAAGGGCTTTTTATAGCAGAAGGGGTTAAAGTAATAAACGAATTATTAGATTCTAATTTTAAACTTCATGAATTATATACAACGAAATCATTCAATAGTAATGCCAATTTTGATGATTCCGAAAAAGAATATTTAATCGTTGAGTCTGAATTAAAAAAAATAAGTTGTTTAGCAACACCAAATGTTGCACTAGCTCTATTTCAAATTCCTAAAGCAAGTCCTGTAAGTAATAATAAACTGATAGTGGCTCTTGATGCCGTAAGAGACCCAGGTAATTTAGGAACAATTATTCGTCTTTGTGATTGGTTTGGAGTAAGCGATTTAGTTTGTAATTATGAGACTGTTGACGCATACAATTCTAAAGTAATACAAGCAACTATGGGCTCTATAACAAGAGTAAATATTACCTATTTAGATTTGCCTTCTTTTCTACAGAATATAGATGTTAATATTTATGGTGCTTTTATGGATGGCGATGTTATTTATGAAAATAAACTACCTAACAAAGGGGTTTTAGTATTAGGTAATGAGTCTAATGGTATTTCTAATGCAGTAGAAAAGTTAATTAGTAAACGCCTTTCTATTCCTCGGTTTGGAGATCTCAAAAAAACAGAAAGTTTAAACGTTGCTACAGCAACTGCGATATTATTAAGTGAATTTAGAAGGGGTTAAATAAAAAGTTAACTATTTGTTTTTTAACACCACATGATAAATTTTAATTTTGTCTACTGTCTACTGTCTACTGTCTACTGTCTACTGTCTACTGTCTACTGTCTA
>JAHDGB010000028.1 GCA_020627885.1 Flavobacteriaceae bacterium | reverse complement strand
AAAAAAATATTTTCAGGTATATTTACCCGGTAGTTATTTGAAAATTAGATATATGAGTTGTAAAATAAAAAACGTGATAGAAACAGAAAGATTATTATTAAAAGAAATCACTTTGGATGACAAAGAAAATCTCTTCAAGTTACATTCTCATCCAGATGTGCAAAAGTATACAGGAGAGCCTGTGGTTGGTTCTATAGAAGAAATAGAGAAAGCGATAAAGGGAAGGATTAGTAATTATAAGAAGTATGGATATGGTAGGTGGGCTACTTTTTTAAAAAATGAGATGCAATTTGTAGGCTGGGCTGGTTTGGACTATTTACCGGAATTTGACGAAATTGATCTTGGGTATCGATTTTTACCAGAGTATTGGGGAGTAGGCATAGCAACAGAGGCATCAAATGCAATTTTAACATATGGATTTGATAAACTTGGATTAAAAAAAATAATTGCTATTGCAATGAAAGAGCATAAAGCATCTATTAGAGTGATGGAAAAAATTGGAATGGAGTTTGAGAAATTTGCACCCTATGAAGCAGGAAGTAAAGATGGTGCTTGGTATTGGTGTAATGAAAAACTAATAGCTAAAAATAAGCGAAACTAAAAATGTATTTAATATTTTTAATCTTAAAAGTTCAAGTCTAGCTGTATTTTTTTGCTAAGTACTTCAACTTTAAGATTAACATTTGGTTACAGTTGGAAGCAAAAATATTTTGTAAAAGTTATACTATATATGTTTCTTTTTAGAGGTAACATATAGTTACTTAATTTATGTTTCATATAATCCGTTTTATTATTATAATTTATATGTTTCTTTTTAGAGGTGACACGAGGTTACTTACTTTATGTTTCATATAATTAATTGTATTATCAAAACTATATTATAAAGGTAAAACTATTATGTTTATATTGTACTTTATGACTGCTTATATGAAATTATATAAAGACGAAAGGTGTATTTAGTGTCGATGAATGGAATTTAAAAAAAGTAATTTATTTATACCATATAATAATGCTTTACATCTATTCTATCTATGAGCAGTTTTTTGAATTTAGTTATGTTATAAAAAAGACCATACAGAAAAGTAAAAATTTGAGTAAAAGATATAGCAGGTAAGATTTTAAGAACACAAATAAAAAAACTAATTGTATTTTCCATTCTAAAAATATATTAATGAAACTTTATTTAGTACTAATAGTTATAGCATTATACAGCTGTAATTCCTCAAAAGAAAAAAAAGAAATACAATCGAAAGTTAAACTAGAAAAGGTTATCACACCTCCTAAATTAACAATAGAACAGGCTTTCAAATTATCTCAATTACCTATAAATTGTATACAAGCAGAGTATCCAAATAAATTAAACCAAGTATTAGGAGATGCCTCTTTTTTAAAAGAACCCAAAATATTGCATCCAGCTTTTTATGGTTGCTTTGATTGGCATTCGGCAGTACATGGTCATTGGAGTTTAGTAAGCTTGCTTAAACAATTTCCTGAAATAAAAAATGCAGATGTCATTAAAAAAATGCTGCTTGATAATATTTCTAAAGAAAATATAGAGATAGAAATTAAATATTTTGAAGATAAAGAAAATGCTTCGTTTGAGCGTACCTATGGTTGGGCTTGGTTATTAAAATTAGTAGAAGAGCTACATACTTGGGATAGACCTTTTGCAAAACAATTAGAAGAAAACTTAAAACCATTAACAGATTTAATAGTAAAAAAATATGTTGATTTTTTGCCTAAACTGAATTATCCAATTCGAGTAGGGGAGCATCCAAATACAGCTTTTGGTTTATCGTTCGCCTGGGATTATGCTAAAGCTGTTAATAACCAAACATTGCTCTTTAGCATTTCTAAACGATCGAAAGAGTTTTATTTGAAGGATGAAAATTGCCCTATAGCATGGGAACCTAGCGGATTTGATTTTTTATCACCTTGTTTAGAAGAAGCGGCATTAATGAAACGAATATTAAAACCTGAAGAATTTAAGCTATGGCTTAATGCATTTTTACCACAATTAAAAAATAAAAAATATTCGTTAGAAACTGGAAAAGTTTCAGATCGTACAGATGGTAAATTAGTACATTTAGATGGCGTTAATTTTTCTAGAGCATGGAGTTTAAACACGATAGCTAGAGAAATGCCTGAATACAATCATTTAAATAATATAGCTAATGAACATATAAATTATTCCTTGCCAAATTTAGTAGGAGATCATTATGAAGGCGGACATTGGTTGGGAAGTTTTGCTATTTATGCATTAAATTCTGTATCTATCGATTAGGTTTTTATTAAGAAATGGTTTAAAAATTAAAAACAATCAGTAATTTTATTAGTTAAAAAAATGAATTTTATGAAATTAAAGTTATTAACCCTTTTATGCATCGTTTTATGCTCTGTGTGTATTAGTTGCAAAAAAGAAGATATTAATCCAGAACAAGAAACATCTATTGTTTTATCAGACGAAGTTAAAGTATATGAACAGGGTCAGGTTGATAAAGGGGTTGTTTTAATTGTTGAAAACGGTGGAGAATCCTCTTACATTGTAGATAAAACAGGAAAACGTATTTTTACTTGGGAATTTGATAATAGCTTGGGCAATGATTTTGAATTATTATCAAATGGAAAGGCTTTAGGGATTTTTAAGCCGAATAATGAACCCCCTTTTTCTTTTGGAGGTTATGGAGGTGTTATAAAAATTGTTAATCCAGATGGATCTATAGATTGGGAGTATAATTATGTTTCAGATACCTACATAGCACATCATGATGTTGAATTGCTGCCAAATGGAAATGTATTATTTTTAGTATGGGAAAGAATAGTAAATGAGGTCTCTAAGGCAAATGGAGTAAATTTTGAAGGCGACATTTTTCTTGAAAAGTTAGTTGAAATAAATCCTAATACCAATGCGATTGTATGGGAATGGAGAAGTTGGGATCATATTGTGCAAGATTATGATAATACAAAACCCAATTATGATGTAGTGGCAGATAACCCGCAATTAATTAATATTAATTATAATTTACAACCCAATGGAGATTTTATGCATGCAAATGGGATTGATTATGATGCACAAAAGGATATTATTTATGTGAGCGTTAATTTTTTTAGTGAAGTATGGGTAATAGATCATAGTACAACTACAGCACAAGCAGCAACCAATAATGGAGGCACATATGGAAAAGGAGGAGATTTACTTTATCGTTTTGGAAACCCTGAAGCTTATAACAATTTGGCTGGGGAACGCTTATTTTTTAAGAACCATTTCCCTAATTTACTAGAAGACGGAAAACCAGGTGAAGGTAATTTATTAATATATGTAAATACTGGGGGAGAAAATATTAACCAATCTACAGTATACGAGTTGGAAATGCCTACTAGTTTTTCATTGACACCTAATACAAATAATGAACCCAATATCATATGGGATTATACGGATACTGCGCTTTTTAATGAAAAAATCTCAGGAGCTGTAAGGCTAAGTAATGGTAATACGTTAATATGTGAGGGAGATTTTGGCTATTGGGAAGTTACTCCAAATAAAGAAATAGTATGGAAGTATACCAAAGAAGGAGCTTTTTGGAGAGGCTATAGTTACGATATCGATTTTGAAGGTTTAGAGAATTTGGGTGTTAGTTTGGATTAATAAAAAACATTTATAGAAGTAAATTAGCTTGTATATTAAATATTTTTTTGTGAGTTTTCTATTTATAATGAGTTTTTAGTGTATTACTATTTCAGAAAGAGACATGACTTTAAAAAAAAACTTCTTTAATTATACCATGAGCTCCAATGGGTTTTTTTTGAGAATTGTATATCATTTTGGTTTCAATTTGCACATTTTTTATTTTTCCATTTTTTGTATTTACTCTTGCATTATAATTTTTTAACTCTCCAACCTTATACAACTTTAAGAACGATTTCATGGCATGTGAAAAATCACTTTTATGAATCATCATTCGAGCATTTATGCCTTCTTTTTTATAGTCGTACCCAAGTATTTCTTTAGCCCTAGTATTCATAAAATTAATGTTGCCACTAATATCCATTTGTACATAACCACAATTACTATCGAAAGAATTAAACGTTGTTTCTTCAGCAAGAATTAACCCATTAATTTGTTTATTATCTTTAAAACTCATAATGAGAGCAATTTCTAATTTAACAGCCTAAACCCTTTTTTTTCATTGTGTTATATTTGTTTTTTCGATAAAACACATGATTTATCGTTAATTTAAACACTTAGAAAACAGTTATTAACTTATTTTAAAAATAAAAACGTAAACAATTTGGTAATAACTGTTTTAAATGTTAAAAAAATCTATTACATTTATACAGGATATTAAAAATCAAATGATATCTTTGCAACCAGTTTAAAGAACTGTGTATTATACTTTAAATGACAAATGCTTTGGGTGAATTAATATTTTTTTTCCTTTCCAAAACACCCGTTTTTTACATATTACATGTTTTTTAACAAATTAAAAACGATATTAAAGAACCCTAATGGCAAAATCGCAACAAACTTTTAATAAAAGCGAAAAAGAGAAAAAACGTTTAAAAAAAAGAGAAGACAAAAAAAAGAAGAAAGAAGCTCGTAAAGCTGAAGCAAAAGAAAACGGAGGAGGAATTCAGTTTGCTTATGTAGATTTCAATGGTAATTTAACCGATACCCCCCCAGACCCTTCTCTAAGAGAGAAAATTGACGCGGAAAGTATAGAAATAGGTATTCCGAAAAAGGACCCTAATGCTATAGAAGAATTTGACCCAGTTAGAAAAGGAAAAGTTTCATTTTTTGATACTTCCAAAGGATTTGGTTTTATTATTGATTCTGAAAATCAAGAAAAATATTTTTGTCATGTTACAGGATTGAAAGACGAAATTACGGAGAATGATAATGTCTCCTTTGAATTAGAAAAAGGCCTTAAAGGCATGAATGCTGTTAAAGTAACTAAAATATAATAGGGTTCTTTGACAGAATAATAAAGCATACGGTTATTATATAATGTGTGGCATTGTATTTGATTAGTATATAACATTAATATATAAATTACATTAAAATGAGTAAAGGAACAGTAAAATTTTTCAATGATTCTAAAGGATTTGGATTCATAACAGAAGAAGGTTCAAACAAAGAGCACTTTGTGCACATTTCTGGATTAGTAGATGAAATTCGTGAAGGCGATGAAGTTGAATTTGATCTTACAGATGGAAAAAAAGGATTAAACGCAGTAAACGTAAAAGTTATCTAAAATATTTCGCTTAAACTTTTAAAAAAGCTCATTGTTTTTCAATGAGCTTTTTTTATTTTATGATAACTAAAGTAAATAAAATTTTAGATAAATTTACTGTAATATATTAATATCGTTATGGTTAAAACGGCTTTAATTGTTAACCTTGTACGTAAAAATACTTTCTATATTATCTATTGTTTGTCTCATTTCTATATTAATTGGAAAAATTTTAATAGGAATTTCTTCTAAGTTTTCTAAAAAAACTTGTAATTCTTGCCTTTTAATATTAAAACCAGATAAACTACCGTTATTTGTAGTTTCTAAAGTAAATCCTTTTTCTTTACCAAACCATGCTGTTGATTGTAAAGGTATATTATAATACACTTTACAAGAAAGATTGAAAAAATCTGAATCTTCAATTGTAAACCCTTTTGTCATACACGAATGTACTAGTTTAGGTTGATACATTAATACATCCAAAATAGTTTCCATGTCTGTAGTTCTAAAGCCTTTTAGTATTTTTTTAAAACAACTAATGTTTTTTAAAATTTTTAAAGGATTAGGGCGAGGAACTGTAGTTAAAGTTTTTGATTCTTTTTCTAAATTATTCATTTTTGAAACTAAAAATATTATAGGTTATTTAATGTTTAGTTTTTTTGTTGGTTGGTTGAAAAATTTAGTTTTTAAGCTAACGTAATACAAAGATACAAGCAAAAAAGTAGATATATAAATTTTTTCAGGTTAAATAATTTACTTTTGATTAAAATGAGTTATTATTTAAATTAATTGCTTTTTATTTATAATAAACATAAATGTGTTATTAATTAAATAATATTATAAGCTGCAATTGCTTTTTTTGAAGCATTTGTACTTTTAAAATTATTTAATATTACTAGAAATTAATTAATAAAGCTGAGTTTAAATAAAGTCTTATTCTCTATTGCTTTATGTTGAATATTACCATGATGTGCTTCCATAATGCTTTTTGATAAGGTTAAACCAATGCCAGAACCTTTTTTTCTTGTTGTAAAATATGGTACAAATATGTTAGGTTTTATGGCGTTAGGAATACCAAGTCCATTGTCTTCAACAATTAGATGGGTTCTTTTTTCTTCTCTATTAATAAAAATACTTATAGTCGGCTTATTACTATTTTCAAGCGCATAAATGCTATTCGAAATTAAATTAATTAATACCTGTTCAATTTGTTGCTTATCACATCTTATTACAAAAATATTAGAAGAGGTAAAACTTATTTTAATCTTTTTGTTTAAGAGTTCATTCTGAAATAGTGAAATAACATTATTTACTATATCAGACAAATTAACATCTTCTAGTTTTGGCAAAGGCAATTCAGTCAATTTCCTGTAGGAATTAACGAAACTAGTTAAATGTTCTGATCGTCGTTTTATAATTTTTAACCCTTGCGAAAGCTCGTCTAAGTTTTCTTTATTTGTAATACGATCATCAATTAAAGACTCTAAACTCTCTGCCAAACTACTTATAGGGGTAATGGTGTTTATAATTTCGTGAGACATCACATTCATTAATTTATACCAGGACTCTTTTTCTTTTTTATCAATTAATTGTTGAATCGTTTCTAAGGAAATCGTTAAGTATTCATAATTATATGTTTTGGTAACCGATGTTTTTATATGAAACGTTTCTTCTATTTCATCATCAATAGAAATTGAAATAACTTGTTTCATTATTTTCCAATCTGAATGATCTATAATATTTAAAACAGGTTGTATTTTTTGTTGTAGAAGCTCCCATTTATAGAGCTTAGGAATTCTTAAAAATTGAACAAAAATTTTATTTAATTGAAAAACTTCAATTTGTTGATTTGTATCTTTTCTTAAAATTAAAATACCTATAGAAAGGCTTTCAAGAATATTAGTAAAAATAAGCTGTTCAGATTCTTTTAGAAATGTAGTTTTTTTATTCTTTTCTATTAATAAAGCTGTTTTGTTATAGATACTTGTTTTCCTTTTTTCTTTAGAAATTGCAATAGAAAAATCATCATTTAATAAGCAATCAACCGTTTTTTCTACATCAATAAAGAGTTGTTTTATATGGTTTATAAATAGTATAACCTGAAAAAAAAGTAATACTATAAAAGTAAAAAAAGTAATAGTATATTTACTATTAAAAAACTTAAAAATTGCAAAGCTTGTGGCTATAATAAATAAAATTCTAAGTAATATTAGTATGTAAATGTTTTTTATCACGCTATAATTTATATTTCTCTAATCGTCTATAAAGTGCAGCTCTAGTTAATCCTAAAGCTTTTGCTGCTTTACTAATGTTTCCTTGATATTTGCTTAAGGCATTTTGGATGAGTAATTTTTCGGTGTCTTCTATGTTTAAGCTAATTGCTTTTGTTTGATTAAATTTTGGAGCAGAAAAATGTAAGTCTTCAATATCTAATTCTGTATTTTCCGAAATAATTACAGCCCGTTCAATAACATGCTCTAACTCTCTGATATTTCCTGGCCAGTGGTATGCTTTTAAAGCATTTATAGCTCCTTTAGTAATTGATGAGATAGATTTGCTGTATTTACTAGTTAATGTATTTAGAAAATGACTAGCTAGTAATATTACATCATTATCACGTTCTCTTAAAGCTGGTAAAGGTATTTCAATGGTGTTAATTCTATATAATAAATCTTGTCTAAATTCTTGGTTTTCTACCATTTTATGTATGTTAGCGTTGGTCGCACATATAATGCGAGTATCAATGGGTCTTTCTATGGCTTCTCCTAGCCGTGTTATTTTTAGATTCTGAATAACTGTTAATAATTTAGATTGAAGATGAAGTGGTAAATTCCCAATTTCATCTAAAAAAATAGTTCCTCCTTTTGCTAATTCAAACCTGCCTAAGGTGTCTTTTTTTGCGTCTGTAAAAGCGCCTTTAGCATAACCAAATAACTCACTTTCAAATAAGTTTTCATTTAGAGCTCCTAAATCGACATGAATAAATGGGTTGTTTTTTCGAGATGATTGTAAATGTATTTCTTTAGCAAATACATATTTTCCTGTTCCGTTTTCTCCAAGAACTAAAATAGTAGCATCAGTAGGTGCTACTTTTTGCATTAAGCTTAATGCAACATTCATTGCTTGTGAGTTGCCAATAATATGTTTAGTTTGCTTATGAAAATCCTTGTTTTCCTGATTTTGTATGGTTTCTAATTGTTTGTTTTTGCGTTTAGAACGCGACAATTCTACACCAGCATTTACTATGGTATATAATTTTTCACTAGTCCAGGGTTTTAAAATAAAATCGGTAGCTCCCTTTTTTATGGCATCTACAGCTAGGTTAACACTTCCAAAAGCTGTCATTAGAATTACGGTAGTTTCTGGACTAATGTCTTTTATTTGTTTTAACCAATATAGACCTTCTTTACCATCTTCAAAACCTATACGATAATTCATGTCTAGTACTGCTACATCTATAGTTTGTGTGTTAAGGTGATTAATAATAGTTTTCGGATTATTCGTAGTAATGATTTTTGTGAAGTATTTCTTCAGAATAATTTTTGCAGAAAACAAAATGTCATCATCATCGTCAACCAGTAATATAGAAACTTCTTTTTTTCGCATAAGCATAGTTACAAATCTGTTTGAAAACGAACAAATTAATGTACGATAATGAACACTTAAAAAATCACAATATTTTTCAAAACACTGATTTTTAGGTTTTTATACAAATGGTAATTGTTGGCACATTTATAGTTTATACTATGTCAAAAGAAGGATAGTAATTATGGATAAACAATTAAAACCCGAAAATAGATCAACAAAAAAGAGGATAATAGTAGGTATCCCCGTTGTGTTAATTATAGCATTTGGTATAATGAATTTCTTTAGAAAGAAACAAGTTACATTTAAAAATAGAGATATAGCAATAAAAACAGTTAAAAAGGGAAATTTTGAAGATGTCATTATTTTTAATAGTGTAGTAGAGCCAAAAACTTCAGTTTTAGTAAATGTTATTGAAGGTGGGGCAGTGGCTGAAATTTTTGTAGAGAGTGGTAAATTTATAAAAAAGGGAACACCGATGTTGCGCATATATAACCCTAAAGCAGAGTTAAATTATCTAACGCAAGAAACAGCTATAGTAGAGCAAATAAATAATTTACGTAACATACGTGTAAATATTAAAAACCAACAACTTAATTTAACTGAGCAACTAATGAGTATTGATAATGCTTATAAAAATGCGCAACGAAAGTTTATTATAGATACAACGCTTTATAAAAAAGACATTATAGCAAGAAATGAATATGAAACATCGGTTCAAGAATACAACTACCAAAGCAAAAGAAATAATGAAGTCAAGAAAAGTGTTTCGGCCGAGAAATCTGACCGAAATATTCAAATGTCAAGAATCAATTCGTCTATAAAAAATATGCAAGAAAGCCTTAATATGCTTAGGAAAAATAAAGAAAATTTTATTGTAAAAGCCCCATCAGATGGGTTATTGTCTTCTTTTAGTCCTGTTTTAGGAAAAAGTTATAGTCAGGGAGAATCTATAGGAAAAATAGACAAGCTCAATGGTTATAAATTAGTTGCAAAAGTAGATGAATTTTACATTTCAAAATTACAGGAGGAAATTAAAGGAGAAGCCAGCACTATAAATAACAAGTATAATGTTTCTATTTCAAAAATTTATACCGAAGTAGTAAATGGGCAATTTGAAATCGAATTAAAATTTGATTCGGATTCTATTTATAACACTATAAAAAGAGGAAGAACCTTAAAAACTAAATTATTTCTTTCTAATAATACAGAAGCCTTGTTATTACCAAAGGGTATGTTTTATCAAAGCACCAAAGGCAAATGGGCATTTGTATTAGTTAATAATAATAAAGCAGAGAAGCGAATAGTGTCTATAGGAAGAGAGAATCCTTATTATTATGAAGTATTAAGCGGTTTAAAACCAAATGACCGTATAATAACATCTGGATACGATGACTTTTTGGATGCCGAATTAGTTAACATAAAAAACTGAAACAAATGATTACACTTATAACAATAATTATTTTTGAAATAGTAATATTAATATAAAAATTAAAGCAATGATTAAAATAGAAAAATTAATTAAAATATACAGTACAGAAGAAGTCGAAACTACAGCTCTAAATGCGCTAAGTTTAACGGTAAAAGAAGGTGAATTTGTATCAATAATGGGAACTTCTGGTTGCGGGAAATCTACTTTACTAAATATTATAGGTTTGTTAGACTCTCCTAATGATGGAAGCTATTTATTTAATGGAGAAGAAGTTGCTCATTATAATGAAAAACAACGCGCAATATTACGAAAGTCGAATATTGGTTTTGTATTTCAGAATTTTAATCTAATAGATGAATTATCAGTTTATGAAAATGTTGAATTGCCTTTAATTTATAATAAAGTGCCCTTAAGAGAACGTAAAGAAAGGGTAAATGCAATTTTATCGCGAGTAGATATTGCGCATCGAGCTAAGCATTTTCCTTTGCAATTATCAGGAGGACAACAACAACGTGTAGCAGTAGCAAGAGCTTTAGTTACTAACCCAAAATTGGTTCTAGCCGATGAACCTACGGGTAATTTAGATAGTAAAAACGGTAATGAGGTTATGGAGTTGCTTACAGAGCTTAATTCACAAGGGACTACAATTATAATGGTGACCCATTCGTCTTACGATGCTAAATTTTCTTCTCGAACCATTACTTTAAAAGATGGTATTATTATGTCTGAGCAGTCTAATAAGCATAAAATAGATGTCTTAGTACAATAATTAATCAATACAATCAAAAAACGAACTAAAAACCAAAATAATATGTTACAAACGTGGTTTAAAATATTTTATAGAAATAGTAAAAAAAATTGGTTAAATATATTTATTAATGTTTCTGGGTTTACTTTAGGGTTTTCAGGTTTATTAATGGTCTTATTATACCTTAATAACGAAAAAAGTTATAACCAATGGAATCCATATAAAAACGAAATTTATCGAGTAGTACATCAAGACGATGGAGGTGTAATGGAGGTTAGTACTGGTCTTGAAGGAGAAATATACAAAAACAGAAACCCTGAAGTACTAGACTATATGTTAGTTATGGGGCGCTATGATAAGGATGTTGCAAGATATGAGAATACGCCCTATTTTTTAAACAAAATAGTTGTTTCTGATAAAAAATTCTTCGATTTTTTTCCTTTTGAGTTTGCTACTGGCACACCAAAAACGTTTTCCGAAAATATAAATAATACTGCAATTTCTATGGCTACTGCCAATCAAATTTTTGGTACCACAAATGTTTTAGGTAAGGTCATTCATTTAGATGGTATGATTTTAACTGTAACTGGTGTGTATAAATTAGAACCTTATTCTTATTTTATGCCAGATATAGTCATTCAGTTTCCAGAACGAATGCAAATGTCTAGTTGGGGTAACTTTAATTATGAGCTTTTTTGCAAGTTTTCTAAAAATCCAAATATTGCTTCAGCAGAAAAAATAATGAATGATGCTTATGTTGAGTTTAGAGATAAGCCAGCAGCCGATGAAAGAGGATTAAGTTTAGAAAATTTTCATGACAAATATGGTAAGATGAATAATAAACTTGAAAAATTATCTACTATAAGATTGCATCATTTAGCAAAAAAATCAGGGCCAGAAGGAGCAGGGAATTACCAATTATTAATGGTCTTATTAAGTTTATCTATATTGCTTATCATTATTTCTAGTGTAAATGTTATTAATCTCTCTACTGCATCTGCTTCGCAACGTGCAAAAGAAGTAGGGGTAAAAAAAACAATTGGGTTTTCTAAAAAATTACTTATTGGACAATATGTTCTTGAAATTATTTTTCAAGCCTTAATCTCTATATTATTTGCTTTTATTTTAGTTGAGTTATTATTGCCACATTTTAATGAATTTATCGGTAAATCACTTTCTATATTTGACGGTAGTACGTTACTTGTAGTAGTAGTTGTAGCTTTAATTATTTCATTATTTATTGGGATTATCCCTGCAATATACTTATCTAACTTTAAAGCTATAGAAGTTTTAAAAGGAAATTTTTCAAGAAGTAAAAAAGGAATTCTTATGCGTAATGCGATGTTAGGACTTCAATTTTTAATTTCTGGTTTCTTTTTAATAGGAGTTCTGGTTATTTATGCGCAAATAGATTTTATGATGACAAAAGATACCGGTTTTAAATCCGATCAAATTGTTGTTGTAAATTTAACTGAGCGTGATGATAAGTTTAAAAAATATGAGTTAGCAAAACAAATATTACCACAACATCCTAATATTATAGGTGTAAGTAGTAGTTTGTTTGTGCCAGGGAAATCTTATGTAAATGGTACAAGTATGAGTTATAAAGACCTAACAACTGGAGTTGCAACAAATTTTACAGATTTTAATTACATTGATTTTGCAGAGGTAAAAATTATAAAAGGAAGAAATTTAGATGAAAAATTTGCTTCAGACAGTATCAAAAGTATTTTAATTAATGAAACTGCGGCTAAAGAGTTTGGTATTTATGATAATCCTATTAATAAAAAAATGGACCTACATTGGGGAGAAGAAGGTAAAGATCTAAATATTGTTGGCGTATTTAAAAATATACACATTGGAGGTTTTGATGAAGAAATTTATCCTATGATGATTGCAAACTGGAAAATGTTTGATCGACCAAAAAAATGGATTCGAGATATTCAAATAAAGATTAAACCTGAAAATATATCTGAAACGATGAGTTATATTGAAAACTATTGGAAAGAGAATGTTGAGCAAGGTTATCCTTTTAGCTATGAGTTTTTGGATAAGCAATATGCAAAGACCTACGAAAAGTACCAAAAACAACAAACTATGTTTTTAATATTGTCTTTTATAGTAATTCTAATAGCTTTACTTGGTCTGTTTGCTTTAGCGACCTTAACGATACAACAACGTTTAAAAGAGGTAGCTATTAGGAAAACTTTAGGAGCATCTGCAAAAGAAATAGTTATTCAACTTGTTATAGGCTTTTTAAAGTTATCAATTATTGCCTCAATTTTACTCATTCCAATTGCCTATTATTTTATGCAAAATTGGTTAGATAATTTTGTTTACAGAATAAATATGCCAATTTGGCCTTATATAATTACACCTATTATATTGTTAATATTAGTATACACCGTAGTAGGGCTTAAAGCATATAATGCAACAAAAATTGATCTCATTAAATATTTAAAATTTGAATAACCTTAGTGTTATCCTATGATTTTTAGAATTCTTAATTATAAATAGCTTTACCAAAATAGGTAAAGCTATTTTTGATAGAGATTCTCTTAAATTAGAATGAAAAAAATACAGTTTAAGGTTATACTGTATTAATATACTATGTAGTTTGAAATCAGATTAATAGAGGAAGACATTTAAAAAATATTTCCAAATTTTAATCTAAATAATGTTCAATCACATGATTTCCCCAATCTATAATAGATTGTATTAAAGGCACTAAAGTTTCACCAAATTCAGTTAAGGAGTATTCTACTTTTAAAGGTGGTTTTGAAGTATAAACTTTCCGCTTTATAATACCGTCTTTTTCTAGTGTTTTTAACTGTAAACTCAAAGTACGTTCAGTAACCATAGGCATTTTTTTTCTAAGTTCATTATAACGTAATGTATTACAATTTAGGTGATATATAATAACCGTCTTCCATTTTCCGCCAATAATACCCATCACTAAACTTGTACAACAAGGGTATTCTTTTCCATTAAATATGTGCATATTTAGAATTTAATTAAACTATCATTTATGACCGTTATTGCAAATATAATATAATATACTTAATATTGTAACTATACAATTTATAGTATAAAAAATGATTACACTAAAAAAAGATAAATTATGAACGCTATTTTAATTGATAGTATTGGTTACGGTGCTTTAATTATCAATTTATATTCAATGTCTACTAAAGGGGAATATAAACTAAGGTTAATTTCACTAGTGGCAAATGCAATTTACATTTTATACGGCGCATTAATTAGCGCAACTCCAATAATAGTAGGATGTACAATTGCTGTGTTTTTGCATGGGTATCATCTAAGACGGTTAAAAATTAAAAAAGTATAGGAATGGTTAAAATAAAAAAAGCTAAAGGCACAGATACAAACGTTTTAGCGCTTTTAGGGAGAGTAACATGGGCTGAATCTCATGGTCATTTTATTGATGATAAAAATAATTTATTAAAATATCTAAACAAGAATTTTTCAGTTTCTAAAATAAAACAAGACATAAAAAACCCTAAGAATCATTTCTATATTGTTTATGTCGATGATTTACCTGTTGGTTATGCAAAATTTGTAGTAAACGAAAAACAAGAAATTGTAGACTCAAATAACAATTGTCGGCTTGAGAGGATTTTTATTCTAAATGAATTTATACCGCTAAAAGTAGGACAACAACTTCTAACTTTTGTAGAAGAGAAAACTAAAGCATTGCAATTAGATACAATGTGGCTTTCTGTATATATCAAAAACGATAGAGCTATTAGATTCTATGAAAAAAATGAATTTAAAAATGTTGGAGAATTAAATTTTCTTGTTAATGGGGAAACTTATGAAAATATAGTTTTTTCAAAAAAATATAAGAATCAATGAGCTTTAAAAAAAATTATTAACACACGTATCATAAGCTACTTTAGTTTATACTTATCGAAATACTTTTAGTAACTTTACAATTCCTATAAGACAGCTTAAAAACAAAACTAAATGCTAAAAAAAGTATTTGGTAGTGCTGTCTTTGGAGTAGAAGCAACTACCATAACCGTTGAAGTAAATGTCGATTCTGGAATTGGATATCATCTTGTAGGGCTTCCAGATAATGCTATAAAAGAGAGTAATTATCGTATAGCGGCCGCACTTCAAAATAACGGTTATAAAATTCCTGGAAAAAAAATTACAATAAATATGGCGCCTGCCGATTTAAGAAAGGAGGGAAGTGCTTACGATTTAACATTAGCAATTGGAATTCTTGCTGCGTCTAAGCAAATTAAGGCTGATAATTTAAAGACATTTCTTATTATGGGAGAACTCTCCTTAGATGGGAGTTTGCAACCAATAAAAGGAGCATTACCAATTGCAATAAAGGCTAAAGAAGAAGGGTTTAAAAGTTTTATATTACCAATTCAAAATGCAAAAGAAGCTGCTATAGTAGATGGGGTGCAGGTTTATGGTATAGAAAATATCAAAGAAATTATTAATTTCTTTGATAAAAACCAGCCGCTAAAAGAAACTATTATTAATACAAGAGAAGAGTTTTATAAAAATTTAGAATATCCAGATTTTGATTTTGCTGATGTCAAAGGGCAAGAAAGTATAAAAAGGTGTATGGAAATAGCAGCAGCTGGAGGTCATAATATTATTTTGGTTGGTCCACCTGGGGCAGGTAAAACAATGCTGGCTAAACGGTTGCCTAGTATTTTGCCTCCCATGTCGTTAAAAGAAGCTTTAGAAACAACAAAAATACATTCTGTAGTAGGTCGTGTAAAAGCCGATTCTGGTTTAATGGCGCAAAGACCATTTAGAAGTCCACATCATACCATTTCTAATGTAGCACTTGTTGGAGGTGGAAGCTATCCGCAACCAGGAGAAATATCATTATGTCATAACGGGGTATTATTTCTTGATGAACTCCCAGAGTTTAAACGAGAGGTCTTAGAAGTAATGCGCCAACCATTAGAAGATAGAGAGGTAACTATTTCTAGAGCTAAATTTACAGTAACATACCCTAGTAGTTTTATGTTGGTTGCTAGTATGAATCCAAGTCCTAGCGGTTATTTTAATGATGCAGATTCGCCAGTTATGTCTAGTCCAGCAGAAATGCAACGGTATTTAAGTAAAGTATCTGGCCCCTTGTTAGATCGTATAGATATACATATAGAAGTAACTCCAGTGCCTTTTGATAAACTATCGGATGAGCGAAAAGGGGAGTCTTCAATAGCTATTCGTAAACGGGTTACAAGAGCTAGGGAGAAACAAACAAAACGTTTTGTATTATATGAAAACGTTCATTATAATGCACAAATGAATGTAAAACAGATTAGAATGTTTTGTAAGTTAGATCAAACCTCTAAAAATTTATTAAAAACTGCTATGGAGCGTTTAAATTTATCGGCTAGAGCTTATGATCGTATTCTTAAAGTTTCACGGACTATTGCAGACTTAGAAGGAGAGAAATCTATTAAAGGAGAGCATATTAGTGAAGCTATTCAATATCGTAGTTTAGATAGAGAAGGGTGGCTAGGATAAATTTGTAATGATATTCTTATTAATTTAATTTAGATGGTCCATTTTTCTATAATAGAAACTTTTTCAGAAGGAACAAAGAAACAGTTTCTTATGTTATTATCTTTTAATCTAGTTATAGTCTTTACATGTTTTAACCCATTTTTAGTATGGTTAAAAAACAGATAATTATGAGATAACATAATTGCTTCTAATTTTTCTTCTAATTTATTAAAAAGGGTTTCGCAAATAATGATTGGGCGAAACCTTTTTATAGAGTTATAAGCTCCCTCTAAAATTAAACTTTCAGCACCCTCAGTATCAAGCTTTATTAAATCAATACTTTTAATAGTTTTGAGGGTTACATATTCATCCAAAGTCATTGAATTTACTTTGGTTTTGTTGTAAGTTCTATTTTCTTTTGTTCCAATATTATGCTCTCCAGATAGATTATATATGTTAGGGAATTTTAAATTTTTTACTTCATAAAAATCAATATTAGAAGAAATGTTCGATAGTGCAAACGGCTCAATGTTTATTATATTTTGTAACGCATTTATTCTAATATTATCACTTAAGTAAGCTCTAGCTCCAACTGAAGGCTCAAAAGCATAAGTCGTCATATTTGGATTTATTTTAGCGCCTAAAATGCTATAATAACCAATGTTGGCTCCTATGTCCAAGAAAATATTAATGCTACTGATTAATTCTGAAAAAATAATTGTATACTCAAAGTTATCAGGTTTATTCCAAAACAATTCCTTAGTTATATAACTTGTTTGATTCGTTTTTAGATAAAAAAGACTTGTTTTTTTAACTCTGATTTTTATTATTCCAGAAGGTGGAATTTTTATTTTAGAAGGTAGTAAAGGTGATAGTAAATAATTTACATTTCTAATTAATTTATTTATTTTCGAATGGTAAATAAGACTATAAAATAAGTGCATAATGCTTTGTAAATTATAAGAAGTCAAAAATAATGATATACTAATTAGATCATATTAATAATTCAAAAAAATAGTGAGTTTTAAATGCTTTTTTTATTAGGGTTATTCCTTTTTGTTATAAATCGTAGAAGTGCATTTATATTTTAAAACAATTATCTTCTCTATAATAAATAGTAGTTTGCCATTCGGTATGGCTAATAGGACCATGTCCTTTAAATTCAATGTTCTTAAAATTAAGATCTGATAAGAAATTATAAGCTTCTTTGTATTTAACTCTGTCTGAGTTATCAAAAATAATTATGCCATCTTTTTTTAAAGCTTTAATACAATTTTTTGTACACTCTACTCTTTCTCTCCCATCAATAATTACAATATCAAACTCGTTTTCATAATCGAGTATTTTTGTACTATAATTTGTGTTTAATTTCTTTAACTCATATATGATATTATTTTTTGAACTGAATTTTTTTAGCATTTTATAATAGAAATTAGAGTCATTCTCTATGGAAATAATAGATTTAACTTTTGAAGAAAACCATAGAGTTGAATTTCCACTTCCATATTCAAATACCTTCATGGGTTTTAAATAAAGTTTCTGTTTTATAAAATGTATAGAAGCATATGTAAACCAGGGTAATGGTTTACCATTATGGTCTATTGGCTTATGCTTATACCTGCTTTCTAACCACCCTTTTTGTTTTAAATATTTTTTATATAAAAAATAAACTTCTAAAAGACTACTGGTTAGTCTATTTTTCCGTAATATTTTTTTTAACATAGATATAGAAGTGGTATATTATTAAAGGATTGAAACTTTTTAAATTAAAAGCAAACCAAATATAGATATTTTGTTTTAATTTTTTTTAATGTTCAAAAAATTATATTTAGAATTTGTCTTAACTAAAAGAAATGGATTAACACTTTATTTTCCGAAACAAATGATTCTTTTCTGTTCTGTAGTTTGGCTATTCAAGTTAAAAAAGGTTATAACAGTGCTACATGCCCCTAATTTTAGTTTAAATCATACAAATTTAAAGACGTTCAATGTATAAATTTAATTAGGGACTCGTTTTTTTTTCCTATTTTAGAAATATAAAGTTATTAATTTTTAAAACTCATTATTTTATGAATTAAACAAAAATAGAATTCTTCCCAGTGAACAAGTTATAGCATGTATCACAATTAATTACTAATCATAAAAAAACTTACAAAAAATGTCAAAACCAAAAGGAATTATTACTCCGAAAGAGGCAAAAGCGTTAAACGAGCGATGGATGGAAACCAGGAGCCAAGCTGTAGATAGAGCTGCTCATAAAACAGATAACTGCTCTTCATGGTGGTCTTTAGAAGATATAAGAGCTTATTTAGATTTTGCAGAAGCAGAAGCTAAAAAACTTGGATACACTATGGATGGTATTCGAGTTTATTTAGGAGCATATGGTAATGATGAGCCAGAAGATAAGGCTGGTTATACCACAATGTTTTTTGCACCTACAGGTAGCTCTAACGGTACCAGTGAAAGATCAAAGTCCGAATTTACAGCTCAACTTAACGCAACGAATGGAGACATACCAGGAGGCCCGCCTTTAAATGCTGGATCAGGAGGAAATCCACCAAATGCTACTTATCCAAATTAATGTATGAATTTATTATAAGTTGGAAGAAATTTTATTAGAAAACTATAGTCTTATAATACATACTATAGAATTTATAGCAGCTATTACTGGAGTTATACTTTTTAAAAAATATAATTCCGGGGCTGCTAAATTTTTTATATCATTTTTAGTTTATATAGCTATTTGTGATTTAATTGGTAATTATACTTATCTAGTTAGAAATGGAGGTTTTTTTAGCTTTTTAGAATCAACACCATTAAGAAATAATTATTGGTGGACTACTCTTACTTGGTTTATTGGTGCTATTGTTTTTTATTGCTTTTACTATAATAAAATTCTAAAGACAAAAACCTATAAAGTAATTGTAAAATATGCGGGATTCTCATTCATTACAATTTCTATATCTTATATTCTATTTAATATAGAAGATTATTTTGTTAAATTTTTCCCTTTTATAAATGTATTTGGAGCTTTAATTATTTTTTTATGTACGATGCTATATTTTATTGAAATATTAAAATCTGAATACATTCTAACATTTTATAAATCATTAAATTTTTATATAAGTTCTGCTATTTTAATTTGGTGGTTAATTGTAACACCAATGGTTTTTTACGATATTTATTTTTCTAAAGCAGACTGGAATTTTGTTATACTGAAATGGCAAATTTATATGTTAGCGAATATTTTTATGTATACTACTTTTACTATAGGATTAATTTATTCAAAGCCAGAAAATGTTTAACCTTATATTTCTGTTATTTCAAGACAGAGTTGTTTCAACAGCAGCAGAGCGCTATTTATTAGTATATATGCTAGGTGTTTTAATAATTGTTACAACTTTAATTATTACTTTTTTTATTGTTTTTCAGAAGAGAAAGAATAAACTTTTAATTGAGAAAATTAAGCAACAGCAACTTTTTGATGAAGAGCTCTCTAATGCTCAAACAGAAATCCAAGAACAGACATTAAAAAATATAGGTTGGGAATTGCATGATAATGTTGGTCAATTACTATCGGTCGCAAATATGCAATTAAGCATTTTGAAACCTAAAATATCAACAGAAATAAAAGAATCGTTTATTGATGTTTCCAATGTTATAAAAGACAGTTTAAGAGAGGTGCGTTCACTTTCAAAATCTTTAAACAATGATGTTATTTTAAATATTGGTTTTGAAAAATCAATTTTAAATGAGTTAGATCGATTAGAGAAAATGAAATTTGCTTCAACTCAGTTAATTATTGAGGGAGAAACAACCCCTTTTAAAAACCGCAAACATGAAATCATTATTTTTAGAATTTTGCAAGAGTTTTTTTCAAATACTGTTAAATACTCTAAAGCAGAACATTTAAAAGTAAAACTAAATTATACTCAAAATACTTTAAAAATAGTTGCTTCAGATGATGGTGTAGGTTTCAATTCTTTAACCGTAAAAAAAGGTTCTGGGTTAATTAATATGTCAAGTCGTGCTGCTTTAATAAATGCAAGGTTAAGTCTCAATTCTAAAGAAGGTGAGGGGTGTGTGTTAACTTTAAGCTATTTGTTATAATAAAATTAAAAAAACCATTTCATAATCCATTTTGCAATCTTTTGTTTTTTCTTATATGGCGCATAGCGTATGGGAATGTCTAACCAATTTCCTTTTTTTACTATTCCTTTTTCATGAGAAAATGTTTTAAAACTAGACTTACCATGATATGCTCCGATTCCACTAGAACCTACGCCACCAAAAGGTAATCTGTGATTTGTAAAATGTATTAAAGTGTCATTGACAGCGCCTCCTCCAAAAGAAAATTGTTTAATTAATCGTTTTGTTTTTTTTGAATCGCGACTAAAAATATAAAAAGCCAATGGCTTATCATAAGTAGCAATAATTGTTTTTAATTTAGAATTATTCTGGTATGAAATTACTGGAAGAATGGGACCAAATATTTCACCTTTCATTACTTCACTATTTAATTCTGGCTCATCAATTATAGTGGGGGATATGTATTTTGTTTTACTATTAACTTGCCCCCCTATAATAAAATTTTGATTTGATAACATTTTTGTTAAACGATTAAAGTTTTTAGCATTTATAATTCTAGCAAAATCTTCAGATTGTTCAGGGTTTTCAGAATAAGCTAAAAAAATCTCAATTTTTATTGCATCGTAAAATTTCTGTTTTACAGATTCGTGAATTAAAACATAATCAGGAGCGATACAAGTTTGTCCTGCATTTAAAAATTTTCCCCAAACGATGCGTTTTGCACTTAACTTTATATTAGCAGTTTTATCAATAATGCAAGGATTTTTTCCTCCTAACTCTAAAGTTATGGGGGTTAAATTAATTGCTGCTGCTTTGGCTACTATTTTACCTACATTTAGGCTACCGGTAAAGAAAATATAATCCCATTTTTGATTAAGTAATTGTGTAGCTATTGAAATACCACCTTCAACTACTGTGGCGTGGTTAGGAATAAAAACGGTTTGAACTATTGAAGCAATAACACTTGAGGTATTCGGAGTAAGCTCGCTAGGCTTTACAACTACAGTATTTCCAGCAGCTATAGATGCAATTAAAGGTGAAAATACTAATTGATAAGGGTAATTCCATGGCGAAATAATTAATGTAGCACCATATGGTTCAGAAAAAATATAATCAGAAGAAGGGAAATTAATAAAGGAAGCTCTTACTCGTTTAGGTTTTGCCCAAGAATTAATATTTTTAATGGTATAATTTAATTCTGATAAAACTATTTGGGTTTCGGTTATGACAGATTCAAAGGCTGGCTTTTTAAAATCTTTATATAGAGCTTCAATAATGTCTTGCTCCCGTAGTATTAATTCTTTTTTTAATCTTTTTAAAATCGTTTTTCTGTAATGAATAGATTTTGTTTCGTGAGTTGAAAAATAATCGCGTTGTGATTTTATAAGTTTTG
>JAHDGB010000245.1 GCA_020627885.1 Flavobacteriaceae bacterium | reverse complement strand
AGAAATGGGTATTTCAAATTTATATTACGAAACTTTAGAAGGTGGGCATAGTGCCGCTTCTACCAATAACCAAAGAGCTTATAATTCTGCAATTATGTTTGCTTATTTATTAATGAAATTGAGGTAATACAACTAAGATTTATAGTTAAAATTTAGTGAATTTACTATTCTTCTCTATAAATACGCATCATTTCTTTTGCCAATGATAGGGCTTCGTATAAATTTTTAGGTCCTTTGTTTTTACTAGGGTTATATTCGCCTTCTACAATTTCATCTTCAATATTATACCAAGCCTCTATAACTTTTTCTAAGTACAAGGGAATACGTGGATTTTTTTGGTTTTCAAGTAGCGTTCTTACATAACCATCGGTTTGTTCTATGTTTAGGTTATACACAAAATAACTTCCATTTTTACCTTTTTGGCGTTTTTGTGCATCTACATATAATTGCACAATACTTTCTTTTTCAAATTTACTTGCTACACCTTTAAGTATAGACCTTTCTTTACTTATAATTAATGTGTTCTTTTGTAAAGTAAATACCTTTAATTCATAGCTTTTTATAAAAAATATAACTGCAAAAAATACTGGAATTAAAAAAGCATATAAATACTGATCAATAGATACTTTTTGTCCTTCTAAATAAATGCTAAATGAAAAAAATAATCCTATAAAAAGAAGCATAAATACCATAGACCCATATCCTTCTCCATTGGGTAATTTAGCTACAATTTTACCATCCTGCTCAATGACTTCTAGTTTTTCAGGTGGTTCTGTTATATTTTTGTGCGTAGTCTTTACTTCATTTTCTATTAGTGTATTTGAAAATTCAAAAACTTCATTACATTGTTTACATACGGTTATTTCCTTTTCTTTATTTATCCATTCTTCTAAAATAAGAACATTACATTGTTTACAACGGTGAGTGGTTTTGTATGCTTCATTTCTAATACCAGACATTAAACTTTCAATTTCGGCTTTCTGCTCAATTGAAGTTTTTTTAAGTGGTTTGCTTGGGTGAATTTCTCCGATTACATACTTATCTTGAATTTTTAGTATTTTTTCAAACTCCTTTTCAAAATAGTAGGCAATATTTTCGTTTGTTAAAAAATCTAATAGCTTTTCTTCTTCGTTATTCGCATATTTTATTTTCAATTTGTAAGTGTAAACTTTATTTGATTTTTCTGTTCCCTCCATTCGTCCACTTACAAAAAATTGTTCAATATTTTTGATTGGGAAACTGTAAGTTCTTTTGCGTAGAAAATGAGGTACTTTATTATGAACAGAAATTTCTCTTCTATCAAATCGTATATACTGTACATTGAAAAGATTATATATCCCCTCTAGTAAAATAAATAATGATATAAGACACCAGACTATAAATATTAACATTGATATTAGACTATCTAAACTATTAAATTCAACAAAATAAATTATTGAACTACTAAATAATAGCATTAGTATTCCAACAAATATGGGAACTTTCCAGCTTCGGTGTTTTCTAGATTCTAGTGTATATAAAATAGCTCCTAAGTCTTTACTTTTTTTAAGACCTTGGGGTTGCTCAATTATCTTATGTTTTAACGAAAAAGATTTTTCTAAAATAGCTGAAACATTCATTTCATTATAGCAATTATTACAAACTGCCTTATTTTCGGCAACATTAATTTGTAAATTTATACTCTCGCATTGTGTACAGCTAATTTGAGCCATTATAAGTTGTTTTGTTTTATTGGCAGTAATGCAAATGTTAGGCTAAAAGTTACTTTCATACAATAATATATTTTAATCAAAAACATCTATTGGTCATACGACACAGTAGATGTTCAGTCCGTTTTATTTATACACTTCTTTTAATTTAGGAAGCTGTCTTTTATCGTGTTTGTAAATATCTTTAGCTGTTCTAAAATCACCATCTTCATCAACCCAAGCGGTAAAATAGTAAATGTAAACAGGCACATCTTTTTCCATATTTACCCTACGTTCTTTACTACTATTCATATTTCGTTTTATTCTATCAAGTGTCCAATCTTCTTTTTTATCTTTCAATAAATATTCTGCCAATTCTGCTGGTTTTCCTACTCGTACACAGCCCGAACTTTTAGCTCTATAATCTAATTTAAAATCTTTTTTAATTGGTGTATCGTGTAAATAAACACCATGTTTATTAGGAAACTTAAACTTTACATCGCCCATACTATTTTGGTCGGTGGGTTTTTGCCAAAACGAATAATTGTGTTTTTCTTTTATGGCTTGTTTCCAATCAACACTATAAGGATTTACTTTTTTGCCTTTGTAATATACCTCTGTATCACCTGCTATCAAAACTGCTGGGTTAATTAAAGCATATTGAAATATTTCTTCTCTTGCAATACTTGCTGGAATAACCCAAACAGGGCTAAAAACCATAAATTCTATTAAGTCGTGAAAAACTGGGGTTGGTGTTATGGTTTCCCCTACTACGGCAATACTTTCAAAATCAACTTCACCATTTCTATAACAGCGAATGTGGTATTCTGGAATATTCACAAAAACATAATTATCGGCTTCATTGGTTGTTAATTTTTCTGGCAACCAACGGTAGCGTTCTAAGTTTAATTTTATTAAATCAATTATTTCATCAATGGGCTTATTCAATGCTTCTAAAGTTTTCTTATCAAGCGTTCCAGTTTTTTTAATTCCATTTTTAGACTGAAACTGCC
The DNA here is from genome assembly GCA_020627885.1 of Flavobacteriaceae bacterium. Classification (GTDB taxonomy): domain Bacteria; phylum Bacteroidota; class Bacteroidia; order Flavobacteriales; family Flavobacteriaceae; genus JAHDGB01. Next base: position 881 of record JAHDGB010000245.1, on the reverse strand, counting down.
TAATTGCTAATTCTATTTCTTTATTAAAAATGACTCCTTCTGAAAGGCTTACATTATAATCATTCGATAATGTTAATCTTTCAGCTAATTTTTTCACTTTACTTCCTTTATCACCCATTTTTACCATTTCTACTTTTGGAAAAACTGTATTTTTTTTCAAATCTTGGAATTCTTGTAATTTACCACATAACTCAAAATAGCCCGGATGTTTAGGAGATAGTTCCTGTATTATCTTTTTAAAGTTTAACTGCTTCGTTGTATCACTTAAAAATACTGAAAGTTGTTTTTGTTTTGCTTGTAAGTCCCATTTCTTAGGAATTTCCATTCTACCAAAATAAATGTCATGCATTAATGTTAAAGCTGTTTGTGTTGCGAGTACATCCAAAGTAATTTTTTTATCTATTACCTCTTGAATACTCAGTTTTTTACCTGCTTTTATATCTTCTTCTGTTAGGTTTTCTTGATTTGTATATACTTGGTCGAATAATGTATTTAGCTCTTTTGTAGGATAGTCATTTTTTGAAAACCCGTACATTTCAGCATTTTCACAGGTGCTTATTACATCTGTTATAAATGGCGAATACTCTAAACGGTTTTTAGTTTGCCATTTTAGTTGCTTCGGATTTTGGTATATTGAATTTACATCTCTTAGTAAAGAATCATAACTACTGACTGCTTTTGTGACTAACTTATTTGTTTTTAATGCACTTAGATAAACATTTAAGGTACTATCAAAGTAAGTTGCTGTATAAGGTTCTAATTCATCTTTTGGAGTAAATATTTCACAACTACTTATTCCAAAAAGTGCAATAAAGGTAATAATAAGAAAAGCTGTTGTTTTTATATTTTTAATGTTATTCGACATTCATTTAATTTTTATT
>JAHDGB010000244.1 GCA_020627885.1 Flavobacteriaceae bacterium | reverse complement strand
GGCCCTGCGCTAAAATTGTGTTTTTTCATTGTTATTAATGCCGTTTCGATTGTTATATAAGGTTGTTCGGTTTCGTATTGTTTTATTCTTTATAAAGAGTAATGCTCATGAGTTGAATTATAATTATTTAACCCAATAATATTACTGCTGCAAAGGTGCTAATTTATCTTCTAAAAAGGGTGTAAAAATAATAATTTATTGACTATATATTCAATAAGAATTGAATTGTATTTATATTATCTGCAAAATTCGATAATTTAGGGGTTTGAGTTTCTCCATAGTGTACTTCATTATCAATAACCCCTTTAGATACAATGCATTGAATTTTTTCTTTTTCATGACCTAATTTTGTTTTTAATGTCGTTATATCATCATAATATTCATAAAAAAGAGTAGCGATAGGAGAAGCATAGCTTTGGTCTTCTTTTATCATTAAAAATCCATTTTCTAACAAGTTAAACTCACTCATTAAGTATACGGCTTTATTATAATCGTAATTATTCGCATATTTAGCATCATTAATTATTGGATGCCAATGGTATATAGATTCAAAAAAAGCATCAAAGTTATAATTTTTTGGAACAAACAATTTAGAGACACTTCTACAACCTAAACCAAAATATCTAAAAATATCTTCAGAAAGAGCTTTTAGTTCTTCTTTAGTTTCATTGCCAGTAATTATAGCTATAGAGTTCCTGTTTTTTCTAATTATTGAAGGTTTGTTTTTAAAATAATATTCAAAATAACGTGCACTATTATCGCTTCCAGTTGCTATTACTGCCTCAAAATTTTGAAGCTTCTCTTCAGTAAATTTAATCTTACCCTTAAAACTTGGCTCTATGTATTCTAAATATTTAGCAAGATAGGGTAGAAGGTATTTATCGTTAGAAGATTGTTTAATTAATACATGATGCCCAGTAATGAGTGTCGTAAGAAAATCATGAAAGCCAACAAGAGGAATATTTCCAGCCATTATTATTGCCACCTTCTTAGGTTTAATAGTACTAAGGCTATATTCGTTAAGCCAATTTAATATATTATTTTTGTTTAAAAGTGTAGCCCATCCGTTTAATGCATAAACAATATTATCTTTAGTAAACCAACCGTTATTTTCTTGTGCTAATTTAATTTGATGTTTAAAACCATCATAAAAAAGGTCATTATTTAATACTTCTGATTTTTGTTTAAAATTATTGGTAGAAAATTGGCTAATAAAATGACCTAATTCGGAAAACGCGTTAATTCTTTGTTGTAATTGCATTCGTTTTTTGGTTATGAGTGGTTTTGGCTTTATTTTTGTACAAATTTAGAATAAAAAAAGCTATGGCAATTATAATAACAGACGAATGTATAAACTGTGGTGCTTGTGAGCCTGAATGCCCTAACACTGCAATTTATGAAGGAGCTGACGATTGGCGCTATAAAGATGGAACAAGTTTAGAAGGAAAAATTGTTTTACCAAATGGTAATGCTGTAGATGCAGATGAAGCCCAGCAACCTATTAGTGATGAAGTATATTATATAGTGCCAGATAAATGTACTGAATGTAAAGGATTTCATGAAGAACCTCAATGTGCGGCGGTTTGTCCGGTTGATTGTTGTGTACCAGATGAAGATGTTGTAGAAAGTGAAGAAGTGTTACTAGGAAAACAACGCTTTATGCATCCAGATGGATAAAAGATTAGTAACCTTTGAGATGAAAATTAAAGTATTGCATACAGCTAAAAATCTTTTTATTCTTTTAATAATATGAAAGAAGAAAAAAAATAAAAAGGCAGAGTGTTGCTTAAGTTACAAAAAAGTAATATATTGTAAATGTTTTACAACGTAAATCCCCAATTTACTGATGAAAAATCTAAAAAAAATCCTACTTATAGTAGTAGCAACTGGTCTTATTTTTTCATGTACTAAAGATAATTTAGACGATAGTGATATTACTGTAGAGTCTTTATTAGGCGCATGGAAATTAACTGCTTCTTTACAAAATGATATACCGCTTGAATTAACTGAATGCGATTTATCTGATCTTATAATATTTGATAAGGCTAAGCTGATGCATGTTTTTAATAAGGATGGTAATTCAGGCGCAAATTGCAGTATACTAACGTTAAAGAAAGGTTACACAGTAAGGGATAATATTATAACAGAAGATGATGGTACGGAAATTACTATTCTTCAGCTTCAAACATTCGAGCCTTCTTCTTTAGTATTAGAATTTGAAGAAACTTATGATGATGAAAAGGTTATTTACAAAGAAACCTATGTTAAGAGGCAGTAGCTCCTTTTTTGTTGAAATAACTTCACTTGTAAATTATTAATAATACTTTTTCCAATACCTTATTAAAAGAAAGGCTTATTTGTAAGCTATTATGATCTTATGCTAGATACTAGAGGTGTAACAGGGGGTTGGAATTATACTGTTAAAATGAGTCTATTGATATTATGCAATAAAAAAAACTAAACCTATCGTATTTATGATAAGTTTTTATATGCTACATAACACAAGTTATATGTTAACTTGCTTTCATTAATTAAGTATTAGTGTATTAAAATAAATTTTGAAATATAACGAGTAAAACATTGTTGTTGTACTTTTAGTATATTTGAAATAAACAATAAGGTTATGACTGCTAAGCTAAAAGAGCTTTTAAAAATTAAATACCCGATAATTCAAGCTCCAATGTTTTTGGTCTCTAATGTTGCTATGGTAAATGAAGCAATGAAAAGTGGTATTGCAGGTTGTATACCAGCATTAAATTACAGATCCTTAGAAGAATTAAGAGAAGCACTAAGAGCTCTTAAAAACAATAAAACGGAAGGCGGTGCTTTTGGTTTTAATTTAATTGTAAATAAATCTAACACAAAATATAAAGGGCAATTAGAAGTTATATGTGAAGAAGGTTGTGATTTTATTATTACCTCTTTAGGAAATCCAAAAGAAACTATAAATAAAGCTCATAAACATGGTATTAAGGTCTTTTGTGATGTTACAGATATACATTTTGCAAAAAAAGTGGAGCATTTAGGAGCAGATGCGGCTATAGCTGTTAATAACGAAGCTGGTGGGCATCGTGGTAATAGCTCTCCAGAAGCCTTAATAAAAGAATTGAATGCTCATTTAAAAATACCAGTAATATCGGCTGGAGGAGTAGGATGCAGGGCAGATATAGATAAAATGATAAGCTATGGAGCAGTTGGAGTATCAGTAGGAAGTCCATTTATAGCATCTTTAGAAGCTAATGTTACTCAAGAATATAAGCAAGCTTGTGTAGATTATGGAGCTAATGATATTGTTGTAACTGAGCGTATTTCTGGAACACCATGTACGGTTATTAATACACCATATGTTAAAAAAATAGGAACAAAACAGACGTGGATAGAATCTATTTTAAATAAAAATAGAAAACTTAAGAAATGGGTGAAAATGATTCGTTTTTTTATAGGAATGAAAGCTACAGAAAAAGCAGCAAAAAAAGCAACTTATAAAACAGTGTGGGTAGCAGGGCCAAGTATAGAATATACTAAAGAAATATTACCGGTTAAATCAATTGTTGGAAAATTAGTTGGTAATTTATAATTTATTAATTTTT
>JAHDGB010000243.1 GCA_020627885.1 Flavobacteriaceae bacterium | reverse complement strand
TTAAATAAATAAAAAAGCTTAGAATTGATATTAAATGAATTAAATTACTTTTAGCAATTGCTATTCATTTAATATAAAAGAGATTATAAAATTAAGGTGATAAACGAGATTTTACCCAGCTTAAATCTATCGTTCTTTCATATAACACTCTATCATGAAGGCGGTTTTTTCGGCCTTGCCAAAATTCAATAGAAAATGGTTCTACAATATACCCTCCCCAATGTTCAGGCTTATCTATTTTTTTTTCTTTAAAGTTTTTCTCTAAATCTTTTAGGTTTTTCTCTAAGACTTCTCTATTTAATATTTTATCACTCTGATTAGATACAATTGCTCCTAATTGACTTCCTCTGGGTCTTGATTCAAAATAACGAATACTCTCTTCTTTAGTAATCTTTTTTACCAGACCTTTAACTATAACTTGCCGCTCTGCGCCTTCCCAAAAAAACGACAGGCAAACATTTGGATTATTTCCTATTGCTTTTCCTTTTTCACTATTATAGTTAGTATAAAAAATAAAGCCTTCATTCGAGTACTTTTTTAATAATACAATTCTATTCTTAGGGTATCCATCTAATCCGATGGTAGAAATAGTCATTGCATTTGTTTCTTGATCTGGAAAATAGTGATCCACTTCATTAAACCATACTTCAAATAACTCCATAGGGTCTTGAGGAGATTCTTTTAACAGTAGTTTTCCTGACTCATAAGACTTTCTATAATTACCTAAATCTTTTTCCATTTTACTAATACTTATAAATCAAAAACTTTACCATCGTCGGCTAATTCAACATTATCAAAACACTCACTTGCTTCTAATTTAAATTTATTTAAATCTCCATATCTTGTTGAATAATGACCTAATAATAATTTCCCTGCATTAGACAGCTTTGCTATTTTTGCAGCCTCTTTTGCAGTACTGTGCTTTGTTTTTGGAGCAAGTGCTTTATGTTTTTCTAAAAAAGTAGATTCGTGATATAGCACATCTACCCCTTTAATTATTGGAACAATAGATTCGTTATATGCAGTATCGCTACAAAAGGCATAACTCTTAGGAGGAATTGCTGGGTCAGTTACTGTATCATTTTTTATTATATCTCCTTCATTATTCTCTACATCATAACCCAACTTAAGTTTTCTATAATAAGCAACATCTATTTTTGCATTCAAGACTGCATTCATATCTAATTTACGCTCTCCTTCTTTTTCTTTAAAAAGAAAACCATTAGTATAAACTCTATGATCTAGTGGAATGGTATAAACTTCTACTCTATCATCTTCAAAAATCAGTTCAGACTCTGTATTAGTTAGCTCATGAAAAATCAGCTTATAATTGGTCCAAGAGTCTGCAAGTTTCATTTGTAATGTTATAACTTCTTTTAACCCTTTTGGAGCATATATATGAAGGTCGGTCTCTCTTGTTAACAATCTAAAAGTTGAAATCAAACCAACCAATCCAAAAAAATGATCGCCATGTAAATGCGATATGAAAATATGTTTTATCCGATTAAATTTGATTTTATGCTTACGTAATTGAACTTGTGTTCCCTCTCCACAATCAATTAAAAATAAATGATTATTAATTTCTAACACTTGAGATGTGGGATTTGTAAATGTTCTTGGCGTTGCACTATAACAACCTAATATATTTAATTTCATTAATTTTTTTATATCATGTATTAAAAGTTAATGACAATAAGAAATAAAGGTTAACTTATTAAAATCCTAAATCGCGCTCAATCTCTTCCATTTCAATTATATCATAGGCTTCTTTAGAAGTTGGTACTACAATTATTTCATCAGGAACTTCATTTAAATTTATATTATTAGTTACCAAAACAAATGAATATCCTTTAGCACGATGTGCATTTGATACTCTTAAGAATTCAATTATTTCCTCCGTAGTTATTTCGGTTAGGCTTGATAGGGTTACTATAATATTGTCATTCTTAAATTTAGGATACAATGTTTCAATTTTCTTTACCAACTCAATAACTGTTGCTTTTTCTTGAGTAATAATTGAAATATTTTTGTCTCTATCTATAATCATAACTTATTGTTTTATTTTTGATGCTAATAAATAAATAACAGCCATTCTAACAGCTACCCCATTTTGTACTTGATCCAAAATAATTGCTTGTTTTGAATCTGCGACATCACTAGTAATTTCTACTCCTCTATTAATAGGTCCTGGATGCATAATAGTAATTTCTTTATCTAGTGAGTCCAATAGTTTTTTATTAACACCAAATTGTTGTGTATATTCTCTAGTGGTAGGAAAATAACTAATTGACATTCGTTCGTTTTGCACGCGTAACATATTTGCTACATCACACCAATTTAATGCTTTTCTTATATTACTTTCGACTTTAACTCCTAAGTTTTCTATATATTTAGGCATTAATGTTTTTGGTCCACACACCATAACATTAGCTCCTTGTAATTTTAAAGCAAATATATTAGATAGTGCTACTCTACTATGCAATATATCTCCTATTATTACAACATTTTTTCCAGCAACGTCCCCATGTTTCTCTCTTATAGAATATGAATCTAATAAGGCTTGAGTTGGATGCTCATGAGCCCCATCACCTGCATTAATAATATTAGCATTAACATGTTTCGATAAAAAAACACTGGCTCCTGGGCTTGGATGGCGCATCACAACCATATCTACTTTCATAGATAAAATATTATTTACTGTATCTATAAGTGTTTCTCCTTTTTTTACTGAAGACTGTCCAGCTGAAAAATTAATAACATCGGCTGATAGCCTCTTTTCTGCTAATTCAAATGATAATTTTGTTCTGGTAGAATTCTCAAAAAACAGATTAGCTATAGTAATATCTCTAAGTGAAGGCACTTTTTTAATAGGCCTATTTATAACTTCTTTAAAATGATCGGCAGTTTCAAAAATAAGTTGAATATCTTTTTCTTGAAGGTATTTTATTCCTAATAAGTGATCAACACTTAATTCGCTCATTGTCTAGTAATTTATTATTATAATACTTAGCCTTTATTCCATTAATATATTAGTTAATTACTAACTAAATATACGGCATCTTCCCCTTCATTTTCTAACCAGTTTACCAACACCTTTTCAGCATTTATAGCATCAACTTGTCGACCTCTATAATTAGGCTGTATAGGTAAATGACGACTAAATCGTCTATCAATTAATGTTAACAACTCTATTTCTTTAGGTCTTCCAAACGATTGAATTGCAGTCAATGCTGCACGTATACTTCTACCGGTATATAATACATCATCAACAAATACAACATTCTTATTTTCGACTATAAAATTAATTTCTGTTGTATTTGCTTCTAGTATTTTTTCTCCTCGTCTAAAATCGTCTCTATAAAATGTAATATCTAATAACCCAAACTGCAACTCTTTTATTTTATAATCTTCTTTCAGCATTTTTGCTAATCTCTTAGCCAAATACTTTCCTCTAGGTTGCAAGCCTATTATTACAGTATTAGAAAAATCGTTATGGTTTTCGATAAGTTGACAAGCCAATCGGTGAAGGATAATGTTTACCTCTGTAGCATTAAGTAATACTTTTTGACTCATAGATACCCAAGCATGTTATGGAA
>JAHDGB010000242.1 GCA_020627885.1 Flavobacteriaceae bacterium | reverse complement strand
ATTTATCACATGAACTTTTTAGCACATATCTATCTATCCGGAAATAACAAAGCAATAACTATTGGTAATTTTATAGCCGATGGTATTCGTGGTAAAGATTATGAAATATACCCTAAAGATATTCAAACCGGAATTTTATTACACCGAGAGATTGATACATTTACTGATGCACATAAAACAGTACGATTAAGTACAAAACGATTACACAAAAATTACGGTCATTACTCAAGTGTTATTGTAGACATTTTATACGATCATTTTTTAGCTAAAAATTGGAAAAATTATTCTAATACTCCGTTAGCGGATTATGTCGATGACTTTTACGATAATTTGGAAGATAATTTTAATATTTTACCTCAACGTATTAAACAAATGATGCCCTATATGATTGCTGATAACTGGCTACTTAGTTATGCTTCTATTAACGGTATTGCTAAAGTTTTAGAAGGTATGAATCGTCGTACAAAAAATAAATCTAAAATGAATTTAGCAATAAATGAGCTTCAAGAGTTTTATAATGAATTTGAGACAGAATTTACACTCTTTTTCGATGAGCTTATTTCTTTTTCAGCAGAAAAATTAAAACAAATAGAACAACACACAGAATGAAACAGTTTTTAACCATATTACTTATTGCTTTTATTGCTTTTAGCTGTAAAAAAACAGCTGATAAAGTTATAAAAAAAAGAAAAATAGGGCTAGTTACTAAAAATGCAATGGTAGTTTCTGCTCGTATTGAAGCTTCAAAAATTGGAAGTGATATTCTAAAACAAGGCGGAAATGCTTTTGATGCCATGGTAGCTACAGAATTAGCACTAGCTGTTGCATATCCTTATGCGGGTAACATTGGTGGTGGTGGTTTTATGGTATATCGAAAAAATGACGGCAGTATAGGTGCTTTAGATTATAGAGAAAAAGCTTCAAAAAAAGCAACCAAAGATATGTATTTAGACTCCTTAGGCAATGTAATTCCTAACCTAAGCACTCGTGGTGCAATGGCTGTTGGGGTACCAGGGACAATAGCTGGTATTTTTGCCTGCCATGAGCGATTTGGAAGCTTACCTATTAACACAATTTTTGACCCCGTAATTGCTTTAGCTAAAAAAGGAGTGATTGTTACTAAAAAGCAAAAAGAAAGACTTTTAGAAAAACGCAATGATTTTTTAGAAGTAAATAAAGATACTATTTTGTTAGCCAAGGAATGGAAGGAAAGCGATACTATTAAGTATAATAATTTAGCCGAAACACTTACTAGAATAAAAAATAATGGGAAAGATGAATTTTATAATGGAGAAACCGCTATCCGTTTAGCAAAATTTATTCAAGATAACGGTGGTATTATTACTACAGATGATTTAGCTGCTTACGAAGCTAAATGGCGAACACCAGTGATTTTTAAATATGATAATTTAAAAATTATATCCATGTCCCCTCCTTCAAGTGGAGGTATAGCTTTGGCTCAAATACTAAAAAGTATTGAATCTTTTAATTTAGAAAGTTATGGCCATAACTCTATTAAAGCCATTCAGGTTATTACTGAAGCCGAACGCCGTGCTTATGCCGATAGGAGTTTTTATTTAGGAGATCCAGATTTTGTAACTGTTCCTCAAAATAAATTAATTAGCGACAAGTATTTAAAAGATCGAATGTCTAATTTTTCCTTTGATAAAGCAACCCCTTCAGCAGAAGTTTCTCATGGATCTGTTCAAATTATAGAAAGCAATGAAACAACTCATTATTCTATTGTAGATCAATTTGGGAATGCTATAGCTGTAACCACAACTCTTAATTCTGGATACGGATCAAAACTTTACTCTAATGACCTTGGTTTTTTTCTAAATAACGAAATGGACGATTTTTCTAGTAAACCTGGAATCCCAAATGTGTATGGGTTAATTGGTGCTGAGGCCAACAAGATTGTTCCAGAAAAGAGAATGTTAAGCTCTATGACACCTACAATTGTTGAAAAAGACAACAAATTGTATATGTCAGTAGGTACTCCTGGAGGCTCAGCTATTATTACTTCGGTTTTACAAACGATATTAAATGTTCATAAATTTAAAATGAGCATGCAAGACGCAGTTAACGCACCACGTTTTCATCATCAATGGTTACCAGATGTTATAATGATGGAACCCAATTTATTTCCAAGAAAAACGATTAATGCTCTACAGAAAAAAGGATATACCATTAATGAAGAAGATCTACCTGTAATAGGTAAAGTAGATGGGATATTAATACTCCCAGACGGTTCACTTGAAGGTGGCGCCGATTATCGAGGAGATGATAGCGCATCTGGGTTTTAGAAAAAGAAAAAAAATGAGAACATACGACTGCATCGTTTTAACAGATCATAGGTACGTTAATGACTCTATAACTAATGAATATACTCACAATGTTTATAACGAAGATAACTATTTAGTAAAAGCGCTTCAAAAATTAGGATTAAAAACTGGACGCTTATCGTGGGACGACCCAAATTTTGATTGGTCAAATACAAAAACCATTATATTTAGAAGTACATGGGATTATTTTGATCGTTTTGATGAGTTTTCTAAATGGCTAAAACTGGTTTCTAAAATAACCGTATTAATAAACTCTGAAGCGATTATTAGATGGAATATAGACAAACATTATCTTTTAAATCTTAAAAATAAAGGAGTTCATATTTCTGAAACTCATTTTATAGAAAAAGGAGATGTAATAACACTAAAACAATTACATGATCAATTAAATTGGAAGGAAACAGTTTTAAAACCTTGCGTGTCTGGAGCTGCCCGCCATACCTATAAACTAAATCAAGACAATCTTAACAAGTATGAAGCCATTTTTAAAGAACTTATCTCGAATGAAGCTATGATGCTATCACCTTTTCAATATAATATTGTTGAAAAAGGAGAAATATCTCTTATGGTTTTTAATGGTAAGTATACACATTCCGTTTTAAAAATCGCAAAAGCTGGAGATTTTAGAGTACAAGACGACTATGGAGGGAGTGTAAATGATTATACACCCTCGAATGAAGAAATTCAATTTGCTGAAGCTGTAGTTAAAGCATGCCCAGAGCTTCCTCTTTATGCAAGAGTTGATATTTTTTCTGATAATGAGAACCAACTTGCTCTTTTAGAATTAGAACTCATTGAACCCGAATTATGGTTCAGAAAACATCCAGAAGCCGCAACTATTTTAGCAGAAGTAATAAAAGAAAAATTGACTTCGATTGCGTTGAGTCAATAATAAAATTATAAAACGATTACTTCGGCACAAATAGAAATTTACAATTACAAAACAAGTTCTTATAGGCCTTTTACCATGAAACTTAAAAAAATAATTAAAATACTAGTAGGTGCTGTCATTTTTATTACGCTACCCACACTTCTATTCTTTGGTTGTCTTTATTTTAAATATAATGAAGAGTTACCAATTGGTATTGAAAACAAGCAAGCCGATGCTTTAGCAATAAAAATGCTTAATACTTTAAATTATGAGGCCTATAAAGCAACTGATTATATTGAATTTACTTTTAATAAACGCCACCACTATAAATGGAATAAAACCCAAAATACCTGTGAGGTGTATTGGAAAAATTTTAAAGTAAATTTAGATTTAAATGACAATTCAAAAAGCGAAG
>JAHDGB010000241.1 GCA_020627885.1 Flavobacteriaceae bacterium | reverse complement strand
ACTTATGGCAAAAACGATAAAGGAAAATATATAGTTGTTTTACTAGGTTTGTTTAATAGTTAACATAATCTACAATTTCTAAACCGTAACCAATCATACCAACACGTTTAGTTTGTTGGGTATTAGAAATTAGTCTAAGCTTATGTATATTAATATCATGTAATATTTGAGCTCCAATCCCAAAATCTTTGGTGTCCATATTAATTTGAGGTGCTTTAGTAATTGTATTTGGACTTTGAGTTTGTTTTAAAATAGTTAACCTATTTAATAAATTCATAGATTGAGACTCTTGATTAATGAAAATAATAGCTCCTTTTTCAGCTTTATTTATAACTTTAAACATATCTTCTAATTTCTTATCTATATTATTAGTTAGGGTTCCTAATATATCATTATTTATTAATGTTGAATTTATGCGTGTGCAAATGGGTTCATTATTATTCCATTGTCCTTTGGTTAATGCTATATGTATTTGGTTGTTTGTTGTTTGTTTGTAGGCTCTCAGCCTAAAACGACCAAAGCGCGTTTCAATATCAAAATCTTCTTTTTTCTCAATTAAAGAGTCATGGTTCATTCTATAGGCAACCAAATCTTCTATAGAAACTATCTTAAGATCAAAACGTTTAGCAACATCAAGAAGTTGTGGTAAACGAGCCATAGTACCGTTTTCATTCATTATTTCTACAATTACTCCTGCAGGTTCTAAGCCTGCTAAACGTGCAAAATCTATAGCCGCTTCTGTGTGTCCGGTGCGGCGTAAAACACCACCTTCCTTAGCCACTAAAGGAAATACATGTCCTGGTCTAGCTAAATCAAAAGGTTTTGTTTCTTTGTTTATAAGTGCTTGTATCGTTATTGCTCTATCATTTGCCGAAATTCCTGTAGTTACGCCTTTTCCTTTTAAATCGACAGAGACAGTAAAAGCTGTTTCCATATGGTCGGTATTATTACTAACCATCATATTTAAATCGAGCGATTTACATCGTTTTTCGGTAAGTGGGGCGCAAATTAAACCTCTTCCATGAGTTGCCATAAAATTAATCATTTCGGGGGTAACGAGTTCAGCTGCCGCAAGGAAATCTCCTTCATTTTCACGATCTTCATCATCAACAACAATAATTACTTTTCCAGCTTTTATATCTTTTATAGCATCTTCAATAGTGTTTAATTGTACTTTATATTCGGTCATAGCAATCATAATAGAGTAATTATGTAGCAAAGATATTGCTTATTTAGGATTATTCAGCAACTGAAGATCTGATTTTTATACTATTGAAAGCTTATTATAAAAACTATAATTTACTTTTTATATAATAGAATATAGAAACAATAAGAAGAATTGGACTTAGTTGTATACTTGGGGAGGCGAAATGCATTAATTTATTGTTTGCAAAAACAAAATGAAGAACAAATAAAACAGCAGATGCAATAATCATTATTATTGCAATTTTTTTAAATGAATCTTGTTCTGTTTTAGGTGTTTCTAGTAGTTTATGATGCTCTTTTTTATTGACATTCTTTATAGATCCAATTTCTTTATTCTTTAAATCTTTTTTGATTTGTTTTTTCTGAATAAAATAGAATATAAAATATAGAGGTAAGCCAATTACAGAGAAGAGGATTCCATTAATGCTGTTGTTTTTACCTAAATGTTTATATAACGTCGAATGTTTGGAGAATGATTTCGCTAATGCAATTATAAAAATTAGAAATATAATTATTCCGATAATAAATAATATGTTGCCATAGCTACTAAATTTATTATTTATTAATATTCTACCGCCTAAGATGAGAATAGCTCCAATGCTATACAAAATGAATGCTAGTTTAGAATCTTCAGAGTAATGATTTTTTAAATTATTAGCTTCTTCTATAAAGTCATTGTTTAAATGTCCTGCCATTTTAAGCTCTTGTTTAGTAATTCCTCTAGAAGTTAAAATAGAAATAGCTGTGTTTTTATGTTGTAAGGTATAATCAAAGGCTGTATAGTCTTTAATGATTTTTATAAGCTTATCATTATCATATTTTTCAAGAGCTTTGTATTCTTTAGAAAAAGTATTGAACATTTTTGTGCTAAGCTCTGTTGTTTTAGATTTAATTCTAAATAATTTTTTTAAAGGCTCTAAGAGTCCATCTATTTCAAGTAAACCACGATCTTTTGTTGCTCTAGATGTTAGATAAATACTTAGTGGAAGCATAATTAATGTAGAAAACCAAGCACTAAAAACGGGGTCTATAGTACCGTTTTTGGCACTATTTTTAGCAAAAATACCTAAGAAATGATAGGTTAAGAATAGTACAATTGCAATTACCATAGGTAAGCCCATACCTCCTTTTCTAATTAAGGCACCTAATGGAGCTCCAACAAAAAATAAAATAACACAAGCAAAAGCTAAAGCAAATTTTTCATGCAAAGCTATGATATGGAGGTTGAAAATTTTATTTCTATATTTTATCGATTTTTCTTTTGAGTTTATAATTTGATGAGTACTTTTTATAGAATTTAAAGCATAATCAATAATTTTAATTTTATTTTTTAGTTTGAATAAATCTAAAACTCCTCCTTTGTGTACAAGAGTATCTTTAACAGTATTAACAGATTTGTTTAAGTTTGGTAAATTTGTTCGTTTGTATAATGTTTTAGAGAACTCAGAATAGGTATTTACTTTACTCTTTTTTAATGAATCTACTGTATAATTTAAAGCAATAATATCTAACATAGAATACCTATTATTCACCTCTTTTTTATCGACATCGATTTTATTAATTTCGGCTAAATCTATGTTTTTAGTATATTTTTTAAAATAACTTTTTGTAAAAAGCTTACGTTTTAATTTACTACGATCTGATGGAGGGGTATCATCATAATAATAGCCATCATATAGAATTAATTTAAGAACATCTGCATCTTTTTCATCACTTCCTAAAACTCCTGTTTTAGCAATAATAGTAGTATAATAAAGTGGCGTTTTTCCTGATTTTTGATGAATAATTATATCTTTTAAATCTTTTCCATTTTTTCCGCTTTTTTCACCTACTTTAATATTAAAGCCATCTCCAATTGGTGTAAATTGGCCTTCAGCTATTGCCATAGCAGGTTTTACTTTAGCAATATTCTTTCTTAAATTATAGCTATTGTATTCAGCCCAAGGAATAATATTGTTACTAAAAAAAAAGGTTAATAAACCTAAACCAATAATAAAAACTTTTAAGCTAGCCATAGCGCGTTGTAACGAAATCCCTGTAGATTTCATTGCTGCGAACTCGTAATTTTCTGCAAAATTTCCAAATACCATAATTGATGATAATAATATAGTAAGTGGGAATATTAAAGGAATTAGAGTAGGAGTAATATAAAATAAGAATTTTATGACCGTTACAACATCTAAATCTTTACCTGCCAATTCTTTTATATATAGCCAAATAGCTTGTAATACAAAAATCAGCATGAGAATTACAAACACGCTGATAAAGGTTTTTAAGTATGAAAATAATATGTATCTATCGAGTATTTTCACGTATTTACTTTGTTACAAAGCTATACTTAATCTAATTTATTAATGTAATAATCTTTGTATTTATTTTCGTCAAAGGTAAATAACGATTTTGATAAAGGCTCATTTGTTTTGAAAGAATTAACGGTAAG
>JAHDGB010000027.1 GCA_020627885.1 Flavobacteriaceae bacterium | reverse complement strand
CTCAGTTCTTTGCTGATTGGATAAATCAGAATTATCAAAGCTATATAGAAAGGGCATCTAGTGTAAACGGACTCAAACTAAAGGAAATAACATTTCTAGGCAAAAACTAATATGGACCAGTCGAAATATAACAAAATATGCTTGGTATGAAACTAAAGAAGGTTACAATTGAGTGCTAATATTATAGGCATTATAAGAAAGCACTAGATTTACCAGGCTCGTCCTGTTATTTATCCACAGACTTATACTCATCTTTTGTGGATAAAAAGCTCTGTTTTCTTGATTCTAATTATATTCCAGATTTAGGGGGGTATTTAACTCCAAAAGAATTAAATATATTAATATCTTTAAAATATTCAATTTCTAGTCAAAGAATTGCCAACTCACTCAATATATCAGTAAGTACTGTGGAAAAGCATTCACACAAATTACGAGTTGAATTAGGTCTTTGTACAAAAGAAGAATTACAGAAATTTGCTTTTTCTCTCTGTGGATTGGTTCTTACGCTTCTTGGTTAAACATTCATACGAGATAAAGATTGAGTGTTTTTAGAAACAGAGTGTGATTTTTCTTTTGTAGGAGTAACTCGACCGATCATTTCGTCAACAGAAACATCCCAATAATCAGCCAGTTTTACTATTGTAGAAGTTTCTAAATTAGAAGATCTTTTTAAAAAACTTTTTAAATGATTTGGTGCAATTAAAGCATTTGTAGCTGTATCCGTAACATTACCTTTATTAATTTTATTGTATATGTAATTAAATAAATTTTTTTGTATATCTAGTTTTTTTACATAATTTAGATTTTTTTTTTACCTTTATTTCTACCCAAGATCTCATCTACGGTATCATCAAACAAGTGAGCAATTTTTGTAAGAATGAATATTGATGGATAAGGTTTTCGTGCTTTAGTAAATTCACTTACTAAAGATGTAGAAATGTTCAATTTTTGGGATAAAATTTTATTGGACAAATCATGTTCTTTTATTTTGTGTGATAAATAGTTTTGCACTTTTTTAGCAAACATTTTTATTTTTCTCGTAATAAATGTAAATTTCTCTTGCAATTACAAAATCACTAAGATAAACTCACTCTTAAGTTGAATGTCTGGTAACTTAAGTGATGTTGTATTATTTTTTTTATAGGATTATCCGAAAATGAATATTTTCTCAAGAAAAACCTTGCGAAGTTTGTGTTTTTTTTGAGAAAAATAAATCTTGAGTTACAAATAATTTTAGATTAATGTTGAACTAATAATTGAATCTAAAATTATTTGAAGAAGAAACCAAAACTGTCAGTGTGAACAAATTTAGCGATCTAGATCACACTGGCAGCTTTTAGAAACATTAACATAAATTAATGAATGCACTATGAATATATCAACAACTATCTTGAAACACAAGTTTTATGTTTCATCTTTTCAAAAGTTTCTATTAATATTACCCATTTTGACACTATATAGCTTCGGAGCAAGTGCTGCGCTAGATATAAACGCTGGTGCAGAAGCGGCTACCAAGCCAGTTGTAAAACTGATTAATGATTATTACCCTACTGGTATTTTTATTGCAGGTGTGTTTGGTGCATTCCTGCAAGCTCAAGGCGATCTTAAGGAGCGTATGTTTGGTTTTGGTAAAGGAGCGTTAGTTGGTGGTTTAATGGTGACAGCTGTTAAAACTGGGCTTGGAATATAAAGCTTATGTATCAAGTAAAACTGGACTTGGGGTATAAATATTATGCATCAAGTTAGTCTTAACAAAGCTCTGAATAACGAAATCAAATATTATGGAATGAGCTATCTAGGCTTAATAGGGGGGATGTTAATTGGTTGCTTTGTATGGATGTATTTTGGCATGACTATTGGTATATTAGCGAGCATGATTGGTTATGGCTTTTCTGCTATTGTGGCCAAATCTTGGCATAAAGGTGATTTGCAGAATTACATCTATCGGCATCTTCCATTTAAAAGCATGTTTGGCGGCAAATATCTACCTCCTTCGCACGCTAGATGTTTTTATTAGTCTTGAGGTAGAAATATATCATGAATTTATCAGTAGCACTAAATGGCGGAAATAGAATAGCCAAGCAACGTAATTTATTTTTAGTGTTGACGATTGCTTTAGCTGTTACTAGTAGTGCGCTGAGTCTTAAGATTGTTACGATGGAAGAAAGAATTATCATGGTGCCGCCATTTAATTCAGAAATCATTGTTTCAAATAAAAATGTATCCAGTGGATATTTAGAGCAAATGAGCATGGTGTTTTTAAATAGTTTGTTGGATTTGTCAAGTTCTGACGTTTTGCATAAACGAGACATGATTCTCAAATACACTTCAAACAATAAGGCTGGCTTTGCCAAGAAAATAAATGAGTATTTTGCAGATGCTGAAGTTAAATATAAGAATTTTGATTTAGTCACTTATTTCACTGTTAAAAATATGGAAA
The DNA here is from genome assembly GCA_020627885.1 of Flavobacteriaceae bacterium. Taxonomy (GTDB): domain Bacteria; phylum Bacteroidota; class Bacteroidia; order Flavobacteriales; family Flavobacteriaceae; genus JAHDGB01. Next base: position 19,886 of record JAHDGB010000027.1, on the reverse strand, counting down.
TCAATGAGGTTAAAAACGAAGTTATAGCGCATGGAGTTTTAACATCTCGTTATGGCAAACGTGGTTTTGAGCAAACTCCAACTTCGTATCGTCTGAGTTTTGAGTTTGGTGGTGGGTATTTACGATTAAAGGAATTTAATCAGGTTTTGGAAGAAAAGAAATAGTTGAATATTGGAATTTGGAATTATGACGAATAGAGAAACAAAGCAGATAATTCATCAAACACCTAATCAGGGAAACTTACAAAGGTATAATTGGCTTCATAAAAAGACACAAGCCAAAACTTTGCTTAGTGACTCATTATTACCAATTCACTACAACAAAATAATACAGCATACCATGGTCATTATATTGGTTTTAAGTGTATTGATTGTAGCTAATACTCCTACTAGTTATGCGGGTAATAATATTTCTACAAAAGAATATAATATCAACCCTAAAAAGAAGATAGAAACAGTGATCGGCGCAGGGCTTCTAAATAGAATTCATATAGATTTTGCGACCATTATGGAAGTTGTAGGTGATGAGAGTAGGTATTCTATTCACTGGAGTGGTGATTATCGTAATTTATTTATATTTCCGAAAGTAGAAGTCGGTGAAACTATTGAGGTTAGTTTTATTATGTCTGGTGGTGTTGCTCAGGATGTAATATTTACTGTTGGTGATTGCGATAGTAAATCAATTATTTTGCGGAATAAAGATAAAGCATCTACAAAATACAAGAATTTAAACTCACAAAAAACATTATCAATATTAGATCATGAACTTAAATATGAAATCAATAAAATGCTACGAGCAATGTTTATTGGCGATAAAGATAAATATTATGTAATAGATACAAAACGCATTATTGCAAAAAACAATAAATTACTGATAAAGCAAGAAAAAGCCTATCGCTATAAAAGTTTAACTGGTGCGGTATTGTCGGTAAAGAATAAAAGTACAAACATTATAAGAATTGAACAATCTGATATTCAGCATATTTTCCATAACCCTATCGCTGTTAATATTAAACAAAGAATTATCCAGCCGAAAGCACTTGCCCAAATACTAGTCGTTACTAAAGATAGTGAGGAGGAATAATATGGATATGTTTAATAAATTGAAGGATTGTTATTTAAAAATACTGCAAAGTAAAAAGAAATCCAGAATTTCAGAGCAAAATGAAGAACGGCAATTAGATCAAAAATCAAGAAAAAAACAAGAAAGCCTTAATGATTCATCGAACCAAGATTCCACAAGTCAAGATTTGACAAAGCAAAAATCAAATCATCAGAACCAAAAACAAGAACTATCTGGTAATATTCAAGTTACATCTAGTAACAATCTAGGCTCTTTGCTAGATTCAGCGGATACTTCAAAAAAAGCCAAACGCCAGCAAGATTTAATAATATTTGGCATACTAGCAATTCTTTTAATATCTTTGATAATCTGGCTACAATATCAGAATAAGCCAATTGTTGAATTAGACGAAGATGGTAATAAACCAGTCATTAAATTAGAGGTAGCTAGCAAGGCTTTGGATAGCGAAAAAATGTGGCGTAATTATTTTGAAGATAAGTTGATTGATAATAAGAAAAAATCCAATGATAAAATAAAATTAATAGAAAACGCACTAAATGAGCAATCTAGCGCATATCAAACTCAATTAAAGAGTGAGATGGAGAAGCTTAAAGCACAAATGCGTTATTTGGCTGAGGAGCAAAAAACTTCAAACTTGCAGCTTAGTAAAATTAATATAGCCAAAAATGACCGGGAAGAGCCTTCAGCTAGAAACCATCAAGTTATAGATACTGCTCGCATTAATGTTAACGGAATGGATAGAGGTGAGTATTTTGATCGACCAAAATCTTCTCGTAATTTTATTCCTGAGACTGCTTATGTAAAAGGCGTAATGCTTGGCGGAATATCAGTATCTACTGCTATGGGCAGTTCAGCAGAACCTGTACCTGTAATTATCAAAATAACTGATCGTGGTAATTTACCTAAAAACTTCAATGTTGATTTAAAGCAATGTCAGATTATGGGCAGTTCCTATGGTGATTTATCATCTGAGCGGGCGATTATTAGAGCTGAAGTTCTGTCGTGCAAGGATGTTGAAAACGAATTAATTTATACAACCAAGATTGCTGGTATTGTTTATGGTGATGATGGGTTTAATGGGATCAAGGGCAAGGTTGTGCAAACTAGTTCTAAACATCTTAAAAATGCAATGATTGGTGGTATGATTAGTGGATTTACTGGTGCTGGTAAGGGGCAAGATCAATTCTCTGTAAGTAATATTGGCTTTACCTCTAAGAAAAAGGGGTTGAAGGAAATTGCTCAAGACGGGGCGTTTGCTGGTATGAGTAACGCCTCAGAAAAACTAGCTGATTATTATATTAAGCAAGCAGAAGCAATGTCGCCAATATTGCTAGTATCGGGCGGTACTAAAGTTGATGTGGTATTTACTAAAGGCGTATATTTAGGTGCGCTTGACGTTGAGGAAAAATTAAAGGCGGCAAGAGCTAATCAAAGGGTGGGGTCGAGATGATAAAATCCATATATTTATCAAAACTGAAAAACTTAATTCTATTACTCGGACTATGTTTTAGTTTTACATCTTGCGCTATATACTCTGAGGGTTTTAGTTGTCCCGATAGTAAGGGGGCAAATTGTATGATGCTTAGTGATGTTGATATGCTAGTAGACAGTGGTGAGATTGAAACTATTTATCACGGTAAAAAATGTACAAAAGGTAAATGTAGAGACAGATGTAAGTTTTGTTATAACAAGAATCAAAACATCCCAAGATTAGATCCAGGGATAAATTTTAGCACTAGCGGTGCAACAAAATATTATATTAAGAATTAAATCATGCAAAATATCTTGAATAGAATATCAAATATATGCGGGTTAGAGGAGTCTATTGAAAGCTCTAGTGCGAAGAGTGTTATTGATAATATATCAGCCGGTATGAATGATTTGTCTGAGTATTTGGGATATAAATATTATGATGAGGAGCGTCAGCTATTTATCGGTGATGGTAAGATAGCTGGTTTTATGCTGGAGATCAGCCCAATAGTTGGTATTGATGATGGTATGTGTAGGAATTTGCAGCATTTCTTTAATGAGGAATTACCTCAGGATGCATATTTACAGTTTTTGTTAGTAGCAAGTCATGATGTAGATAACATATTGGATATATGGCAGCATGAACGGGCTAACAATCATCCAATCCTGCAGAAGATTACGCAAAAAAGTAGGTCTTTTATTAAAGAAAGAGCTGTAGATTTTGGAGTATCCGATGGTAGAATCGCAAGAGATTACCGCATTTATGTTTCGTATAGTCAGATTATTGATATTAATTCAAAATGTGATATCAGCTCTATTACTAGCTTTAGAGCGCAGTTTATCAATAAATTAGAATCACTGCAATTATCACCTACAGAATGTGATGCTAGTGATTTAATTCAGCTGGTGCGAACTATGCTGCAAATGCAATTAAAGGATCAGTCTAAAATTGATTATAATCCAAATTTACTGCTATCTAAACAAATATTAGAGCCAAGTAATATATGTGAAATCAAAGAAGATGCAATGGTGCATTATTCAACTAATTTGCAATCAAAGCTTTATCATATCAAGGAATTGCCCTCGGAGTTTTCGCTAGCTGCAAGTATTAATCTGCTTGGTGATAATAATAAAGATTCTATGTCTATACCTGCAAGATTTATGATTAGTTATAGCGTTGCTAGTAATTTAAGTAAAGGAGCTGAGCTTAAAATAGTTGCTCGTGGTAAAAAGGTAATAGAATCTGCTGATAAATGGTATAGTCAGAGAGATCGTGATTTAAAAAGGGAATCTGCCGAGTGGCAAGATATTAATGATAGAGCAGGGGGCGGAGAGCGTTTTTTAAATGAGCATTGGCAGTTAATGGTTACCGCGCCATCAGAATCCATTGATGTAGTAAATCAGAGTCTAATCAGCCTATATAATATCAATAACTTCCGCCTTGAAGTCAGTAAGAACCTGCAATTACCAGCATTACTTTCTATGCTGCCGATGATGCAAGGATTAATGTGGAAGAGCTTGGAGAAATTCAAATTAACTAGAATGGTACTGAGTCAGGAGGTGATATCAAGGTTACCTATACATGCTGAATGGAAAGGCGTGCCAAGATCAGGAATGCTACTACATGCAAGAAGAGGGCAGTTATTTAATTTTAATCCGTTTTATAAGATAAGCTCAGGTAATTATAATATATGTATCTTTGCGCCAAGTGGTGGCGGTAAATCAGTATTCTTGCAATCACTAGCCGTTAGTATGATGTGTCAAAATACTAGAATGTTTATTTTAGATATAGGTCAAAGCTTTGCTAATATTTGTAATCTACTTGGCGGTGAGATAATACAGTTTGGTAGAAATGCACCAATTAGTCTGAATCCATTTTCCAGCTTTTATCTTGATATGAACCCTGATGATCGTGATGAGTTTCTCAAATGCGCTAAAGGACTATTGGAGGTTATGTGTGGGGTTGGGGATGATGCACGAGGTGCAGCTGAGCTTGAAAAAGCTATTACTGCTAGTTTAATTGAAACTAATTGCAATTTAGACATTACCAGTTTTGCTGAATATCTAGAAAAAAGTAATTCTACTATTTTACAAAAATATGGTGCTACGCTTTATCCTTATACCAAAAGCGGCATATATGGTAAATATTTTTCAGGGAACAAGTCCGCCAGCTTTAAGTCATTAATTACAGTATTTGAGTTTGAAGAAATTAAGAATGATCCCAAATTACTTTCAATAGTACTACAAATATTATTGATGGAAGTTACAAACCAGTTTTTAACTGGTGACCGCCAGACACCTTTTATGATTATAGTGGATGAAGCGTGGATGCTTCTTGATTATGCTGCTAGTTTTTTTGCAGCATTTGTAAGGACAGTACGTAAATATGGCGGCTCGTTGGTTATTTGCGTTCAGAACTTTATGGATCTACAAAAGAGCGGGGATCATCGAACTATTTTAGAAAATAGCACTTGGACAATATTATTAAAGCAGGATGAGAAGGGACTTGGTGCTTTTAAGGAGTCAGAAGCTTTTAAAGATATGCTACCATTAATAAGATCAATTAGTTTAGTTCCCAACAAATACGCAGAAGCTTTGATTTACACAACTGGAGTAAGCGTAGTTGGTAGATTAGTGCTAGATGATTATAGTAGTGCATTATTCTCAACCGATGCTAGGGATTTTAACTTTATCAAACAAAGACAAGCACAAGGAATAAGTCTGGATGAGTCAATAGAAGAATTGGTGGCAAGAAAAAATATGCAAAACCATATTGGTAAGACAAGAGATAATAGAAGAATTAGTAAATAACCCGAACTATGGATAAATATAGAATATGAATATTATAAAAGACAATATGTTAATTATCGCAGTAATAATACTTACCGCCGCAATAACTACTTTAGCTACATGGAATCTTGCGCCAGTAGCGCATAGATGCAAGATATTATATGTTTCTCAAAAAGAATTAATGCAGCTAGAAAAGGATCGTATTGCAAGCATGCAATTAGAACAAAAGGAATTATTTTTTGGCAAAGTAGAGCGGGCTGTCAAACTAGCAACGGAGTTACCAAAGCAATATGAGAAAAATGACGTTAAGGTGCTTTACAGCACTGGCACAATATCTGGCAATAATGTTCAATCCATAAGCGGTAAGATACATAGAGAAATTATAAAACAATTGCAGGAATAGTGTATGAAGATAATCGGTTATACATTTCTTGCAATCAATATTTTTCTGATAATGATTACAAACTGCGCTGTAGCAAAAGATTTTGGTACTCATGGTTCAAGCTTTACTATCAAAGAAGAGGGTTTTGTGGCAATGCTCAAGCGTCGCCTTGGTAATTTAGATATCGCTGAGCATCAAAAAAAGATGCAAGATTTGGCCAGAAAAAGAGTGTTTGAGCCAAAACCCGTTGTAGGAATTACCAGAGCTAGCAAGACAGTAACGCATAGTTTTGATCCAAGCTACATACTAGATAAGGATGTGGTATTACCTTGCGGCAAGATTATGTATCAAGCTGGGACTGTTATTAATCCTCTAGATCATATGAGCTGGGATGGCAGCTTGGTATTTATAGATAGTAATGATGCTGAGCAAGTCCAGTGGCTAAAAGCAGAATTTGTAAATAGCACTGATGTGCCTAAAAATGATATTGATGATATTCAAACAAAGAATCAAATACACAAAATAGTGTTAGTTGCAGGCAGGCCTTTGGAATTAGAGCAAGAATTAGATCAAAACATATATTTTGACCAATTTGGTGAATTAACTACCAAATTCAATATTAAGCATGTTCCAGCTATTGTTGAGCAAGATGGTTCGTGGCTTAAAATAACAGAAATTAATATTTGAGGTAAAAATGACTAAGAAGAAAATCATCAAAAAAACAACCACGGCAAAAAAACTAAATAATATAGAAATGACAGAAGCAATAGAAAAACCAGAATATTTTACTAATCCTATTAATAGCAGCGAGCAAAAATTAATGAGCTATATAAGATATTTTTTTGTAACTCCGTATAATTGGAGTTTGCTGTTAACCACAGCGTTGATGTGGTGGCTTAGCTGCTATTCAAGCTATAATGCAAATGCTAATTTCGATATGATAGCAACTGTAAGCAGATATATTTTTGCTGCAAGTTTAATTACAGCTTATGTTGGTATTGCTACTAGTTTTAGAGTTGAAAAAGGAGCTAGATATACATATCGTCACATATCTAAACTTGGAGTGATAAATGTTATTTTATCTGTACTAACAATTATCATGAGTAAGAATTTTCTTACTTGTCAGATAGGTATTTTTATATTAATGCCAACAAGCATGTTTAATTTACTAATAATAGCAAAAAACATATGGCTTGCAAATGATGAGCGAGAGGGCTGATGCACCATAAAGTAACTAAGGTTTTTAGCAAGCATCCGCCAAGATATTCTGCTAAAAACCTTATCAAACGAATACTTGCAATAGGAATCATAATAACAATTATAATGCCAGTTACAAGCAGTGCTAAAGGTACATGTCAGGGGAGATTTGTCAACCCTATTTCTGATATTTGCTGGTCATGCTTAATGCCAATATCTATTGGTGGTTTTACTATTGGTAAGGGAGGAAGGCCAAAAAAGCGGGATACGAAGAATCCAAAATCACCGCTTTGTATGTGTACAAAAGGCAACATCCCAACACCTGGTGTTTCAATTGGATTTTGGGAACCAACTCGTCTTGTAGATATTACCAGAACTCCTTTTTGTATGACTAACTTGGGCGGTCTTGATCTAGGAGGGGATCGGCGCAAGGTTAGTAGCTATAGTAGGGGGTATGGTAAATTCCATTCGCATAAATCTTTTTATCACGTACATTATTACATCTATCCTTTAATTTATTGGTTAGAGTTAATTACTGATTTTGTGTGTTTAGAAAAAAGCACTTTTGATGTTGCGTATGTTAGTGAATTAGATGTGACCTGGAATGATGAGAAGTTACAGACATTATTGCACCCAGAATCTCTGTTATTTGGTAATCCAATTGCGCAAGCTGCCTGCATAGTTGATTGCGCCTCGGCAACAGTGAATATGCCCAGAGATAGTTTATTTTGGTGTAGTGGATGCTGGGGTAATATTTATCCCTTCTCTGGAGCAAACGCTGACCATGTTGGCGGAGTACAGAACTCAAGTTTGCTTACAACAAGAATCATAGCTAAGATGCATAGGCTTGGGCTTGCTAAAGAAACTTCTACTAATTCTAGCAAAATCAACGGCAAACTCTGTACTAAATCAATGGCAATGAAGATCAAGAAGAGTCAATATAAAATACAAATGGTGAATCCAAAATCAACATCAAGCGGTATAGGTTGTTGGCCACTTGGATTATCGGACATGATCTATAGTTCATTTAAGGAATATCCGATGGATGGCCAGGATTTTGGTTATTTAATATGGAGGAAGATTAATTGCTGTGCCTTTTAAAATAAAGAAACCAGTTAAAAACATCATCTTAACAAGCCTTGTAGTCCAGCTAATAGCTGGCTTTGCAACGATGCAGATAGCAATAGTTGCTTGTTGCGGTAATGCTGAAATAAATCAGGAGGTTAGTGATGGTGATTTTAGGGCAAATTATATACCTAAATATTCAGAAGAGGATATTGACTGGGCTAATAAAGTAGCTAAATCTGCTCGTAATATGGGGTGGCAGGATCTAAAAGAAAAATTTGCTGCCCAAGAGCTGATTGATAATAGCAAACGGCGCGATATAGGTGATATTAGCGACATGCAAGACAGAAGACCAACTGGCTTATATGTATTTGTAAGCTTTTCTATGTCTAAGCCACTTTTACAAAACTATTTAAAAGAAGCAGTAAAATATGAGGCTGTATTGGTATTTAAAGGGCTGCCAAATGGTAGCTTTATTGAGTTTAACAAAAAAATCATGGATTTAATCGGCCAAGATCAAGATTTAGCAGATCGCGCTGCTATGCAAATAGATGATGAAGCATTTGATATATACTCTATTACAAGAGTACCAGCAATAGTGCTAACTAAAGATAATAGGGATAGTTGGATCTTGGACGACTCACATAAATTAGTCTATGACAGAATCACTGGTAATATTGGTATTAAATATGCATTAGAGCAATTCAAGAATTCAGGGGATCTGGAAGATATTGCAAGTGACTATTTAATAAATAGTAAAGATACTAGCAATAATAGCCAAAATGTTTATTTGAGTAGGTGATCAATATGAGTAAATACACATATATCACGATCTTAGCCAATGTTGCTGACATTAGTAGGTCGTTATTAATAGCGATTATGATCACGATCGCAATAACAATATTTAGTAGCTTTAATGTATTTGCTGGCAGCAATGGTAAAACTGCTAAAACTAATATCAATGAAGTTACTAGTTTTTTCAAAGAAAACATAGAAGGTAAAGCGAATCTAGAATCCATGTTGGAGCAAAGCAAGCAAGATGCCATAGGAGGTGGCAAATCCAGTGAAACCTTAGCGATATTTAATACAGATGAGGGAGAAGTTCTAACAGAATCAAAAAAGATAGATAAAATTAATGCAAATGATTTAGAGGCAAAAGGATTTGATGAACGCTATAGCGAAAAAAATGCTTTTTTAGATCTCTTATATATCGATCATAGCGATTCTAAAATACAAAAACATAAGAAAGATACAGATTCAATAGCTGACGCATCAGAAAAATTGATGCATCGCTTAAAAGAAGGCTTGCAAGCTATTGGTGTTGATTGTAAGAGCGTCAAGGGTAACAAAGAAATTGCTCCCGAGTTTTTTATTGACATTCAGAAGAAAGAAGAAAAGGATACCATTTATAATAAGAAAATCTGCGAAGAGTCAAGAAATGTTTATAACTGTACAAATACGCTATCTGTTCATTGTAGAGACCCATCTTATGTTGCGGGTACGCTAACAAATGTACAGGGTAATATGACGCATACTATTACCGCTGATGGATTGTTAACGATCGGGGTGAATAGTAATAGATATTTCTATAATTCATGGGGTTCACAAAATGATTATTACTTCACTTTTAATGTAGATAATCCAAAAGGTATAGAAAAGTTTCAGTTGCTTGCTGTGTCTTGGTCAGATCATGTTTTGATTAAACTCAATAATCATAAAATATTTGGCTCAAGCGGAGTACAAAATAAGTTAGAAATGTCAACTAATTCTGTTCACTATAGAAGAGGTCGTGATGGTGAGCGATACTATGGAGTAAATAGAGGTGATGGTGATTATGTACCATCGAACACTAAGCAGTATTTTGATGCAAACCCAAATGCCGAGGCTAAGCAATATTTGAAACAAGGTCAAAATACTCTACATATCAGGCTTGTTTATGGTAAGGGGGGCAAGATTTGGACAAGGTTAAAATATCAGGAAAAAAGATGTAGTAGTTGGCAAGAAGTTTGGGAAGAGAGGTGCGTTTTAAAATGACATCTCAAATAAATATAAACACCAATATAAATATGATTAAACTCATAATTATTACCCTGTTATTTACTACCAACGTCAATGTTTTAGCTGATAAGAAATTTCAGTCAAATTATCTATGTGTTGATACTAAAAAACATTGTGTATCTTCAGGTGAAAGGATTGTTGAAGGAGTTAGAGTAACAAGAGATTGCTGGGAGTGGTCATATACAAAAACATGTAATTATCCCAGCAAGAATGATTGTCGTAAATACGCACATTGTTATGCGGTAAAAGAATTACCTTGTTTGCTCTATGATAGCTACGGTAATTGTGTAAATGTACAAAAAGAATTTTCCTGTAAAAGTTGGAAACCGGTAATTAGGAATGAAGAGAAACTTAGAACTGATTTGGTAGAGAAAGAAGGCGCAGAACAGCTTGTTTGTAAGGGTATACCGTGTTTGGACGGTAATTGTCTTGATAAAAGTTATATGACTGACGGAGATATGATGGATTCTATCTCTAAATTATATGCGGTTAGTCAAGCAAAGGGTGCAACTGATCTGAATTTTGAATTGTTTAAAGGGTTTGCAAAACATTGTTCAAAAAAGGCGCTTCACTATACTAATTGTTGTTCTACTAAATTAAGGGGGTGGGGGAAACATCTTGGAGCAAGATGTAGTAAAGATGAAATTGATTTAATTGATAAGCGTAATAAGAATCTTTGTATTTATCTGGGGAAAACAAAAAGCAAAACACTGGGAGCAACTATTATAGTTAAGCATAAATATTGCTGTTTTGGTTCATTGTTGAACAAAGTTATTCAAGCGCAAGGAAGAAAACAGCTGGGAATAGGTTGGGGCAGTCCGTCTAACCCCAATTGCCGCGGTCTTACTTTGTCTGAAATTATGCAACTTAATTTTGATGAGATGGATTTTAGTGAGTTTTTTATTGAAATCAAAAAGCGCATGAAATTACCTAAGGTTGGAGATATAAAATCAAGAATTAAAACTGCTATGCCTAATGTCCAAAAATACGATAACAATCCGTATAATAAAAAGAATAAATATACGGGTATAAATAATCAACATAATAGAGGTAATAATGATTAGATTCAATGTTGTCATTATTATTAGATTTGTCATTTTAATATCTCTTATCTCCGTATTATCAGAAGTGGCAAAGGCAGCAAATGCTACTAATTTTTATGATCAGCGTTATCGTGGTTGGTTATGGTTTGAGGAGAGTAATCTATCAACAAAGAAAGACAATATAAAGCCTCAAACAGCACAGATGCAAAGCGATATCTCGCCAGCAGAGGCTAAAGCTGCAATTGAATCTTTTGCCAAGGAGCTTGAGGATTTAAAGTTCATGATGCTAGCTCGTCCTAGCGTCCAGAATATCAAGGCCTATAGAGACAAGGAAAAAGAAATGTGGGATAAAGCATTAAAGCTACATGATAATTGGGATATGGCTAATCTTCTTTATCCAGAGCAGCGTGATCTTATTAATAATCCAGTCAACGTACATGCGGTAAAAGCCAAGAGGTCAATCCAGCGTGCAGAGGATGCTAAGCACATCAAGGAATTTGCCACTAAGTTTACTTTAGTTCTATTTTTTGATGCTAATTGTAAATATTGTAAATTATTTTCTCCTGTTTTGAAAAGTTTTGCTGAGGATTACGGTTTTATTGTAGAGGCGGTTAGTGGCAGCAATAGCAAACATCAATATTTTAAGACATCAAATAATCAGCAGTTAATAGAGCAACTTGGAATAAAGGCTTTTCCAACAGTAATTGTTGTATCTAATGATGGAGAAACTGCATTTGAGTTAATTAGAGGTTATGTAAGTATATCAGAACTAGAGGAATATAGTTTGCTAGCTATTAAGCATTTAGTCGCCCAAGAAGCTAAAAAAGAGCAAATAGCCTATAAAGGAGGTGTAGGAAAATAATGACCAACATAGATATCAGGATATCAGAATACCAAACAATATATTATCTATCTAAAATATTAATATTAGCAATTATTATCATTAGTATTATCAATATCTATTGCTCAACAGCAGTATATGCTGGCGGAGTAGATAGTTTGATGAAGTTTGCTTCTCCAAAAGGTACTATGGTTAATGTAAATAAGGCAACAATTATTAAAGATCAGCAAGGTGGTTATATTACAGGTGGTTCTGTAATATTGCGAGGACCGAAGCCTAAAACGTTACAACCATTATTAATACAAACACCTAAATTTTCTTTTGATGCTTGTACTGGATCTGCAGATTTTAGGTTTGGTGGACTATCATTTATCTCTGGTAAAGAATTTACCCAATTCTTTAAAAACACAGCAACCGCATCAGGTTCTTATGCAGTAAAGATGCTGATTAAAAACTCCTGCCCGCAATGCGAAGATATTATGTCCTATCTAGAGACTGTAGCACGTGATATTAACGGCATGATGATGGATCAATGCTCTATGGGGCAAATGATTGGTGGTGGGATTTATAATTCTTTGACAAGTGGTAATCAGCAGCAATGTTTAATGCAGGGTAATATTAGTAAATCTAGTAAAGATATGTATGAGGCTAGTGAAAAATGTAAGGAAGACCCTGATCGGCATGGAGATAAAGGCAAGGATGAAGAATTAAAATCATTACTTGGTAATAGGTTCAATTTAGTCTGGAAAGCCCTTGGTAATGGCGAAGGAGGTGATCTTCCTTTTAAAGAACTGATGATGTCAGTGAGCGGTACAATAATTGGCCGTAAAGTAGATGGTAGTTTTGAATTTAAAAATAAACCATCTTTAGTTCTCAGTAATGATCTACTTAAACAATATATTGGCCTTGATAATAAATCTAGTAAAGTAAAACTCTATCATTGCGATGAGAATAAACATTGCCTAGATCCAAACGAAGTAGAAACAAAGCTTCTTCCTAAAGATACAATATACGGTAATATCACTAGGATATTAGAAGGTCTAATTAAAAAAGTACCTAGCGGCAAGGCTGAACTAACCGATGAGGAGCAAACTATTATTGCATTTTCTTCAGTGCCAATATTGCAATTAATTGAACTTGAGATATCTCAAAAAGCAGATAGCGCAGATATGCTAGTACGGATGAATGAGTTTGTTGAGGTGGTTTGCTATGATGTGGTCACTACATTCTTATCACAAATGGTTATCAAATGCGGCACTGCTGTACAAGCACTGGAATATTCACAATTAGATAACACAGCGATTAGCAATTTCAGTGATCAGATTTCTGAAGTAAGACGACATATTCAAGATTCAAAACATACTGCTTTTAAACGTCTGCAAGCAATCATGCAGTACAAAGAAAGACTAACCCAGCAAATCAGGTCGTTTAAATCAGGGTTTGGTAGATTTATAGAATATAATACGCAAGGATAATTAATTAAATAAAAGGAGTTTTATGTCAGTACGAAATAGTAAATTAGTAATTTATCAAACAGAAGATGGTCAATTACAAGTTAAAGTAAGAGTGTATGAAGATACAGTATGGCTTACTCAGAGCGAAATTTCTGATTTATTTGGCAAAGATAGGACAGTGATTAGTAAACACATAAAGAATATTTTAGAAGAAAATGAGCTAGATAGCTCAGTATGTGCAAAATTTGCACATACTGCATCAGATGGTAAAACATATAATATACAGTACTATAATTTGGATATGATTATATCTGTAGGTTATAGAGTAAAATCAAAGAATGGCATTGCGTTTCGGAAATGGTCATCAACAATCTTGAAAGAATATTTAATAGAGGGTTATGCAGTTAATCAAGATCGTTTAAATCAGGAAAAAATACATGAATTACAGCAAACTATAGAATTATTATCCCAAACTTTAGTGAATGAAAATTTAGTTACTGATCTTGGTGCGTCGATTATTAGTATAATTAGAAATTATACTAAGACTTGGGATGTCTTAGTGCGTTATGATGAAGATAATTTGGTAATAAAAAGTAAAAATCAATCTACTGATTCAAACAACAAAATTGTCCAATTAGAATATGAGGCTGTAAAAAAAGCAATATCTGATTTCAGAATAGAGCTTGGAGAAAAATCTACTAATCTTTTTGGTTTAGAAAGAGGTGATATTTTAAGAGCAATTCTTGGTAATATACGGCAAAGCTTCGGTGGCGTTGATCTTTATCCAACCTTAGCTGATAAAGCCGCCCATTTATTATATTTTATTATTAAAGATCATCCATTTAGCGACGGTAATAAAAGAATAGGCTGTTTGTTATTTTTGCTATATTTGCATTTGAATAATCCTACAAAGAATGAATTTATAGGCAATATTGGTATGACTAGCCTTGCCATACTTATAGCTCAGAGTCAACCGGATCAAAAAGAAATAATTATTAAGCTAATAGTGAATCTAATTACTGGTCAAAATCAAGAGCAGTAAGACAAAAACAACAAAGGTAAGTAGCTATGAATCTAGAAATACATACATACGGCCATATAGACAGTATGTTCTATATATTAAATGGTATAGCGATGTTAATGAATAGCAGCTTCGGTCAAACTATTATGGTAACTGTTGCTATGATAAGTGCTGCATATTATGCAATGCGTATTTCTTATGCTGGAACGGGGGATTATAAAATATATCTTGGTAAAATAGCAGGTATGTTTGCCATGATGTCAATGTTATTGCTGCCAACTACTGAGATGGGAATCAGGGACCATATATCTAAAAAACGAGAAATAGTGTCTAACTTACCTTTTGGATTTGCTCTGCCGGTGGGATTATATGAAGCATTTGGTGATCTTCTTACTACTGGTTTTGAACAAGTGTTTACGCCAATTAATAACAGTAATTATCGTGATTACGGTATGGTATTTGGCGCAAGGTTGGTGCAAGAATCTCGTAATTGGCGAATACGTAATCCTGAGTTTTTAGAGAATATGAGTAAATTTGTTGATCGCTGCATCGTAACAGAAGCTATGATTGGCTATCATTTTACACCTCAAGAATTGATAGAATCAGATGATATATGGCATTTAGTTAGTAATACTGGCGTCATCATGCGTAAAACTCCAGTAAGGAGAGGTAAAGATTATAGTTTAGTATCATGCTCTGAGGCTGCAAAGCAAATATTAGAGCCAGCCTTTGCGCTAGAAGTTGAGAATTTAGAAAAAAGATACCAGAACGTTGATTTTGGCTTAGCTGGAGCAGTTAGTTATGTGGGTAGAACATTTGATCGTTTTCGGCCAAATTTAAAGAAAAATATTGAGTTCTCTTTTAAAAACTATCTTGGGGTAAATTCTAATGCTGGGAGTATAATTCGTCAGCAAATGATGATAAATTCGCTTAAAAACTTTAGTGATGAATATGGCTATGCTAGAGCTTCAGCTACGCAAGAATCTAACTGGCAAATAGCTGGCGATTTAGCAGGCACTTATATTCCAATATTAATGACAGTATTAAAGGGATTAGTCTATAGTTCGTTTATATTTTTAATGCCGTTATTATTAGTTAGCGGTGGTTGGAGAAGATATTTAGGTTATCTGACGCTCGTAGCATCATTTCAATTATGGGCGCCGCTAAATGCAATACTGAATATGTTTATTGATTTATATAGTAGTAATTCTTTATCAGGTATCGCAGATAATATTGTTAGCTTTAGCACAAGTAGCAGGATTGGTAATTATACTGATAAAATAGTTGCAGTAGCGTCAGGCTTGCAAATGGCAATACCATTTCTAGCATTTACTATGATGCAAGGTGGAGTACATGGATTTGTGCACTTGGCCGGTACTATAACTGGAGCAAGTCAAGCAGCAGCTGCGCAAGCTGCTAATGAATCAGTAACTGGTAATAAATCGTTTGATAATTACTCGGTAGGTAATCAGCAATTATATAATCAGAGTGGCTTTAAAACTGACCTCAACACATCCTATGCAGCGGGGCAAAAATCATATCAGCATCTAGATGGTTCTATGGAGAAAGTAACAGCAGGAGGTAATACTCTAATGCAAAGAGGAGCTGGTATTACTGAATCTGTAGGTAGCACTAACTATGCGTTAGAGACAAGCAGACATGGTCAGGTTAATGAAGGCAGTCAAAATGCCTTATCCATACACGAAGGTAATACTAGAACATTTACCAACGCCAAGAGCGATAGTTTGACCAAGGCAGCTGATCAAATATCGCAAATAGCTCAGGCGGAACATAGCGGCGAAACCTTTAATTATGAAGAAATGGGAGATCATAGCCAAACTGCCAGCAATACAGTAAGACACGCAAGAGAGCTACATGAAAAAGAAGGTTATGACTGGAATCAAGCTTCCTCTATTGCTGTAAATGCATCTGTAGGCTCACGTGTACAAGGTGGTGTGACAATATTTGGTACTGGTGCTACAGTAGAAGCGTCATTGTCAGCAAAAGGTGAAGTTACAGCAAGCAATTCCAGTAATCAGTCAGTAGGTGAATCAAATACACTCTCTGAAGACTCTGGCACGTCAGAAAATTATAATAATATAATGAAGGTATTATCTAATGAGTTTTGGTCTAAAGATAATAGAATTGATCAGAGTTATTCTGAAGCTACAAGAGGCTCGTATGAGGAGGTAAAGCGCGCTGAGGACCAATTATCAATTAGCGCTCAGAAGGTAGATGATTGGCATAAAGCGCAATCAATTATTGAATCAGGAGGAGGAAGCACAAAAACTGAACAATATCAGCATGTTGTCGATGGTATCAAGCATGATTACGGGGTTGATTTAAAAACTGCTAATATTATGGCAAGTAATTACACCCCTGAAGCTAGAGCGGTTTGGAAAAAAATACAGAATCAAGATCATTATGTAGAGGATTTAGTTAATAAAATTGCTCAAGATAGGGAAAAAGCCTCAGGTGATAACGCCTCAAAAAGACTTGATGGATTTAGTAAAGACGCTAATAATCAAATTAGTGATGACGTATCATCTAATATCAAACAACATGCTAAGAATCAAGGTTTAGATACGGATAATATACAAAATAACATGAAAAATAAAAAGACTGATTTGAATGAGAAGTTTGTTGATATGAAAGGGGAGAACAATCAGCAATATAAAGAATCAGCACATAATAGCAGACAGGCGGAGGGAACAATAAAAAACAAACTAGGAGTTAAGCCTCACAAGAAAGGAGAATCAAATAATCAAGAGAAAAATCTAGAAAAAATAAAGTTGCCTAATAATATATCTACCAAAGTGGAGACATAACAAATACGGATTGAATTAATGCAAATATATATAAAAAAGCAGGAGCAACAATCATTAATATTATACATGATTGTACATGTATAATATCTCTGGGGGTTATAGACGATATTGGTTTGTCTAGTAATCTTCTCGGTGTATTTAAAAAGAGGTTAATAGAATAGTTATTAAAACTAAAATATATAGTTGGTATAAAGTATAAAATAGGTATAGCGCCAAAAAAGGTTAAATATTTTGTGTAAATCATCAACGTAATAAGGGCAGAAGAAAATAATATTACTAATATAGTATATTTAGGCATTGTTTTTTTTATTGATGGATTATTTTGCATGGTTTTTATAAGTAGAGGAACAAAGATAGTGGTACAAACAGGAAATAATATTACAGAATATTTTCCAAGCATCATTCCGAAACTCATCAGGAATGCAAAAACTAAGTTCCAGAAATTATCTCGATTCATTCTAGATTTGATAAATTTTGAATCTATATACGAGTTTTTGAAAATATTTAACATAAGAGTAATTTTTTTAGTTAAAGCTTGTTACATTGGCTTTTTTATTCTACCACAAATAGGCTTGTTTACCAAAGGAATAGCGATTTTATTGATTGCTCAGTTAAATAATTCAGCATGTTACTAGGCAATATATAAAACAGTTGTAACACTAAGTAAGATATATTTTTTTATAAATCAATTATTAGGAGTGTATATGAAAACTAATAAAACAATTATGTCATCTAAAGGACAAATAGTGATACCCAAAATTTACAGGAATCAATTGGGGCTACATACAGGTATGGAATTAACTGTCAACATAAGAAATAAAGAAATCATTGAGCTAAAACCAGTAGCAAGAAATATTCAAAACTTCTTTGCTCTGGGCAAAGATGCTAGTGCTAATAAGTGTGAAATTGATGAATTAATATCAGAAGCAGTAATAGATAATGATAGGTAATCGTGAAGTGGTATTATCAGCTCTTGCTAAATATAAAAAAGGAAAGGCAGATTTTGGTGATTATATGATTCTTGCCGAAGGTGAACAAAATAACACTCAAAAGATCAAGACTTTTGATAAAATATTAGAGAAGGAATATGCTAAATAATTTCACAGGTGGCGGTCAGGTATTCTTGCATAAGATAAGAATGCTACGTCAAGTATTTAGCAAATCATTTTGGATATCATTTTTAATAAGCAGCCTCGTTATATTTAGCATATCCTATGAACCATCTAGAAGCTTGGATTTTAGTGCAGCTATCACCTATCAGAAGGCATTATTTGCAGATTATTATGATGATGCCGCAATAGGTATTAGGACAACGATTAATCCAAAAAATAAGTATAATTATACCAGAATTAATGCTTTTGATAAGCAAGGTATATATGCACGAGACATAGATCCACGCAATATTATCAGATCATCCTATTTCAATGATCATTATAATCAAGCTCTGGAATTCATGACAACTCGCTTTGTAATGACAGGCGTTACTACAATTGTAATATTCATCATAATATTTGTGTTATGGTCTAGATTTGGTCTTAACCTGAAAGAAGAAAAAACCAAAGATGGGGATATTAAGATTTTAACCGCTAAGCAAGTTCAAAAAGCTCTTACTACGATTAATAAGAACAGTGATTTAACTATAGGTGAGATGCCGCTTGTTAAAGATACGGAAACTAGACATTTTTTAGTTACTGGTTCTACTGGATCAGGAAAGACTAATCTAATGCATAACATACTGCCCCAGATAGAAAAAAAGAGTCAACCTGCAATAGTCATAGATAATACAGGAGAAATGATATCTAAGTACTATAATGAATCACGTGGTGACATAATATTTAATCCTTTTGATGAGCGAGGTCAAGCATGGGATTTTTGGAGTGATTGCTCAAACCCAGAAGAGCTAGAGAGATTTTCTAAAATACTATTTGGTTTTAATAGGAAATATAGCAGTTCAAATTCTGATCCTTTTTGGGAACAATCAGCTGAGTTGGTGTTTAATAGTTGTGTTGAATATTTAGTAAATCGTGATCTGAAAAAAATGAGTTTATTAAAGAAAATGGTTTGTAATGCAAGAATTAATGAACTACAAAATAAACTAAAAGGAACAATAGCAGAACGTTATTTAAATGATGAAGGTAGAGGTGTAGCAAGTT
Organism: Flavobacteriaceae bacterium; assembly: GCA_020627885.1. GTDB lineage: Bacteria > Bacteroidota > Bacteroidia > Flavobacteriales > Flavobacteriaceae > JAHDGB01. Next base: position 501 of record JAHDGB010000027.1, on the reverse strand, counting down.
CGGTATTGTCAACATTATCAACTACAGCAAAACCAATAAATTACTTATTAGATTATTCAGAAGCTGGCCTATTCTCATTAAAAAAATATTTTCAGGATATAAAACAAGGATCAAACCAATGGATATTTTTAGCAACAAAACCAAGTTCTAGACAATTAACGCAAAGCCTTATTGCTTGTATTACAGAACTGAGCTTGACACAATTAATGGATATAGGAATTGATAATAATAGGAGAGTATGGTTTATCATAGATGAATTAGCCTCACTTGGTAGACTACCAGCACTACCGACGTTAATGTCAGAGGGGCGCAAATACGGTTCTTGTATTATGTGCGGTCTCCAATCGTTAAACCAGCTATATTCTATATATGGACAATATCAAGGTTCTAGTATATTTGGTCAGTTCGGTACAAGCTTTTTCTTTCGTAATATTGAAAGTCTTATTGCCAGGCAAGTGAGTGATATGTCTGGGTATGAGACTATCACACGACAGCAGAAAA
>JAHDGB010000240.1 GCA_020627885.1 Flavobacteriaceae bacterium | reverse complement strand
CTCCTATTATAGAAGAGTATGCACAAAAAGCAGAATTCCCTAAACAAATAGTTAACGGATTAGCTGAAATTGGTGCTTTTGGTCCTTATATTCCTGAAGAATATGGTGGCGCAGGATTAGACCAAATCTCTTATGGCTTAATCATGCAAGAGATAGAGCGTGGTGATTCTGGTGTTAGAAGTACAGCGAGTGTACAATCCTCGCTAGTAATGTACCCTATATGGAAGTATGGAGACGAAGCACAACGTAAAAAATACCTTCCAAAATTAGCAAGCGGAGAATGGATAGGAAGCTTTGGATTAACCGAGCCTGACCACGGAAGTAACCCAGGAGGAATGACAACAAACTATAAAGATATGGGAGACCACTATCTTTTAAATGGTGCTAAAATGTGGATTTCAAATTCGCCTTTTTGCCAAATAGCTGTTGTTTGGGCAAAAAATGAAGAGGGTCGTATTCATGGACTAATTGTAGAACGAGGCATGGAAGGGTTTACAACTCCTGAAACACATGGCAAATGGTCGCTTCGTGCTAGCGCAACTGGTGAACTTATTTTTGATAATGTAAAAGTGCCTAAAGAAAATTTACTCCCTAATAAATCTGGCTTAGGTGCACCACTTGGGTGTTTAGATTCTGCTCGTTTTGGTATTGCATGGGGAGCAATTGGTGCTGCTATGGATTGCTATGATACTGCATTAAGATATTGTAAAGAACGTATTCAATTTGGAAAACCTATTGGGCAATTTCAATTGCAACAAAAAAAATTAGCCGAAATGATTACCGAAATCACAAAAGCACAATTGTTAGCATGGCGTTTAGGAGTTATGAGAGAAAATGGCACAGCAACCTCTGCGCAAATCTCTATGGCTAAGCGTAATAATGTAGATATGGCTATAAAAATAGCACGAGAAGCTAGACAAATGCTAGGTGGGATGGGTATTACAGGAGAATATAGTATTATGAGACATATGATGAATTTAGAAAGTGTTATAACTTATGAAGGAACTCATGATATTCACTTATTAATTACAGGCCTTGATGTTACTGGCTTAAATGCTTTTAAATAAGTATTAAATAACATTTTAACCCTACCATTACAATAAAAATATGTAATGCATTGCTTAAAATGAATAACTTAAAATGCCCTTCAGTTTGAAGGGCGTTTTTTTTGTGCTATTTTTACTGTATGTTTTCAGCTAAAAAGAGATTAGACAACGCCTATAAAGCCTCTAAGATTATTCCTTTTAATGACCATTCTAAATTTATATTATTTAGCGATTGTCATAGAGGAGATAACAGTTTTGCTGATGATTTTGCAAATAATAGAAACATTTATTACCATGCGTTAAAACATTATTATAATGAAGGTTTTCAATACTGCGAGCTAGGCGATGGCGATGAGCTTTGGGAAAACTTAAAGTTTGAATCTATTCTCAATGCCCATAAGGATGTGTTTTTATTAATGAAGCAGTTTCACGAAGAAAGCAAATTACATATGATTTGGGGTAACCATGATATGGTGTATAGAGATACCAATTATGTAAAAAAATACCTTTCGACCTATTTTGATGCAAAAACGGGTGAAGATGTAGAGCTATTTTGCGATATTAAATACCACGAAGGCCTCATTTTAAGACATACTGAAACCCAACAAGAATTATTTTTAACTCATGGCCATCAGGCCGATTGGTGGAATTATTTATTTTGGAAATGGAGTCGTTTTATGGTTCGTGTATTATGGAAACCATTGCAAATTATGGGAATAGCAGACCCGACCAGCCCTGCAAAAAACTATAAAGAACTAATAAAAGTAGAACGTAAAACAAAAAAATGGATTACAGAGAATAAAAATGTAATAACGGTTACTGGTCATACCCACAGGCCGCGTTTTCCAGAACCTGGCGAAGTTGCTTTTTTTAATGATGGTAGCTGTGTACATCCTAGAAGCATAACGGGTATAGAAATTGAAAACGGAGAAATTTCATTAATAAAATGGCATATTTCTACTCAAGAAAACGGCACCTTACAAATTTTAAAAAGCATTCTTGAAGGTCCTAGAAAGTTAATCGATTATAGGGTATAATAATAGCTTAAAAAATTGTTTTAACTCTCTGGAGCTAATTCTATTTCTAAGCCTTCCATTTCTGGAGTGAGCTGAATCTGACAGCCCAAACGAGAGTTTTCTTTTACATAAAACGCCTCACTAAGCATTGCTTCTTCATCATCTTGCATTTCTGGTAATGCAATATCGCTTTTAATATAACACTGGCATGAAGCACACATAGCCATGCCACCACAAACACCTATTGTGCCTTCTGGGGCCAACTCGAAAGAACGCACAACCTCCATGATGTTCATAGCCATATCTGTTGGGGCTTTAATTTTATGAGTTTCGCCTTCCCTATCTATAACCGTTATGTTAATATCGTTTTCCATGAGTTTTAATAATTAGTAAGAAGTAGAAAGTGTAATTAATTCCATTATAATTCTCTACCGCTTTTTACACATTGTTTTAATTAATAAAAGGTTTTCAATTAGTAATACGTTCTATTTTATTTTTATTGATTTAATCAAACCTCTTAACATTTTAGATATTTCATATGTTTTTTCAATAATTTCTTCAGCGTTTTATTTTTTTATAAAATTAAGCCGAATAGATAAATATAACATTGATCTAACGTCACTGTTTGATACTAATGCAAAATATAAGAATCTTGAAAATATGTATTTGAACTCCTATCAAAACCTTCAGTTATATTATTAGAGACCGATACAGCTGCTCTTTTTATTTAACCTCTAAAAGAGAAATCTTTATTATCACTAAATAATTTATAAATAAAAGCCGCTAAGTCCTAAGGTTTTTGCTAAACTACAAGTTCTACAAATTTTTGAACTCCATATTATTTTTTTATTATAGTAGGAAGTAGGTTCGTAATATGTCGAATCGGTTAACTCTACTAACTTACGACCAACTATTTACAACTTATTACTTACTACTTTTTCATTCTATTTTTTTTACTACGGCTTTTGGCGCTTCTTTTCTAGAACCATCAAAACCATCAATACCACTTACTGTGGTGTATTTTAATACAAAACGCTTGCCAGGATTTATAATTTTATAGGCCGCTTGGCACATTAACGTTGCTTCATGAAAGCCACAAAGAATTAATTTTAATTTCCCCGGATACGTATTAACATCGCCAATAGCAAAAATCCCTGGAATATTAGTTTGGTAATCTAAAGCATTATTAACAACAATTGCATTCTTCTCAATTTCTAAACCCCAGTTAGCTATTGGGCCTAATTTAGGCGACAAACCAAAAAGTGGAATGAAATGATCGGTTTTTAAAGTTATTTCTTCATCCTTATTATTTAAGTTTTTATAAATAATAGCCGTTAATTCATTATCGCCAATTAAACCACAAACTTCGGCAGGAGTAATAAGGTTTATTTTGCCTTTATTTTTTAATTCTTGAACTTTATCAACCGAATCTAAAGCCCCTCTAAACTCATTCCGTCTGTGAATTAAAGTAACGCTAGAAGCTATTTCGCTTAAAAAAATGCTCCAATCTAAAGCAGAATCGCCACCCCCTGCAATCACTACATTTTTATTACGATAGCGCTCCGGTTCTTTTATAATATACTCTACCCCCTTATCTTCGAATTTAGCAATAGTATCTA
>JAHDGB010000026.1 GCA_020627885.1 Flavobacteriaceae bacterium | reverse complement strand
TATCAATATAAGCCCAGGTTAAATCCCATAACATCGTTGCCCATACAAAACCTACACCGTGAGGATGGGCTTCACCTGCTATTCCTTTATATGTATAATCATTAATCGCAAAATCTGTAGAGTATGGTTTAGGACGAATCCCGTCTCCATCTGTGTTTTGGTTTAAGGCATAAGTACCAATACCTCTTTTAGTAGTTCCTACATCTCCTGTATTCATCGTCATCATTAAACCAAACCAATCAGACCAACCTTCTCCTTGTTGCTCATCTCCGCTTAAACAGTTTGCTGTAGATGGGCCACCACCTAATCGTATAGAAATACCATGACCAAATTCGTGTATTACAATGCCGTTATCGAAATCGCCATCTCTATCTGGGTTTGGTGCATCCCAAATATACATTTGTATTCTTGGTTTTGTTCCATCTGGCTGTGTACTCATGTTAGCATTATTTGTACCACTACCATCCTGAGCTTCTGAGTTTACAGCATCGTTTGCTGCACCACCTTTTCCGTAGTTATTTTCTTGAAAATTACCCGAAGCTTCATCAAAGCCATATTTATACCATACATCATGGCACATGTTTACACCATAAAATAGGTTTGTAATTGCTGCATCTTGGTACTGAGATGGTGCTTTAGTTTCATCGAAAGGAAAATCGAAAGTTAAACCACTTCCTCCATCTGCCGTGTTTCCAGGACCGTTTTGGTTCCCTGTATCTTCATAAGCGTGTGTATTATTACCTCTAGTTATTGTGTACTCCGCACCTGCTCTACCATCGGTATCGTGCCATCCATAAGGAGAGGCATCTATAAATGCAGGATCTTTAACGATTTGTCTGTTACCATGAATAGGGCTTTCTACACCTGGCGTACTACCATTAGATAACATAGGAAGTACATTATAGCTAGAGCCATCTACCATCATAGAAACTTCAGCTGGCTTAAACATATTAAACTGCTCTACCTTCGCTTTACTTTCATGAGCATGCTTAGAATGATCTACTTTATCATAGTTCGGGTTTTCGAATGCACAGCTAATAGTAAAGTTGTGTATGTTACGTTCTAAAATTTCGCCTGTAGTTGCATTTACTCTTACACTCCACATGTCGCTGCTATTTATAGCGTCTACCTGAACTTCACGATACAACCCTAAGCTCCCATCTGGTTCTTGTACGTATAGTAATTTAACAGGAATAGTTGCTCTAGACGAAATATTTCCGTTAGAAAACTCGTAGTTATTTTTAGCTCTACTTAAAGATCTTAAATTTTGAGGCGTTCCTAAGTTAAAATGAGCTGCTACTTTCTCAATAGCCTGTTGCGCTGTTATAGATGGTGTAGTTGTGTTTACTTTATCTGCAACATTTGTTATAAATCTATTACCAACATGAAAAACTGCTCCATCTTTAATAGCTATTGTAGAAATGGCATTGTATATTGGAATACCTTCGTGTTGTTGCCCTACATATACTAGAGTTGCGCCCATTCCTTTAGAATAGTACTCATCTGTTACTGTAAGCCCTTTAATATCGGCTTTAGACAATTTTAAATCGGTTTGATTTACATACTGCTGTATGTGTGCTCCGTTTGGAGACTTACTTAATGAATTTTGAGAGAAACCAAATGCCGATAAAAGCATAAAAGATCCAACAAAAAACCCTTTTGTTACATTTTTCATTTTAAAATAAGGTTGAATTGATTTAGAATAATTTTCTTTTCACTATTTTTCTTTATTGTTTTGAACCAATTAAGAGTTTCCAAGTTACTTCTTTTATTCAGAAAACAGATGATTTCGCCTTGTTTTTTGACGAATGCACAATTTTTTACGACAAAAGGCCGTTATATCATATTATTCTTACATTTAAACGGTATTTTATAAATAAAAATCACTTTTTTTTTAAAAAAATAGCAAATTTAAAAAGTAAGATACTGTCTTTTAGCAAATAACATCCCTCACTATTAAAAATCTAAACCCTCCCTTTTAATTGAGATTTCTTTTTTCTATAAAAAAACGCTTTAACAATTTTGAAGACTGCTCCTCTAAAACACTACCTACAATTTTAGTTTTTGGATGTAATTTCGTTTTTAAATCACCACATAGACGCTCATTATCTCTAGCGCCATATACTATTTTAGAAATTTGAGACCAATACAATGCCCCAGCACACATTTGGCAAGGTTCTAGAGTAACATACAAGGTGCAATTAAGTAAATACTTACCACCTAAAAAATTAGCAGCTGCTGTAATGGCCTGCATTTCTGCATGAGCAGTAACATCATTTAATCTTTCGGTTAAATTATGAGCTCTGGCTATTATTTTTCCTTCAACTACAATAACTGCGCCTACAGGTATTTCCCCTTTTTCAAATCCTAACTCCGCCTCTTGCAAAGCTTTTTTCATGAAGTAATTATCGTCGTATGGTTCAATCATAGCATAAAAATATATATAATATTAACGCTTTTAGCTAATATGTGTTACTTTTTAAATAATTTTACCAATAATTTTATTTGAAAAATTGAGTTACTTAGAAAACATAAATTCCCCTGAAGATTTACGAACTTTAAATGAAACGGAACTCATTTCACTTTCTAAAGAGTTGCGTACATTTATAATTAATGCTGTAGCGGCAAAGGCTGGCCATTTAGGTGCTAGCTTAGGCGTCGTAGAGCTTACTATTGCATTACATTATGTTTTTAAAACCCCTGAAGATATGCTTGTTTGGGATGTTGGCCACCAAGCTTATATTCATAAAGTTTTAACCGAAAGGCGAGCCGCTTTCGATACCAATAGGCAATTTAATGGCATTAGTGGTTTTCCAAAAAGGCATGAAAGTAAATACGACGCTTTTGGAACTGGGCATTCTTCGACATCTATCTCTGCTGTTTTAGGAATGGCTATTGCCTCTCAATTAAAAAAAGAGTTTAACAAACAACATATCGCTGTTATTGGAGACGCCTCTATAGCAAGCGGAATGGCTTTTGAAGGATTAAATCATGCTGGTGTAACTAACGCCAATCTATTGGTTATTTTAAATGATAATGCTATTGGTATTGATCCTAGTGTTGGCGCATTAAAACAGTATTTAACGAATGTAAAAAAAGGAACTCAAAAACAAGATAATATTTTTGAGGCTTTAAATTTTAGGTATTTTGGCCCCATAGATGGCCATGATTTACCAAAATTAATTTCTGAGTTAAAACGTTTGCAGTCTATTAAAGGCCCAAAGTTTTTACATATTATTACTACAAAAGGAAAAGGGTTACGACAAGCTGAAGAAAACCAAGTGATTTACCATGCCCCTGGAAAGTTCGATGCTAAAACTGGAAATTTATATAAAAAAGAAAATAGTATTGCGCCTCCAAAATACCAAGATGTGTTTGGGCTCACCATTGTTGAACTTGCTAAAAAAAACGAAAAAATAATTGGCATTACCCCAGCCATGCCAACTGGAAGTTCTTTAAAGTTTATGATGGATGCCATTCCTGATCGTGCTTTCGATGTTGGTATTGCCGAACAACATGCTGTTACGTTTGCTGCCGGCATGGCAACACAAGGTATGATTGTATTTTGCAATGTGTATTCTTCTTTTCTTCAACGTGCTTACGACCAAATTATTCACGATGTGGCCTTGCAAAAATTACCCGTCATTTTTTGCTTAGACCGCGCTGGCTTGGTTGGTGAAGATGGTGCCACTCACCATGGTGCTTTTGATATTAGCTATCTAAGATGTATTCCTAATTTAATTATTTTTGCGCCTAGAAACGAGATCGAATTACGTAACATTATGTATACCGCACAATTAGGACTTAAAGCCCCTATTGCTATTCGTTACCCTAGAGGAAAAGGGGTTACTATAAACTGGAAACAACCCTTTTCTAAAATAGAAATTGGAAAAGGAGAACTCTTAAAACTTGGATCTAAAATTGCTATATTATCTACAGGGACTATTGCTAAAAATGTTTCAGAAGCTATTCTATTAACAGCTAATAAAACAGCTTACGCACATTACGATATAAAATTTATTAAACCTTTAGACGAAGAGTTATTGCATAAAATATTTAAAACTTATAAAACTATTGTAACATATGAAGACGGTACTATTAATGGCGGATTTGGAAGTGCTATTTTAGAATTTTTAGCTAAAAATAATTATAAAAACGATCTACACATTAAAGGGATACCAGATCGATTTATAGACCATGGTACTATAAACGAGCTTCAAAAAAGCATTGAACTATGCCCTAACAGCATAAAAAAAACATTAACCAATCTATTAAAAAAATAAAAAGCAACATTTAATTAAATGTTGCTTTTTAAATTAAAATTAAATTGAATTATTAGTTTTTAATAATTCGCTTTACTATTTTATTTGAACTCGTTTCTATAGAAATAAAATAAGCACCACTAGATAAATTAGACATATTAATAGTCATTGTTTTATCGTTAACTTTATTAATTTCTACTCTATTCATTAATCGTCTTCCTGTAACGTCATGTAATATTACCGTAGAATTCATTAATCCTGAAGCACCTATAATAGTTACCTCTCCACTAGTAGGGTTAGGATAAACAGCAAATGTTTCAAGTGAATTATCGTTAACACTTAATAATGGATCTATGTTAATATTAAAAGTCATTGTTTGAGGCTCTGGGCAACCATTAGTAGATGTTACCGTTAAAGACCACGCACCTTCTACAGCCGGGTCATTATCTGGAACGCTAGCAAAAGCAACACTTGCTCCATTATAAGTTGCAGCATTTGGCCCAGTCCACACAGCTGTACCATTAAATGACGCTGCTGGTAATCTTAAATCAAGATCTTTATTTTCTCCTATAGTAATTGTACTACCGTTACTAAACGATGTATATGATCCAGAGCTATCTAAATCATACTCCGTATCGCCATCGGTAATATCTGGATTTGTCTGATTAACAACTAATTCAGCAGTTACGGCCTTGCCTGCGTCTCCGCCAGGTGTTACTGTAATCGTGTAATTTGTTGCTGTTACCGGTATGTTTGATACTGTCATAGTAAACAACCCTGTATCTTTCATTGTTGTTGGAGAAAACACTGCAGAAGCTCCTGCTGGTAAACCCGTTGCGGCAAAACCTGTAGCGGTATCGAAACCGTTTTGCTCATTAAATACAAACTCATATTCTACAGAGGTTGTTCCTGAACAAATTGCTTTATTCCCCGAATCGCCATTTGTAACAATATAATTTGGTGTACAACCAAGTGATGGCGGTAAATCATAAGCATGTGCTCCATCTGAAGTACTATTAGTATTTCCTTGGTCAGAACTATGCCCTAAACCTCTTCTAGCAAATGCACTCCATATGATACATTTGTTTGCACCACCATATAAGTTCTGATCTGCCTGAAGAATAGCATCTCTACCATCTTCAAACCCAGGATCACAAGAGGTTAATTTAAACCCTTCTACTATTAAGTTTAAAGCAATTGTATTTCCTTTTCCGCTATTAGCATCGTATATGTTATCTGTAAAACCATGAACAGCTATTAAATCCCAAGTTAAATCCCATAACATACCAGCCCATACTGCCCCTACACCATGTGGTATAGGATACGTTGCATTTCCTGTATCGGCTCTTAAGGTTTCATAAGTCATTGGGTTATTTGAGATATCTCCCGAATAAGGAGCAGGTCTAATCCCTTGCCCATTTATAGATTGTCCGGCAACAAATGTACCCATTCCACTAAGTTTTATTCCGTTATCTATATTTTTAAGCATTAATATTTTACCAATATAATCTGCCCAGCCTTCTCCCATAGACTCATTAGCATTAACACATGAAGAATTATTTCTTCCTCCAACTAATCTTATATTAATACCATGCCCATACTCGTGTGCAATAACACCGTTATCGAAATCGCCATCAGTATTAACATACCCTGCAGGTTTTGCGTTAAAAGTAGCATTAATTGTTTCACTACCCATTAATGCAATTATGGCATCGCCATCCGCTTTATTTATACTATAAGCTGGGATTGTAACAGCTGCATCTCCTCCTGCCATTGAGATGTCTCCATCAACATTATTTACTATAAGAACTGCTACTGCACCTGCATTTTGTGCCTCGATTGCTTTTGCTGTAAAATTACAAGCCCCTCTTCTTACCACTGCTATTTTTCCATTTAAAGCGGCACCATTAGTAATTGCACCACAGCCATCATTAGCATCTGTAGATGATGTTCCTCCTGTGTTATCATCAATTACTAAGACTAAGTCTTGTGTAATAGGCGATGTTACATCTACATGCCCTGCTGTAAACGCATTATCAAGCGCTTCATAATCTCCCGCTAAACCTGTATTATTTATTGTTAATAAAGGCCCAGAATACACGCCTTTGTTCCATAAATACATTTGCATTCTAGGATTACTACCATCTACAGGTGTCGAAAAATTAGCATTATTAATATTTGGATCTACACCAGCACCATCTTGAACATCGGCATCTAAAGGATCGCCAGCTGTTCCTCCTTTTCCATAATTATCTACTTGAAAATTTCCTGAAGCTTCATCAAAACCATATTGATAGTATATATCATGTACTGCATTAGACATATAAAATACATTCGTTTGAGCTGCATCTATATAAGTACTAGCTGCCACATACGGTCCTCCATAAGGATAATCAAAAATTAAACCAGAGCTACTCTCTGATGTTAGTGGCCCACTGCCATTGTTACTATTTTGATCGTCTCTTGCAATAACATTATTACCTCTAGTTGTTGTGTAACTAGAGCCATCGTTATGCCATCCATTTGGAGAAGCCGTTCCATCTTGAGGAGAAACAATTAACTCAAAATCGCCATGAATTGGGCTTTCTACATAGTATGGTAAAGCACGATAAGAATTAGCCATCATTGCATTTTCTCCTGTATTCCTAAATAATACTTCTGAAAAATTAACATCAGCTTCAGTAATTTCAACGTTCTTAGAATGGTTGTGTGCAGAATGGTTCTCACCCGTTCCCCAATTACAACTCACCACCCAATCATCTTGGCTAACAAAAGCCCCAGTTTGAGCATCTATTCGTGTATTCCACCAATGCTTTCCGCTAGCCAAATCTAAATTAACATTCCATGTTAATTTTATTTCGTTATCAGAAACAACATCATAAACTAATTTTACTTTTATATCACTCTGAATTTCTTTGGTTTTACTATACGTATATTCGTTTTTATTTTTACTAAAAGCCAGTTGCTGGATTGCTGCATTAGGATTTAATTTATGGTAACCAAATGCTTTTTTAACCGCTTCTATAGCAGATATAGATGGTGTTATTGTTTTTATTTTTGATTCTAATCCTTTAATAAATGTAGAATTATTCACCGTTGCAACGCCATCTTTAACAGACACGTTTGCAATTGAGTTTCTTACCACTATACCGTTATGGGTTTGAACAAGATAATAATGCCACATTCCTGGTACCTTTGAAGAGGCATCACTTTGTACCATCCAACTATCGAGGTCACTAGATAAATAGCCTTTACTGGCTTGTTTATTTAAAGCCTCTTGAATAGTCGATAAATTTACTTTTTTAATTGAATTGTTTAGGTATTGCGCCTGACTTAACGAAAAGACAAGACAAAACAATAGTAATAGATAATTTTTTTTCATAGCAAATAATTATAATTTTAGGTTATTATTTTTAAAATAGCACCTAAAATTACAATTATTTTTAGTCAATCACAAAAAACAAGATTATTGTTGATTAATATGTAATCCCTTGTATTTTTTTATATTGAAGTATTGCTTTACTATCTGACAATAAAGAAATATAATGGCAAACACTTAATAACCTTTCATATAGGCTTTCTTTTTTTACCTCTAAAGTAGATGGAAACCCTTTTAAAATTAACTGGTCGTAATTAGACGTTGAATTGTTATAATAATTATTGACGGCTTCTATATAAACCTTTAAAAGCTTATTAATTACACCATAGCCCACCACCTCTTTATCGATTACTTCTTTAGATTGGTAAACTTTTTCTATACTTAACTTAATAATATCTCCTATCTGAGCTTCGTATTTACTTTTATCGATAAGTGCGGTATCAAATTCCCCATTTAAAATGGCTTCTTCGTTATTTACAAAAATGCTAACTGCTTCATTTATTAAGGTATTAATTGCTAAAGCCCGTAAATAACTTACACGATCTTTCGTGTTGGTTAACTCATTATACTTTTTAGTATTTATAGTTTCTTTAACTAAATTAATTAAATACTCTAAAGCAAACTCCTCTTGTATTAACCCTAAATTAATACCGTCTTCAAAATCTATTATGGTATAACATATATCATCGGCTGCTTCAACAAGATAAGCCAAAGGATGTCTTGAAAAACTCATATTTTCATCATCTCCTCTTACAATTAATCCTAATTCCTTAGCAACATCTAAAAAAGCCTCTTTTTCAGCCTGAAAAAAACCATATTTTTTATCGGCAATACAACTCGTTGGTTTTTTAGGCAACGACTCTTTAGGGTATTTTGTAAATGCTCCTAATGTGGCATAACTTAACCTCAACCCGCCTTCTCTCCCATCTCTGCTCTGCGTTACTATTTTAAACCCATTAGCATTGCCTTCAAAATCGCATAAATCTTGATATTCTTTAGCCTTTAATTCTGCTTTATACTTTTTACCTTCGCCTGTTTTAAAAAACTCTCCTATGGCTTTTTCGCCCGAGTGACCAAAAGGAGGATTCCCTATATCATGAGCCAAAGCAGCAGCTGCAACTATAGCTCCAAAATCGTTTGCTTGGTAACCATGGATACTTTCCAAATGCGGATGCTTATTTAGTATTTGTTGTCCTACCTGCCTGCCTAACGAACGGCCTACTACACTTACTTCTAAACTGTGTGTTAATCTTGTGTGTACAAAATCGGTTTGAGACAATGGAATAACTTGTGTTTTATCTTGAAGGCTTCTAAACTCTGAAGAAAAAATAACCCGATCGTAATCGACATCAAACCCCAAACGGGTTTCATTTTGCTCCTTTCTAAGCCTTTTATTTGTATCTCCAAAACGTTTAAGAGAAAGTAATTGCTCCCAATTCATAGTATTTAATTAATTGAATGCAAGATAGCTAATTTCAATGTTAAATAATTGTTTCCAAAGCTCAAAAACACCAGTTATTGCATAACATTAAACTAACATTTTAATGATTCTTGTTTAACCTGTAGTTAACCTAAACTTTACAATATGTAGCTTTCTTTGCAGCAGAAAAATAAACGTGTAAATGAAACAATTTTTATTACTATTATCTGTACTAACTGCTACAATTACTTTTGCTCAACAATCTGGAAATATCTCTGGAAAAGCAACGGACAAAGAGTACAACAACGAGCCGCTTCCTATGACAAATGTAAAAATTAAAGAAACATCTAAAGGAGCAAGTACAGATTTTGATGGATTATATTCATTAAATGACTTAGAACCTGGTGCATATATATTAGAGTTTAGTTTCGTAGGCTATGAAACCCAAGAAATTTCAGCTACAGTTATTGCTGGACAAACAACAGAAGTAAATGTTTCTATGGGAGCAAGTGCAGCTGCCCTAGAAGAAGTTATTATTAAAACTAGCATAAAAAGAGACAATGAAACTGTTTTATTATTAGACCAGAAAAAAGCCGTTGAAATAAAACAAAGTATAGGCTCTCAAGAATTATCACGTAAAGGTGTAAGTGATGCCGCTGGTGCCGTTGCTAAAATTTCTGGAGTCTCAAAACAAGAAGGTTCTAGTAACGTTTATGTTAGAGGTCTAGGCGATCGTTATCTAAACACTACTCTTAATGGGATGTCATTACCATCTAATGATGTTAATAAAAAGAATATGGATTTGAATTTATTCTCATCAGATATCATTCAAAATGTTTCTATAAGTAAAGCTTATGCTTCAAAGTTTTATGGCGATTTTGCTGCTGGAAATGTAGATATTAGCTCAAAAGATTACAAAGGAAAAGGGTTTATCGATATTTTTACGTCTTCTGGAGTAAACACTAATGCTATTAATAAAGATTTTGTAAGAAGTGAAGGGTCTGGTTATTTTGGCTATTACGGCAGAAATACACATAATCCTTTTGCTATTATTCTATCTCATGGTATAGACCCTGTAAATGCTGGTACTCCAATAGATATTGGATATGGTGCATCTACTGGTAAATCATTTAATTTTGAAAATGGTTCGCGTTTAAGCCTATTTGCTACTGGATCTTTTGAAAATGGCTATGAATATAGAAAAGGCTCGGCTGTAGATTTTACATTAGTAGAAAAGAAAGCATTTGAAGACAATGCTGAAGAGTATGAATACGGTACAACATCGACCTTAATGACAAATCTTAACTACAAATTTGATGATAATAATACCTTTAAATTCAATTCGCTTTTTATAAACGATTCTTCAGATAAAGTAGGCTACTTTGGAATTGACGGAAAGGGACGAAATAGAGATGCTATTTTAAATACTGATGAAGGGTTTTATCAAATGAACGTTCAGTTTGACCAAACTTCAATTTTTGTTAACCAGTTATTAGGTACTCATAAATCGGGAAAACTAAAAATAGACTGGGGAATGGGTTACAATTATGTATTCTCAAACCAACCAGATAGAAAACGTATAAGTATTGAAAACTACCAATACGCTTTAGATAATGACCCTACTACAAACCCAACCTTTTATAGCAACGTTGTTTTTGATAATCAACGTTATTTTCAGGAAATTAAAGATAACGAAACAAACAGCATTTTAAACGTCGCCTATGAAGCTTCTGAGGGTTTAAAATTTAATATTGGGTATAATGGCAGAAATAAAACAAGAACATTTGAAAACATTCGTTATGGTTACGATATTGTAGATTCTGATTTCCCAATTACCAACACAAATAACTTAAATAACATCTTTAACCTAAACAATCTTAATACAAATAGTACTAATGGAGTTTACGAAATTAAAGTTATTAATTCTTTAGAAAACCTATCGAATACTAACAGACCAGGAAACCCAGAAAACACATATGAAGGCTCTTTAAACATATACGCAGGCTATTTAGATGCCGAAATTAAAGCTGGAGAAAAATGGTTGTTTGTTCCAGGTGCAAGGATGGAATTGTTCCAACAAAATATTAACTTCGATGTTATAAATTTAGGTAATTTAGGAGACAACTCTATTACCTCTAAAAAAACATTTTTCCTTCCTAGCTTAAATATTAAGTACGCACTAACCGACGAACAAAACATACGTTTCTCGGCCAGTCAAACAGTTTCTATTCCAGAATTTAAAGAGGTAGCTCCATTTGTTTATGAAGATATTTCAACAAGAATAGGTGGTAATCCAGATTTATTACAAAAAGGGTTCTCCGAAATAATTAATATCGATTTAAAATACGAATGGTTCTATAGTAAAAGTGAAATTTTTTCACTTGCAGCGTTTACAAAGCAAATTAATGATCCAATAAATTTAGTTGTAGGAGCAGACGCAACCGGAACACAGCGTTATTTCAGAACAGGAGATAAAGCCTCTGTTTATGGTATAGAAGTAGAATTGCGAAAAAACCTATTACTTAATGAAGAGGAAAATTCAAAACTTTCTGTAGGATTTAATGCCACTTATATGAATACCAAACAGGATCTATACCAAACAATTGACGGTAATTTCTATGATGTAAGTTTTACAAAATCTGAAGAAGAACTACAAGGTGCATCACCTTTAATTCTTAATGCAGATGTAAGCTATTCTCCAATTTTTGAAAATTACAAACCTGTTGCAAACTTAGTATTCTCTTATTTTTCTAACAGAATAGACGCTCTTGGATCTGGTCAATTAGGAAATGTTATAGAAAAAGGAGTTCCTACATTAGACTTTATATGGAAAAATACAATTAAAAAGAAGTTTGAAATAAACTTTAGTGCAAAAAACCTTTTAAACCCTAGTGTGAGGTATTATAGAGAAACTACACTTGGAAACATTACTGTAAATTCAGCTAATGGAAAAGGCGTATCAGACTATAAACGAGGTATGAATCTAGGTCTGCAACTTAAATACAAATTTTAACAAAAAAATTAATCAAATTTAAAAATGATGAAAACAAAATTAATCTTAGGATTATCATTAATTGGAATGCTATTTTCCTGTTCGACAGATGACACTGCTGATATTATTATAAACGATAATACTACTGCAACCCCTACCGCATCTGGAACAATTTTATTATCTGGAACTTATACTCAAGATTTAATTTTAGATGCAAATGAAACATATAAAATTAATGGTTCATTAATTATGGCTACTGGCACAACATTAGAAATTCCTGCCGGAATGACTATTGAAGCACTGGCTTCTGGTGCTGATGTATATATCGCTATTTCTCAAGGTGCAAAAATTATAGCTAATGGTACTGCAAGTAATCCTATTGTATTTACATCTGACGCATCTTCTCCTGAAGCTGGAGATTGGGGAGGCTTAATATTATTAGGGAAAGCCCCTATAAATTCTGTAACCGGAAGTTCTACCTCAACATCTGAAATAGCGAGCTTACCATTTGGAGGCACAAATGCTAATGACGATTCTGGTATTTTAAGATATGTAAGAGTAGAATATTCAGGAGGATCTGCAGATGGGCAATCTGAAAACAATGGCATTTCTTTTTATGGAGTTGGAAATGGGACAGTTGCAGAATATATACAAGTATATGAAGGTAAAGATGATGGTGTTGAGTTTTTTGGAGGCACAGTAAATGTTAGTTATCTATCTGTAGTTAATGCTCAAGACGATTCTATTGATTGGACTGAAGGTTACACAGGAACTATCACTAATGCTTATGTTAAACACGGAGAAAGTCATGATAAAGGTATTGAAGCCGATGGTTATAACACCGATTTTAGTAATGCCGGAGGCTATTTCTCTAAACCAACAGTAAACAACTTAACCATTGTAGGTTTAGGCGCTTCTACTGGTAATGAAGCCATCCGTTTGAGAGCTGGAACTCAAGGTATTTTTAATAATGTTCACATAACTGGTTTTGAAGAAGGATTCGATTTAGATGGTGATCTTGGAAATAACCCAACAGGAACAGGTGTAGTAAATGGTAATTTAAAAGTCACCAATGTTACTTTTACAAATGTAACAACTAAAATAAAAAATGATACACAAGTTACTTTCGAAAATAGTGATTTTATTATTGGAGATGGTAGTGGAATAGGAACTGAATATGCAACTTGGGGTGCTAATTGGACCGTTAACTAAAACTAAAAAAGTAAAAAGCATCTTTTGAAAACAAAAGATGCTTTTTACTTAAATTTCAATAATTTAATTATTACTAGCAACAGGAGATTTTACTTCCCATTCACTTACATTAACAATTGCATTATTGTTATAATCTACTTCTTTAAGAGCAGTTCCTTCCCAGAAAAACCACTTGCCGACTTTTTTACCATTATCATAATTTGCAGAAACTTGTTTTTTACCTTCTGAGTTATAGCCAAGCCACTCCCCATGTAATTTACCATCTACAGTATAAGCCCCTCTTTGGCTTACTACTCCATTGTCGTGATAATAAGTTACTTCAATTAAATTAGCGTCTTTGCTAAGTTTTAAATCTCTCTTTTGTTGAGCAAAACTCACCACAGTAATTAAAAAGGCAATTGATAATAAAATTGATTTCTTCATAATTATGGTTTTAACATTATATATCAAATATAAACATTTAGTTACATTAAATCAACCATTACATAACATTAACTTAACATTAAAACAATAACCAATTCATATACAACAACTTAACTAGATAGCAAAGTGTGCAAAAAAATTAATGATTACTTAATAATTAGATTACTATAAGTTTAACTTAACATTCCATTTTTGTAATGTCTTAAGACAATAAATTAGTATTTCATATAATCTATTAGTTTTTGTCGACTACATTATTATGATTTCTAAATGAGACTGCTTTGGCCAAAGCAGTCTTTATTGTTTCTATAAAATTACTCAAAATTAATTATTAGGAAACATTAAGTTAACATTAGAATAAGTTATTTGCACCGACAAAAACTAATAATACATTTAATGAAACTTAAAATTACTATTACCACTGCATTATTATTTGCATTTTTTTATTCGAGTGCCCAAGAAATTAGTGATACAAAATTTGGAAAAGGGCTAATTAATTTTGTTGCTAAAGACAGTTCCTTTAGTGTTAAATTTGCACCACGATTTCAAGTAAGATCTATATCTTCATGGGATCATAATGGTAATATCTATGAAAGCCCAGAACATAACTTTATAGTAAGACGTGCTCGTTTAAAATTTGATGGTTTTGCTTACTCTCCTAAATTAAAATATAAAATTGAATTAGGCTTAACTAACAGAGATGTTTCTGGCGCCAATGAATTTAATAGAAATACGCCACGTATTATTTTAGATGCCGTTTTAAAATGGAGTTTTGCTAAAAACTTTGAGTTATGGGCAGGACAAACAAAACTTCCTGGTAATGTGGAACGTGTTGTCTCTTCTGCAAATCTTCAACTAATAAATCGTTCGTTATTAAATAGTCGTTTTAATATAGATCGTGATTTGGGTATTCAATTACGACATAAATCGAACTTAGGAGGTCATTTTTTAATGAAAGAGAAGTTTTCTATCTCTCAAGGAGAAGGACGAAACGTTACTGAAGGAAATATTGGAGGACTACAGTATACTGGACGTTTAGAATTTTTACCTTTCGGAAAATTTAAATCTAAAGGCGATTATGTACAAGCAGCAATTAAAAGAGAAGAAACCCCTAAACTAATGCTTGGTTTTACTTATAATTATAATCAAAATGCCGTTAGAGCACGTGGTTTTGCAGGCAATTATTTATTTAGAAATGATGGTTCTATATATGAAACAGATCAAACCACAATTTTTGCAGATGCCATGTTTAAATATGAAGGACTTTCATTTATGGGAGAATACGCAAAACGAAGTGCAAAAGATGCTATTGCTAAAAATTTAGACGGAACACCAACTGGAGACATTGTATTAACTGGTAATGCGATTAATTTACAAACAGGTTATATGTTTGAAAGTAATTATGAAATTGTAGGACGTTATACAACTTTAGATTTTGAATCCGAAACAGGGAAACTACCGCAAGAGCAATATACATTAGGTGTTTCAAAATATGTTGTTGGCCATAAATTGAAAGTACAATCGGATATAAGTTATAGTACAGAAGATGGAAAAGAAGATAATATTATGTTTCGATTTGGATTTGATATTCATTTCTAATTAATAAAAAATAACATTGAGGTAACATTACACTCAATACATTGTAAGATATTTGCAAACTTATTTTAATTAAAAACTATGGATAATATATACTTATTTATGTTAATTGCCATTACGATTTTAGCAGTTGCTGATATTGTAGTAGGCGTTAGTAATGATGCTATTAATTTTTTAAATTCTGCAATAGGATCTAAGGCTATTTCAATGCGAACTATAATGATAGTTGCTAGTTTAGGTATTTTTATTGGGGCTGTTTTTTCTAGTGGTATGATGGAAGTGGCGCGTAAAGGTATTTTCGTCCCAGCCATGTTTAATTTTGAAGAAATCATGTACATTTTTATGGCAGTAATGATTACTGACATTTTATTATTAGATTTCTTTAATACATTAGGACTTCCCACCTCAACAACAGTATCTATAGTATTTAATTTACTCGGTGCTGCTGTAGTGATGTCTTTAATTAAGATTAGTGGTTCAGATTCACAAACAATAAGTGATCTAGGAAGTTATATTAATACCGAAAAAGCAATCACTATTATTAGTGGTATTGTTATGTCTGTATTCATTGCTTTTTCCATTGGCGCAATTGTACAGTGGATTTCTCGTTTAATATTCTCATTTCAATATGAACATAAAATTAAAAACTTTGGTGCTATTTTTGGTGCCGTTTGTTTAACCGCTATTACTTACTTTATTTTCTTAAAAGGATTAAAGGGAACACCTTATTATAATGACTTAAAAGGAGGAATTGAAGGAAATGAGATTTTCATTATAATGGGAAGCTTTGCCCTTTGGTTACTCGTTTCTTTTGCTTTTCAAGCTGTAACAAAAAAAACCATCCTTTTAGTTGTAATTGCTGTAGGTACGTTTGGATTAGCACTAGCCTTTTCTGGAAATGATTTAGTAAATTTTATTGGAGTACCAATGGCTGCATTTCATTCTTATGAAGCCATGCAAGATGCCTTTTTATCGTCGGGAACTTTACCTGCAGATTTCTCTATGGCTGTTTTAGATAAAAAAGTTCCTGCCGAACCTTTATTATTATTTATAGCGGGTTCTATAATGGTATTGACTTTATGGTTTTCAAAAAAAGCAAGAACAGTAGCAGAAACAGAATTAAGCTTATCTCGCCAAGGAGATACTCATGAAAAATTTGAACCTAATATACTTTCAAGAAGTATAGTAAAAGGAGCCTCTTGGCTGTCTGGCGCTTTAAATGCCGTAATTCCAAAAGCAACTCAAGAAAGCATTAGTAGAAGTTTTGAAAAGCCAGATGCTATAGCACTAACTAAAGATCAAAGCATTAATGCTCCTGCTTTTGATATGATTAGAGCCGCAGTTAATTTAATGGTTGCTGGTGTATTAATTGCAATTGCAACTTCTATGAAACTGCCTCTATCGACAACATATGTTACTTTTATGGTCGCTATGGGAACCTCTTTTGCAGACCGTGCTTGGGGAAGAGAAAGCGCTGTTTATAGAGTTGCTGGTGTATTAAATGTTATTGGCGGATGGTTTGGTACTGCTTTAGGCGCATTTATTGCTGCGGGCTTTGTTGTGTTTTTAATACAAGGTAACCCCGAAGTAATGACCCCTATTTTATTGCTTTTAACTATAACATTACTTGTAAGAAACTATTTATCGCACAAGAAAAACTCAGACAAAACCATTGATGAAGACAGCCTAACAAGCTCGGAAAGCAGCTCTATTCAAGGTGTAATTCATGAAAGCGCAAAAAATATTGCTAACGTTGTAAAAAGAGGCAATAGAATATATACTAATGCCATAAAAGGATTAGCAAAACAAGATTTAAAATTACTAAAAAAGAATAAAAAACAAGTTGCAAAACTTACCGATGAAATAGATAATTTAAGAGATAATATTTTCTATTTTATTAAAAATTTAGACGAATCGAGTATTGGTGCTAGTAATTTTTATATTAACATATTGGGCCACTTACAAGATATGACACAATCTTTAGAGTTCATTGCCAAAACGAGCCACAAGCACATTAACAATAATCATAAAAAACTTAAATTTAGCCAAGTAAAAGAACTAAAAGAAGTTGATGATGCTATAGAAGTTCTGTTTAATAATATAAAATCGGCTTTCGACTCACATTCTTTTGAACAAATTGGAGATATTCTTAATCGCAAAAAAGAAAATCTTGATTTAGTAAATGCAAAAATTATAAAACAAGTAGCAAGAACTCGAACAGAAGAATCTAGCCCAAAAAACACAACCTTATACTTTGGCTTATTACTCGAAACTAAAGATTTATTAATAGTTACAATGAATTTACTTCAAGAATATCATGATTCTCACGATAGCTCAGTAACACCAGCTACGATAAATGATGTTGAAGATTAAAAAACCTCTGAAAAAGACAAAAAAGCAGCCTAGTACAGGCTGTTTTTTTATTTAATTATATTGAGGTTTTAAAAAAATTAGTGACCCAACATCCAGTTTATCATTATTTTCGTAAATAGAATGAAACTAACTATTAATCCATATTTTATTTATGAAAAAAACACTCATTTTATTAGTCTTTACTATATGCATAAGTTCTTGCGTAGCAAAAAAGAAATATTTAGCCTTAGAAAAAGAAAATGGAGAAATTAAAAATGAATTAACTAAGACACAAGTTGCTAAAGAAGATTTAGAAGAAAAATTTGATGTTATTCAAAAACGTGTTGAAAAATACAACACTAAAATTAGCTCATTAACAAATGAGAACGATGTAAAGTTTGATGCTGTTGGTAATACGGCAGTTATCTCAAATGCTACAAAACGCCAAATGAGATCTACTTTAACCAAAGTAGACCCCAACAAATTAAGCCAAGCAAAAACGCTTAAAGACTCTATGAATTTAGCGGTATCTCATAATTTAAAAAACTCTATAGATACAAGTACCTTAAATGAAGATGATGATATTGCTATTAACATTGATGAAACAGTAGTAATGATATCTATTTCTGACAAAATGTTGTTTAATAGCGGAAGTTATAAAATTAGCTCAAGAGCAAACAATATATTACAAAAACTGGCAGATGTTATTAATTCTGAACCGAGTATTGAAGTAATGATAGAAGGCCACACAGATTCTAGAACTATTAGTAATATGCAAATAGCAGATAATTGGGATTTAAGTGTATTAAGAGCAACCTCTGTTGTACGCAAGCTTCAAAAAGAATATAATGTAGACCCTGCAAAATTAATTGCATCTGGGCGCAGTAGTTACCAACCATTAACAGACAATGAATCGAAGGAAAATAGAGCCAGAAACAGAAGAACGCGCATAGTCATTCTTCCAAACATAAACAAGTTCTTTGCACTCATGTCGTCTGACCAAGGATAAATTCAACTTACTACTACCCTCTATACTTATAAATAGTTTATATTCTAAATCCTATATCTTATTAACTTAAAAGTTTGAGTTATTAATTTATAGGATTTTTTGTTTTACCCACTTCCTATAAAACTAAAACTTTTAAACACCAAATAGTTAAGTTTAGCCTGTTTCTATTCTGTGCTTGTATTTATATATGACTAAAAATTATTCCTATTTAAAACTATTATCTAAAAAATTGTGTAGCAAAAAAACCACATACTATAATAGCATGTGGTTTTAAATATTATTAAAAAGAGATTATATCTCTATTATATATCAGCTTGATCTCTTAATCCTTGGATATAAGATGCTTTTTGAACCTGACGTCTTTTTACTACAGAAGGTTTAGTAAAATATTGCTTTTCTCTTAAATTCTGCATAGTCTTAACATTTCTATGCTTACGCTTGTAGCGTTTTAAAGCTCTTTCAATATTTTCTCCTTCTTTTATTTCAATTTTAATCATGGTATAAAACGGTTTCTTTTCTAATAGGGGCGCAAGATAATATTTTATTTGGTAATATACATAATAATTTAAACGTTAATTGCCTTTCTTTTTCTTCTTCTTACCGAAAATTCCGCCTAAAACATCTTTTATAACATCTGGCTTATTCTCGGTGGTCTCTGTTTTACTAGAATCCTTTGGTTTTGTTCCATTTAACACACCACCAAGTACACCTCCTAAAACACCACCTGTTGTAGTATTAGAAGAAGTTCCCGACGAACCGTTGGGCTTATCGCCCCCTGCAATTCCTCCAAGAATATCTATAACCTTATCCTTTCCTTGGTTTAATAACTTTTGTTTCTGAATTTCTACTAATTGCTTCGTTAAATTCGTTACACCGCTACTTAAATCTGTTTTTACACTAGGATTAGCGAAGCCACCCGTTAAATTTGCAGTAATTGGTATTTTTATGTTATTAACATCATTATCGTTTATTTTTCCAATTAGTCGGTTTACTTCACTCCCTAAGTATTTAGCAGGCACATTTAACACTGCTTTATAATCCATTACATTATTAAAGGTATGTGAGCCATCTATTGTAATAGCAATATCATTGTATTTTATATCGAAAGGTGAGACGCTTACTTTTCCATCTTTAAAAGCTAATTTCGTTTTTAAGTCTTTTAAATCTAATTTGCTAAAATCTAAAAAATCGAGCTTACCTTCTAGTGCCGAAAACAAAGCTTGGTTTTTTGGTTTATACTCAGACGTTAATAACTCTGCTAATGCATTTCCTGTAACACTGTTTAGCACAGGAGTAAAATCGTCTCCTAAAGTTCCCGACAGTCCCATTTCACTATTTAACTTTCCCTGCATGCCATTAGCTATAGGTGCTATCGCTTTTAACATATCTAAACCATTAAATGATTTAGAAATATCAAACTGACTAATCCCAAGGTTCATATTAAATTTAGGCGTTTCGGTTTTAGTATCTACAATGCCGTTAATATTAATGCTTCCATCGAAAAGATTAGAAGACATGTCTTTTAAATATGCTTTTTCATCGCTTATTGCTAGCTGCCCTTTTACATTGGTTAAGGTTAAATCATCATACAACACCTCTTTAGCATCAGCAGTCATGGTACAATCTAAAAACGCAGGAATTTTTAATGCCGTTTCGGGTTCTGTACTTTGGTTTACAGGTTGCTCTGAACCGCCCTCTACCATAAAATCGCTCACCACAAAATGGTTAGACTTTACATCAAAATCGCCTTTAAGCTTTTTATTACTTAATAAAAACCCTAACAAGCCATTTATAGTACCTGTAGCATTAATATCACTTTTTCCTGTTTTTGCTTTAAACTCATTTAAAGAAATGACGCCTGGCTTAAAACCGATTTCTGCTTTTGTTATATTAATTGGATTTACAACATCTTCCGAAGAAAATTTAAAATCACTAATTTCTACGTTTCCATTATTTTTAATGCGTTCATAAGCATTTGTATCAATAGCCTCCATATCGAAATTAGTATTAAGTTGCGCTTTTAATATGCCGCTTAATTCGTTTTCTAGATCTACAGGGTATGCTTTTGAAATATTAGCCAAGTTTAAAACCCCATCGATATCTGCGTTTACAAGTATGTTTTTTGTTAAGTTTTTTATTACGGCATTAGATTTAAAAGTATCATCATCAATCTTAAAATTAAGCATTTTTAAATCTACATAGGTATCGTCTGCTTTACCTGTTATATTTTTTATTGTTGCATTTATAAAAATGTTTTCGACCTGCTTAGGTAAATCGGGGTACTTAAAAGACGCATTCTTAGAGTTTATATTAATATCCAGTTTAGGAATAGTATGATCTGTTACTTTTCCTTTCACCTTCCCTTTAACATTAAAACTTCCAGTGGTTTGAACATTTTCTATATTTTTAGAGTAATGCTTCGGAATTACCGCAAGAAAATCTTTAAAGCTTGTCCCTGGGTTTTCAAATGTAATATCTACATCTTGGCCTTCATCTAACAACTGCACATGGCCATGAAACTCTAACGGAAGTTTATTAATAAATGCCTTATTATCTTTAAAAGTGTATTTATTGTTTGGTATATCTAAATCTATTAATGCATCTAACTTAATCTGATTGTTACTTAAATACTCCGTACTGTCTGATATATAAGTAATTCTTGTATTAGTTTTTGTTTCTAATTGAGATGTCGTATCCGAAAAACTTCCTTTGCCCGAATGGTTTAATTCAGTAACATATACTTGCATTTTTGCAGCTTCATCAATATAGGTTAATGCACTATTATTAATAGCATAGTTTTCAATATCTAAACCAAATCTGCTAGAGCTTTCTTTAGCCACTTCTTTCTTTCCTGTTTTTTTAGCAATATCATAATTTGCATCGCCTTTGGTATTTGTTATTAAAGTAATTAACGCTTCATCTAAACTTATATCGTTAACAACTATTGCTTCATCTTTTTGTTTCTTAAATAACTCTTTAATTGATAAGTCTAAAGTAACTTGTTTTATTTCTGCAAGAGTTTCGTCTTTAAAGGGTGCAAAATTGGTTATTTTAAGATTATGGATAGTAACATTTGCTTGCGGAAAACTGCTCAGAAAACTTAAATTTACATCTTCAAATTCTATCTTAGCATTTACATTTTCATTTGCTAAATTCCGAACCATATCTTTAATTTGACTCTGAAAAAGAAACGGGCTTACAATTAATACAATTAGTAAAATTAGAAGTGTGATTCCAAATATTTTTAATGCTTTCTTCATGAGTATTTTCTTTTATATTTCTGCCGTGTTAGCCCAAATTAACCTTAATAACTTATCTGCTTTATTTTCAATAAACTAAAACTAATTAAATTGTTTAATTATCAAAGCTATTTAATATAAATTTAGTATTCATTAAATAAATGTAATTCTTCATTAACTTTTAGATTAAAGCGCTTTCTAAAAAGATAAACGGCAATATATAAAAAAGGGGTGTCAAATAAGGCAACCATAATTTTAAATATAAAACCACTTAACAACAAGCCTTTAAAACTTTCCCAAGGCAAAACATTAAACAAACAAAGTAAAAAAAGCACAGAAAAAGTATCGATAAATTGAGACAACCACGTAGAAAAATTATTTCGTAACCAAAGATATTTCCCTTTAGTAATGCGTTTCCAAAAATGATAAATTTGAATGTCTATAAACTGAGCAAAAAGATAAGCCATCATACTTGCAAAGACCGCAACAAAAGTATTTCCAAAAACAACGCTAAACATTTCATTATTTACCGGAGACCATCCTGTTGCCGGAACTTCATTTGCGATATAAATAATTAGCAACGAAAAAAGAGAAGCAAAAACACCTATAACCACAACCTTATTTGCTTGTTTCTTTCCATAAATTTCGCTTATTAAGTCGGTAATTAAAAAAGTAATTGGATAAGGCAAAATGCCTACAGAAATTTCAAAAAAACGAGTCCCAAAAATCGTTACATTGAACGGGTACCAATAAAAAAACTTCTGAAAAATTAAATTAGACACCACTAATGAAGTTATAA
>JAHDGB010000239.1 GCA_020627885.1 Flavobacteriaceae bacterium | reverse complement strand
AACTATTATTAATCGAATACAAATATAGGTTTTACTTTGTATTTTTTATTCCTAAATTTAGTGCCAAATTTTTTTGCTAATTACTAATACAAGAATTAATATATTGAACACAAAAAAAATAGTTATCACCGGCGGTCCTGGCACCGGAAAATCTTCTATCATTAATGAATTAAAGAAAAGAGGTTATACCTGCTTTGAAGAAATTTCAAGACAAGTTATTATTAATGCTCAAAAAGAAGGAATAGATCAACTATTTTTAGAAAACCCTTTATTATTTAGTGAATTGTTATTAAAAGGACGATTTGCTCAATATATTAAAGCAAATAATAGTAACACTGAATATGCCTTTTTTGATCGTGGCATACCCGATGTTATTGCATATATGGATTATATTGGAGATAATTACCCTATAGAGTTTGAAAACCTGTGTAAAGAAAACCCCTATGACTATATCTTTATTTTAACACCTTGTGATAAAATTTATATAAATGATAATGAACGCTATGAGTCTTTTGAGCAAGCCGTTAAAATCCATCATAAATTATTAAACACCTACTCTAAATATAATTATGAAATTATTAATGTACCTTTTAATACTATTGAAGCTAGAACTGATTTTATTTTAAATAGTATCAAATAGGTTAATGAAACACCCAATAAATATATTAGAACGCTATTGGAACTATACAAGTTTTAGACCTTTTCAAGAAGAAATTATCCAGAGCATTATAGATGGTAAAGATACATTTGCTTTATTACCAACTGGAGGTGGAAAGTCTATTTGTTTTCAAATCCCTGCATTAGTAAAAGATGGTATTTGTATTGTAATATCTCCATTGGTAGCACTAATGAAAAATCAAGTCGATGTATTGCAAAAAAAAAATATAAAAGCAATGGCGCTTACAAGCGGTATTACTTATAACGAATTAGACATATTACTTGACAATTGCGTATATGGAAATTATAAATTTTTATACATTTCTCCAGAACGTCTACAACAGGATATTGTAAAGCAACGTATTAAACAAATGAATGTTAATTTAATTGCTGTAGATGAAGCGCATTGTATTTCTCAATGGGGCAACGATTTCAGACCTGCATATAAAAACATTGATATACTTAGAGAGCTCCACCCTCAAACTAATATTGTTGCACTTACTGCTTCTGCTACTGCAGATGTTATAAAGGACACTATAAAAGAACTCGATTTTATTAACCCCTCTATTTTTAAGCAATCTTTTTATAGAAAAAATTTGGCATATATGACTTTTCATGAAGAAGATAAGTTATATAGATTGGTTACTATTCTTAAAAAGTATAATACGTCATCTATAATATATGTTAGAAGTAGAAAAGAAACAGTAAATATTCATGAGTTTTTAAGCAACAAAGGTTTTTTGTCTATGTTTTATCATGGAGGGTTGTCTAACTTAGAAAAAGAAAATCGATTAAATGACTGGTTGAATAATAATTTCCAAATTATGGTGGCAACAAATGCCTTCGGAATGGGAATTGATAAACCAGATGTGAAAACAGTAATACATCTTAATTTACCAGACAGTATTGAAAGTTATTTTCAAGAAGCTGGAAGAGCTGGAAGAAACGGAGATAAGGCTTTTGCCGTTATTTTAAAAAACAAAAACGATGAAATTGTTGTTAAAGATCAATTTCTAAATGTATTACCTTCTACAAGCTATATAAAAACAGTTTACAAAAAATTAAGTAATTATTTTCAAATATCGTATGGAGAAGGAGAGCTTCAAACATTTGCATTTAAATTTAATACCTTTTGTAAAACATACAAATTTAATTCTGTTTTAGCCTATAATGCGCTGCAAGTATTAGAAAGAACCGGTATTATCAATCTTAATAAACAGTTTAAGAATAAAACAAAAATTAAATTCTTAATTAGTAACAATTCTTTATTTAAATATTTAGAAATAAATAAAAACTTAAACACAATAATTAAAACAATATTAAGAACATACGGAGGGTTATTTGAACAAGAAACAAAAATTAACACCTCTCTGATTGCTGAAAAAGCAAATGTATCTGAAATACATTTAATAAATAATTTAATAAAGCTTTCTAACGAAAAAATAATTACACTATCTCACTCTAACACTGATGCTGAAATTACATATATTGAACCAAGAGAAGATGATAAAACAATTAATAGAGTTTCTAAAATTATTGAACAACAAATTAAACTTAAACATAAACAAATAAATGCTGTTTTAAATTATATAAATAATAACACCACTTGCAAAAGCAAACAATTATTAGCCTACTTTGGAGATTCAAAAATAGAAAACTGTGGTATTTGCTCCGTTTGTATTAAATCAAATTATAAAACAGAAAATATTAATGCAATCAAAAAAGAGATTATTAAACATCTAGAAAATGGAGATTTGAATTCTAGGGCTATAATAAATTTATCGTATAGCTCAGAAAAGAGCACATTAAATGCTATACAAGAACTATTAGAAAATAATAATATTATTATTACGACAAAAAACACTTACAGATTAGCACATACAAGATGAGAGATTTAAGAATCGTGTTTATGGGAACTCCAGGTTTCGCTGTTACCATATTAAAAACATTAGTAAATGAAAATTATAATATTATTGGAGTAATTACTGCTCCAGACAAGCCTGCAGGAAGAGGTAGAAAATTAAACGAATCAGCTGTAAAAGTATATGCTAATTCTAAAAATCTTAATATAATGCAGCCTACAAACCTAAAGGATCCTCAATTTAATGAACAGCTAAAAGCACTAAATGCTAACCTACAAATAGTCGTTGCATTTAGAATGTTGCCAGAAATAGTATGGAAAATGCCTAAATATGGCACTTTTAACCTTCACGCGTCATTACTTCCAAATTATAGAGGAGCCGCTCCTATTAACTGGGCTATTATTAATGGAGAAACAAAAACTGGGGTTTCTACCTTCTTTATCGATGAAAAAATAGATACAGGAAAAATGATTTTACAAAGAGAAATAAATATTGACAAAAACGAAAATGCAGGAAGTCTTCATGATAAATTAATGACTCTAGGGTCATCTCTGGTAATAGAAACCCTAAATTTAATAGAAAAAGGAAAAGTAAAAACAACTCCACAACCTGAAAATTTAAAAACGAAAACAGCTTACAAACTAAATAAAGAAAATTGTAAAATAGACTGGTTTAAACCTATAAATTCTATAGATAATTTAATCCGAGGTTTAAGCCCATACCCTGCTGCTTGGTCTACATTAGTTAATAATGAAAAAAAGCTTGAAGTCAAAATATACAGTGCAGAAACAATAATAGAGTCTCATTCTTTAAATATAGGAAAAATTGTTTTTTCAAAAAAAGAAATTAAGGTAGCTGTTAAAGATGGTTTTATAAAAATATTAGAAATCAAATTTCCTGGAAAACGTACTATGGATGTAAAGTCTCTTTTAAATGGTTACAATTTTGAGAATGATGCTAAAATGCTGTAAACCCCTATTGTCATTGATATTCTTAAAATTAACATAAAACACACTGCCTTTATTAACAAATGCTTGAAGTTATCAACAATATATGCTATTTCCCTTGCTATTACTTGCATAGAAGCATAATCCGTATAAATTTGTATGAGGAATTAGACAATTATGTTTAATATCAATTCATTAATAATTAAATTTTAAATTATGAACAAAACAGATTTAATCGATCGTATGGCAGAACATGCAGGAAT
>JAHDGB010000238.1 GCA_020627885.1 Flavobacteriaceae bacterium | reverse complement strand
CGCTCTTTTTTATTGCCAGTTGCTGTATAAATTTTATTTCGCATGATATCTCTAACGTCAGACAATCCCAATTCTTCATCTAATTCGTCAAGTATTTTTAACGCTTCCTTATAACGTTTAGTACGCATATAAATAGATGCTAGATCTTCTTTATAATCTGGGTGGTATTTAACTAATTGTTTTACTGTTTTAATAGCTTTATCGTAATCTTTTTGAAGTATATATACTTCGTACAACTCATCTAAATACCATTCGTTATCCGGTTCTTTGGTTATTGCCTTTTTTAAAGCATCTTCTGCGGCTCCAAAATTCTTAAGTTTATTGTAGTTTTTACCCAATTCAAAATACAGAATTGCTTTTGAGTTATCTAGAACTATACATTTTTCTAATGCTATAATTGCTCTATCATAATTTTCTATTGCTTTTTGCTTTAGAGCTTCGAAGAATGCTTCTTGAAAAGCATCAGAGTTATTTCCTAAATCATCGTCAGGAATTTTATTATAATCAATTTGAGCATTACTTATTTTCGGAACCAGAAGGATTCCGAAGAAAAAAATTAATATATAAAATGTCTTTTGCATAAAAACAATAGCCTTATCTAAGGCAAACTTGACAAATATTATTCCAAAATAGAATAGTCTCCAATACTAATTTTAGTAAAACTTCCGTCATAACTAACATGGTTACCAATCATAGCGTCGTCTAAGGTAGCATTTTTTATGGTAGTATTTGATTGAATTAAACTGTTTTTAACATTAGAATTCTCTATAATACAATTATTTCCAATAGAAACATTGGGTCCTATTGATGCATTTTTTAAAACAACGTTATCGCCAATATAACAAGGTTCAATAATGTTAGAGTTATTGTTTTTAATTGAATTTGCTATTAGCTGCTCCTCTTTATCTGCGGTTAAAAACCCTAACATTTTAGTGTTAGTTTCTAAGGTTACTGCTTTATTACCACAATCCATCCATTCTGAAACCTCACCAGTTTTAAATATTTTACCATTATTCATCATTCCAATGATACCATCATTAATTTGATATTCACCGCCATGAATAATATTGTTATCTAACACTTTTTGAAGCTCTTCTTTTAAAACAGCTACATCTTTAAAATAATAAATACCAATTACTGCTAAATCACTTACAAAATCCTTAGGCTTCTCTACAAGCTCAACTATTTCTTGTTTTCCATTTAACTTAACTACACCATAAGCCTCAGGTTGGTCTACTTGTTTTACCCAAATTACAGCATCTGCTTGTGAGTCTAAATCGAAATCGGCTCTAATTAATGTATCGGCATATGCTATAACAGCTGGACCAGACAGCGATTCTTTAGCACACATTATAGCATGCCCTGTTCCTAATGGTTGGTCTTGTCTGTATATTGATGCTTTAGCTCCTAAACTACTTGCTAAAGTTTTTAAACTAGATACCACATCGTCTCCAAACCATGCAGGATCTCCTAAGATAAAAGCAATTTCTTCAATAGGTTCTTTCAACACTTTTGCTATATCTTTTACCAAACGATGCACAATAGGCTGTCCTGCTACTGGAATTAATGGTTTTGGTACTGTTAAACTATGTGGGCGAAGGCGTGATCCACGACCTGCCATTGGTACTATTATTTTCATGAACTATTTTTTGTCATTCCCGATAAAACAGGAACCTCTTTAATTATATTATACTGAATTCTGAAATCATTTTACTCCTGTACTTCCAAAACCCCCTTCTCCTCTAGATGTTTCAGACAAAACTATAGCCTCTTCCCATTCGGCACGTTCGTGCTTTGCTATGACTAATTGAGCTATACGTTCTCCATTTTCTATTACAAAAGTATCTTTTGATAAGTTAACTAAAATAACACCTATTTCGCCTCTATAATCGGCATCAATTGTTCCTGGCGCATTAAGTACCGTAATTCCTTTTTTTGCTGCCAAACCGCTTCTTGGTCTCACTTGGGCTTCAAAGCCAATAGGAAGCTCTATAAACAAGCCTGTAGGC
The DNA here is from genome assembly GCA_020627885.1 of Flavobacteriaceae bacterium. Lineage (GTDB taxonomy): Bacteria > Bacteroidota > Bacteroidia > Flavobacteriales > Flavobacteriaceae > JAHDGB01. The sequence goes on along the minus strand of JAHDGB010000238.1, from coordinate 1,740 downwards.
ACTATTGCTCGTTCCATAGCTTCTAATATTATATTTTCTGAAATATTAGCTCTTAAATCCATCCCGGCTGAAGACATAGTCTCATAGTGAGGCAAAGTATGACTAGATTTGTTTATTATTTTTATCTGCATATTATCTTTTTACTAATTGTTTGAGTTCGTTTTTTTCTAACAAAAAAGCGATCCCCAAAAATAAGAAAACTAAGCCAGTGTTTATATAATAATTGCCATTAGTATTTAATGCTAATATGGATAAAACGATAGACAAAACTAAATAACCTAATATCTTTTTTAAATCGTAAGCTATAGGGTAATGCTTTTGCCCAATGACATATGATAAAAACATCATACTGGCATAAGCGGCTAAAGTTGCCCATGCAGCAGCAATAAAGCCTATTTTTTTAATCATTATTAAGTTAAAAGCAATTGTAATAACAGCTCCAATTATGGATAAGTACATTCCATATCGTGTTTTATCTGTGAGCTTATACCATATTGCCAAATTGAAATAAATGCCTAAACAGAGATTTGCTAATAATACTATTGGAACAATATCTATTGCTATCCAATAGCTTTCATCTGCTACAAGTAAGTTTTTAAATATGTCTAAATAAGAAATAATAAAAACTAACATTAAACTTCCTACAATTACAAAATACTTCATAATTAAAGCATAAGTCTGTTTTGCATTTTTTTCTTTAGAATGATTAAAAAAGAAGGGTTCTGCTCCCAATCTAAATGCTTGTATAAAAATAGTCATAAAAACTGCTATTTTATAACATCCGCTATAGGCTCCATTTATTTCTTTACCTAAAATGTCTGGTAAAATCCACTTATCAAAATTTTCGTTAATGACATAAGCCAAACCAGCAACCATTATTGGCCAACTATAATTTAAAAGCTGTTTTAGAATAGTTTTGCTAAACTGAAATTTCACCTTAAAAAAATAAGGGACAAGCAATAAAAATGTAATAATGCTAGCGACTAAATTGGCAATAAAAATATATTTTACTAAATCTGAGTTGTCGTAACCTATCAGGTTAATTTCGAATTTAGGAATAAACCAAAGGAAAAAATAATTAAGTAGTACATATATCAAAATGTTAGCAATTTTTATGCTTGCAAATTTCACAGGTCTTCCTACTGCTCTTAAATATGCAAATGGAACAACTACTAAAGTATCTAATACTATTACGCCAATTAATAGATTAAAATAGGTTTGATTAATACCAAGCCAATTCGATAATTGTTCATTAAACAGAAGTACTATAACTAAAAACGCTATCGTAGTTACAATTAAGCTAATAAATGCTGTAGAAAATATTTTATTTTTTTCTTCAGATTTACTGAAAAATCTAAAAAAAGCTGTTTCCATTCCGTAAGTTAGTAGCACATTAAAAAAAGCGGCATAAATATAAAACGTTGTATTATCTGAATAACTTGTTGTATCTAAATTACCTGTATGTAATGGCACCAAAACAAAATTCATAAGACGCGGCAAAACAGTAGCTAAGCCATATATTATTGTGTCTTTAAAGAATTTTTTTAAAACGATCAAAATGGTTATTAAAGTTTAAATCAAAAAAAATCTAAATTAATTATTTCTAGGTGGTGCGCTTGGTAGATCTCTTCTGGGTTTCTCTATAACATTAGAATACTTAAAATATTTGGTAACACCATTTTCTATATAACTAATCACACATTCGTTATTTTTAAGTTCGAAAGGTGATTTTTGAATAGT
>JAHDGB010000237.1 GCA_020627885.1 Flavobacteriaceae bacterium | reverse complement strand
TAAATTTACAAAAAATTAAAACACGATTATTGCCATTAAATATTGGTGTTTATGCTGGGGCAGATTATGGTCGTGTATGGATTAAAACAAAAGATTCTAAAAAGTGGAAAAATAATTATGGAGGAGGAGTATTTTTCAATGCAGCAAACATGATGGTAGGTAATATATCTGTTTTTAAGGGAGATGAACATTTACGTGTAGCGTTTAAGTTGGGGTTTGGATTTTGACATTGTAAAATTACCGTGGTTTAATAAATTTAGTAAAGAAATAGTATTGGTTATGTGTGCAATAATCGTATGTTTCTTAATTTCAGCATAATAAATTCTGATTTCTCAGTTTTTTTGTTATATTAGTACGATTGTTAATAAATAACCCCATACTAATTATGAAAAAAACTATTTTTTTGCTAACAGCCCTTTTCGCGTGTATAACTTATGGCCAAAACCATTGCGCTCAAGATATTTATCAGCAAAAAATCTTCGCAGAAGATCCATCGTTAAAGCCTGAAAACAATAGGGCATATCAAGAATTGGAAGAATTTACAAGAAACTTTAAAACTGATGATTCTGATATTAGGTATAGAAGAGGTATTAATGACCTTACAATTGGAACAGATTATATTATTCCTGTAGTGGTACATATTATACACGACAATGGTGTTGAAAACATATCGGATGCTGCAGTGGTACGTTCTATAGAAATGTTAAATACTTTTTTTGAAGGAAAATCTGCTTATGATCATAATATTGATTCCGATTTTACAGCAGTTAGAGGCGCTTTTACGACAAAAAAAATAAGATTTGTTTTAGCAAAATTCGACCCAAATGGAGATCCAACTAATGGAATTGATAGACACCAAGATGCTTATTATACAATACGAGGAGATAATAATAACATGCGCCAAAATTACCATTGGCCTCGTGAAAACTATTTTAACATTTATGTGGTAAGACAAGCAGTTGCAACTAGTGGGACTTCTGGTTTTGCAACATTTCCACCAAATGTTGCTAGTGCTGCTAACGCCTATTTAGATGGTCATGTAATGTCGGCTTGGGCATATGGAGAGCATGATGAAATGCATCGAACATGGTATCATAATCTAGCTCACGAAGTAGGGCATTGGTTAAATGTATATCATATATGGGCAAATGCTGGGGGAAATGGAAATGCTACACATTGTAGTTCTGATGATTCAGTAGCAGATACTCCAAATACTATAGGGAATTCTTATGCAAATTATGGTGATTTTCCAGGAGTAGGTTCAATTACCAATTGTTCTACTAAAGATAATATCACCAATATGATGGATTATACCAGTGCCTTTTATGCAATGTTTACTCAAGGGCAAAAAGCAAGAATGGAAGCTGCTTTAAACTCAAGTGTGGCAGATAGAAATAATTTATGGTCAATAAATAATGTACTTGCAAAATTATATGGATGTACAACGGGTACTGATACGGATAATGATGAAATACCTGATAGTTGTGACGATTGCCCTAACGACGCTAGTAATGATAGTGATGGCGATGGGGTTTGTGATGGTGTCGATTTATGTAATGGTTATCCAGATGTAGATTTGGATGCCAACCCAGGAACGGCAGACGCTTGCGATCCTTTATTACCCATAATTAATTTCAATTCAAAAACCATTTTATCATATGACCCTGCACAAGATAATGGGGTTTCAATAAATTATGATAACGGAGCAACGTTTCACGTTTCTCTTAATGGATGGAAAGCTATAGATCTTAATTATAATATTACTGCAGACACAGTACTTGAATTTGATTTTATGAGTACAATAGATGGAGAAATTCATTATATAGGAATAGATGACGATTTAACTTTAGATCCACTTTTGATTTTTAAGTTATATGGGACGCAATCTGTAACAGCAAGTTCGGTCTTTAATTTAGATTATAATACCTATACCGATACAGATCAATTTACCTATAAGCATTATTCTATCCCAATAGGTTCTTTTTATACTGGAAATGCGCCATATTTAGTACTAGCGGCTGATAATGATTTATATGACAATAAATTTTCGGGAAATAATTATCCAGGAGGAGGCAGTTATAACGATGGAACATCTTTTTTTAGAAATGTGAAAATTTATGAGAATAATACCTTGTCGAATATTAACAGTGGGGATATCGCTTCCAGTATAGTGCTTTATCCTAACCCAGCTAATAATGAGGTTGTTATTTCTACAAGGAAAGGTGATTTGTTATCTAAATTAACGATTCATGATATTAACGGAAAGTTACTTAATACAATAAATGGAAACCAACAGAGTCACCAAAAAATAAGTATAAACAATCTTTCTTCTGGAGTTTATTTTATGAATATAGAATCTAATAAAGGATCAGTAACAAAGAAACTAATAAAGATGTAAACTATTAAAGTTTATAACATTGTAGTATAAAAACCTTTTGATTTTTAAATTAAAAGGTTTTTCTTTTACAAGAAATATAATGAGTAAAATAAGCATTACATTTACATCCTGTTTTTCTAAATATTAAATAAAAAAGTGAAAGACAATATTCTAAGTATTGGGCATCGTGGAGCCAAAGGACATATCACAGAAAATACAATTAAATCGATAAAAAAAGCATTAGCTTTAGGAGTAGACGCTATTGAGTTGGATGTCCATTTATGCGCTTCTGGCGAATTGGTTGTTTTTCATGACTTTACTGTAGATCGATTAACAAATGGAAGTGGAGAGGTTTCTAAACTTTCACTTTCAGAATTAAAAAAATTAAAGGTAAATAGGGAATATAAAATACCTACCTTAATTGAAGCTCTTGAGACAATAAATAGAAAATGCTTATTAAATATAGAACTTAAAGGGAAAGAAACAGCAATTGAAACTTGTAGAATAATAAAGCGGTATGTAGATGAGAAAGAATGGAAGTATAAAGATTTTATAGTATCCAGTTTTCAGCAAAATTTATTGAAAACCGTATATAGTACTAATTCAAAAATTCCAATAGGAGTACTCATAGATGTTCCTTTAGATATTGGGCTTCAATTTGCGGAAGTAGTTAAAGCAAAAGCGATTCACCCAGATTATACATTGTTAACTATGAGTAATGTAAAAAAAATAAAAGAGAAAGGTTATAAGGTTTACACATGGACTGTTAATGAGATAGAAGCGATACAAAGAATGAAAACTTATAAAGTAGATGGTATTATAACCGATTTTCCAGATAGATTATGAATGAGAAAGATGTGATTGTTGTAGGAGGTGGAGCTGCTGGTTTTTTTGCTGCTATTAACATTGCCGAATTATATCCGGAACTAAATGTTACAATTTTAGAACGAGGTAATACTTTACTTAATAAAGTGAAAATTTCAGGAGGAGGCAGATGTAATGTGACTCATGCAGAGTTTATACCTCAAGAACTGATTTTAAATTACCCTAGAGGGGAAAAAGAACTATTAGGACCATTTCATACTTTTATGACGGGCGATACTATTTCTTGGTTTGAAAGTAGAGGTGTTGCACTTAAGATTGAAAATGATGGGAGAATGTTTCCTGTTTCTAACTCTTCTCAAACAATTATAGATTGCTTTTTAAATGAAGCAAAAAAACACAATGTATCAATTCATAAAAGTCAACCTGTAATAGCTATTAATAACGAGGAAGGGCTATGGGCAATAAAAACGAAGAACGATAATTTTTTATGTAAAAAGCTTATAATTGCTACTGGGAGTAATCCTAAAATATGGAAACTTATGGAAAGTATAGG
>JAHDGB010000236.1 GCA_020627885.1 Flavobacteriaceae bacterium | reverse complement strand
ATAATCGTCTTGAGCAATATACACTCTTGAAACATCAGTATAATGCCTAGTGGTTTTTATATGGTTTTTTCCATATAACGCTATAGCGCCTTGTAATGCTTTTTCGTAATACACTAAAGCATTGTCATAATCTTCTAAATACAAATACGAAAATCCTAAACAGGTGTAAGACTTAATAAAATCGGGATGGTTTTGAGGTAAGTTTTGTTTTCTTAAACTAAATGCTTTTAAATGTTCTTGCAACCCAAGTTTAAAATCTGAAGTGACAAATACATAATATTTCCCCATATTATCGTAAGCTTCAATTCTTTGCTTACTGCCTTTAGCGAGATAGGCATTGCAAATTTTTATGGCCTGCTCGACATGATATAAGCCCTCCTTATTTTTTGAAATGTTTAATAGATTTCTTCCTATTTTATTATAACAATCGGCCACTCTTGCCCAAGATTTTGCTTTTTTAAAGATGGGCAATGCTTTACTAAAAAGCGCAATAGATTCATTGTGATTTTTTACTGTTAATAACGAATCGGCTTTTTTATAATACCCCGATGCTACAAGCGTATCTATTGTTTTTTGGGCGTATGATCCTGTAGATAAAAAAAATAAAGTTATCCAGACGAATCGTATTTTTTTAAAAAAAATTGTATACATATTGAGTAGTATTAAACTAAAATCTAATTGTTATTCTTTTAGAGTTATGGTTTCATTTGAATTTTCAGGTAATACTAAAAAACGTTTTGCAACTTTTGTATTGCCTTGTTCTAAATGGATAAGCCCCAAATACCACCTTGCCACGTCTCGTTTTTTTCCTGTAGGATACAAAGAAAGGGTATCCAGTGTTTTTAATGCTATAGTTGTTTTTCCTTTTCGGTAATACGACAAGCCTTTTAACAGTAAAACATCTTCATAATAGGGGGTTGCTGTTTTATAATGCCTTAATGCATTAAGAGCAGATTGGTAGTTTTTTGTTTTATAAAACTTAAAAGCGGTGACTATCTTTTGTTTTATAGTGTCTTTTGTAGCATTACGAAAGGCCGTATAATCTAAGCCCACCTTTTTATTCCAAGCATTGGTTATATGTTGTTCCATATTTGGGGAACTACTAGTAAAAGTTAGCTGCCAAATTGAAAAAAACAAAATACATGCCGCTGCAATCCCCCCCAACCATTTCCAAGATGGTCGTTTTATTAATTTTTCCGCTTCTTGTTTCTTTAATAAGCGTTTCCATTTTTTAAAGCGCAACTGCTCGGCATTAGATGGGTAGTTTTTATTAATTAAACGCTGTGCTTCTTTATAAGTTTCCACTTTATTTCTAAAGGCACTATCGTTTAACAACTGTTGTTCGAATGCTTCTAACTCGGTATCAGAAAGTGCAAGATCGAAACACCTTATAATTAAATCTATATCTTTGTCTTGATGGTTCATTATTCTATAGGAGTATTCGTCTTTAAATGAGTTAATGCCTCATACACTTTTTTAATCAGCCTTTTTTTGCAATTGTATTTGGCTTGTACCAAAGCCTGATAATTATTAAATCCTAAAGAGGATTGCAAATCTTTTAATCGTATACTTGTATCTAGCACGGCTTCAATTAATGTTTTGCATTTAGGTGAAAGCAAATCTATAGCCATAGCTAAGGCTTTATGTTTTAAAAAACCATCGTTCATATCTTTTTCGACTTCTGCTTCTGGAACTGGGCTATGCCCATTTATGTCTAGAGGCTTATAGGTCTCAGGAGTTTCGCTTAAAACAACAGCATCCCAAGCTTGCCTTTTTTGTAATAACCACGCATTTCTGCACATGGTATAAATATACCCTATACTATTATGAGGCAACGTTTCTTGATTAATAACAAAACGCTCCCAAAATTTATGCATAGATATAACAAAAACCTCATGGGCATTTTCTTTAGATTTGGTAAGCGCACTCAGTTTGGGCATTAACTTTTTAAACGTATCTTGGAAAAAACGTTCAAAAGGAAACTCGTTTCCCTCAATAGCACTATCTAGTATTTTTTTTAGATCACTTTTCTCCATAAGCAAGGGCAATGATACTAAAAAAACACAAACGAATTCTTTTGCCCTTCAATAATTCTATAAAAAGCAAAAAAATGCCGTTCTATTTATAAATACCTTGTTGTTAAGACAAAGGAAATAAAAATACGATAGTCTTTAAACACTATTAGCTAAAACACAATTCCTTTATTTTGCACACCTTTCTATACTGCAATTAAATTGACGCAATAAAAAAAGGGATGAGTAAAACCCCATCCCTTTTTAAAATTTTTATAAGAAATAAATTATTCCCTGACAATTCTCCTAGTTGAATTAAGAGAACCATTTTTTATGCTTAGTAAATAAACTCCAGAAGCATACTGACTAAGATTTACTGTCTTTTTGTTAGCGCCAATAGTGTTAACCGAAACATTAGTTAATACTCTACCTGTAATGTCCATTACAGAAATTTTAGCATTTTCTAAAGACGTTGCACTTTGTATCGTTACCTCTCCTTTAGTTGGGTTAGGAGAAATGGTTAAGTTTTCAAACTCAAAGTCTTCAGTAGATAACACCACATCTCCAGTAATTACAAAGTTATCAATAATAGCACCTTCTTCTTCAACACCACCATCCGACTTAAATACAAATCTGAATAACATGTTTTCTTCAGCAGAACCATTAGAATCGAACGCCGCTAATGAATATTTATATTCTTTCATTACGGCATCTCTATTGGTCCATTGTGCACCAACACATACCGAACAACTGGTCTGACTTCCGTTTGGCTCTAAGCTACTATTATACCAGTTAGACGCATTAGCATCTCCTAATATTTCCCAAGCTTCACCACCATTTTTAGAATACTCGACATATACAATATCATAATCTTTTTCTAAATCGAAAGCCATATCAAATTTAATAAACGTATTGTTTAAGCTCGATAAATCGTAACATTGAGACATTAAGTACTCCGATTTATTGTGACCATGCTTACCATCTAAATTAGTACCATATACTTTAGAGTTTCCTGCTACAGCACTTGTTAATATTGAACCAGCTGCATCTCCTCTTTCCCATAATGGTGTACCTGCTCCTGTAGCAATTAAGTCATCAGAAGCGTTTTCGAAAGTATTAACTTCGCCTTCAGTACCACTATCGTTTATGTTTAACGTTTTAGTAGCGCTTCCTGCTGGATTAGTTGTTGTTACAACTAATTCATGAGCTCCTCTCGATAAGGTTCCTATTTCTATTTCTATAGGCGCAGACTCACAAGCATTAATGCTTCCTGTCCATGTTCCACCTCCAGCATCAGCGCCATCAATAGTAATTGTATAAGGAACAGATGTTAATGGATTATCCGTAAAATTAGTAATTAAAACTTGTGGGTTTACATCACTTCCACATCCATCTTTAGTGGTTGTTATTACAATATCTACTTCAGGCAAATCGAACGCTTCCGTACCATCAGATTTAGAACTAGATTGTCCTTGGTCTGCACTTTTTCCTAAACCTCTTTTTGCAAATACTTTCCAAATTAAACAGGCATCTTTACCACCAGTAGTTGCTCTATCGGCAGCTAAAAGGGCATCTCTAGAATCTACAAAACCAGAACCGCAAGGTTGTAATTTTAAGCCATCTAATACCAATTGCATCACTTTATTGTTTCCTTTATCACCGTTGTACAAATCGGTAGAGAAACCGTACTTATCAATATAAGCCCAGGTTAAATCCCATAACATCGTTGCCCATACAAAACCTAC
>JAHDGB010000235.1 GCA_020627885.1 Flavobacteriaceae bacterium | reverse complement strand
CATTTCCTTTATACATTTGTGCTCTAGTACGTCCATGAATAGCAATAGCTTTACAGCCAACATCTTGTAGCCGTTCTGCTACTTCAACAATTTTAATAGAGTCATGATCCCAGCCTAAGCGAGTTTTAACAGTAATTGGTAAATGTGTTCTTTTTACCATTGCTTTGGTTAAAGAGACCATTAAATCGATATCTTTTAATATGCCTGCTCCTGCTCCTTTAGAAACTACTTTTTTTACAGGGCATCCAAAATTAATATCAATTATATCTGGTTTAGATCGCTCCACAATATCTATGGTTTGAAGCATGCTATCTAGGTTTGCTCCAAAGATCTGGATGCCTACAGGCCGTTCCTTTTCATAAATATCAAGCTTCATAACACTTTTAGCAGCATCGCGTATAAGCCCCTCGCTAGAAACAAATTCTGTATATACAACATCTGCTCCTTGCTCTTTACATAAGGCTCGAAATGGCGGATCACTAACATCTTCCATGGGTGCCAAAAGCAAAGGGAAATCGGGAAGCTCTATGTTGTCTATTTTTATCACAATTAAGAAGGCTTAATTTTGTTGCAAAATTACTGTTTTTTAGATAATCTACTATTAATCGTTTTAGTTTTCGATTAACAGTCTTAAAAACCAATTAAACTAAAAATAGTCGCTTATCTTTATGAAAAACTAGTATAATTGAATATTCCTTTTGAACCTGTCCTTTTTGGTTATAACATAAACTACCATCTTATTCTAGAGTATTTGGCTTTTTTTATCGGTTTTAGATATTATGTATATCTAAGAAAGCAGAAAAAGGACGTCATATCTGGAATAAACAGGCTTTCAATAATTTTAGGGGCAGCTATTGGAGCACTTATAGGTTCTCGTTTAGTAGGTTTTTTAGAAAATCCATTAGTAACTTTTTATAATATACATTTTATTCAGTTATTAAATACTAAAACCATTATGGGAGGCTTATTTGGGGGCTTACTTGGTGTAGAAATTGCTAAAAAAATAATAGGGGAAACCCAATCTTCGGGTAACTTATTTACATTTCCAATTATTGTCGGAATTTTTATTGGTAGAATTGGGTGTTTTCTTTCTGGAACTAATGAATTTACGTATGGTAGTGAAACCACTTTTTTTGCACGAATGGATTTAGGAGATGGTGTTTTAAGACACCCCGTGTCACTTTATGAATTAGTCTTCTTAGTTTTTTTGTTTTTTATATTGAAAACCCTTCAAAAAAGCATACCACTAGAAAACGGGTTATTATTTAAATATTTTATGATGTCCTATTTCTCTTTTCGTTTTTTTATAGAGTTTTTAAAGCCCAATATGTTTTATATATTAGGACTTAGTAGTATTCAAATATTGTGTATAATTTGTTTGTTTTACTATTATAAAACAATTTATCAATCACTTAAAAATGCAATAAAATATGCCAGTTAGGAAGTATACGTATTACGATTTTACTTTAAGTCTTTGTCCAGAATGTTTAAAACGTATCGATGCTAAAATTGTATTTGAAAACGATAATGTTTACATGTTAAAACGGTGCAATGAGCATGGGAGCTCTAAAGTACTCATTGCTGATGATATAGATTATTATAAAAAGATAAGAAACTACAATAAGCCTTCTGAAACGCCTTATAAGTTTAATACAAAAACCGATTATGGATGCCCGTATGATTGTGGTTTGTGTCCAGACCACGAGCAACACTCTTGTTTAACAGTTATTGAGGTAACCGATCGGTGTAATTTAACCTGTCCAACATGTTATGCTGGATCTTCTCCTACTTATGGTAGGCATAGAACTTTAGAGGAAATAAAAACAATGTTGGATACTGTTGTTGCAAATGAAAAAGAACCAGATGTTGTTCAAATTAGTGGAGGCGAGCCTACAATTCACCCTCAATTTTTCGAAATTTTAGATTATGCAAAATCGTTACCTATTAGGCATTTAATGTTAAACACAAATGGTATTCGTATAGCAAAAGAAAAAGAGTTTGTAAAACGTTTAAAAAACTACGTTCCAGATTTTGAAATATACCTTCAGTTTGATTCTTTTGAAAACCATGTACTACAAGAAATGCGTGGCGCTCATTTAAATAGTATTAGAACACAGGCTATTGCAAATTTGAATGAAGTAAATTTATCTACAACATTAGTAGTAACATTACAAAAAGGGTTAAACGATCATGAAATAGGAAAAATAATAGATTATGCTTTAGAACAAAAATGTGTACGTGGGGTTACACTTCAACCCACACAAATAGCAGGCAGGTTAGATCATTTTAATCCCGAAACTGATCGTATGACTTTAACTGAAGTGAGACGAAAGATAATGGAGCAAACCACAGTTTTTAACAATGATGATTTAATTCCTGTGCCCTGCAACCCAGATGCTTTGGTAATGGGGTATGCACTTAAATTAGAAGATAACGTATTCCCTTTAACTCGATACATAAACCCTACCGATTTGTTAGACAATAGTAAAAATACTATTATTTATGAGCAAGACGAAGGCTTGCAAGATAAAATGATAGAATTGTTTAGTACAGGGAATTCTGTAGAGGTTGCTGAAGAAAACTTGAAATCGATTATGTGTTGCTTGCCAAATATAGAAGCACCAAATTTAGGTTATGATAACTTATTTAGAGTTATTATTATGCAATTTATAGATGCTTACAATTTTGATGTTCGCGCTATTAAAAAGTCGTGTGTACATATTGTAAATAAGGATAATAAAATTATTCCTTTTGAAACAATGAACCTTTTTTACAGAGATGAAAAAAAATATCGGTTAGAAGAGCTTAAAAAACAAGGATGATTTATAATTCCCTCCTAATTCTGTTTTTAAGAAAAGCGAAAATGAATAATCGTTAAAATAGAAAAGCTTAACAATGCTAGCATTGTTAAGCTTTAGTTATTTGTTATAATCTGCAATGATTATTTAGAATGAGACAATTAAATTGTCTTACATACAACTATCAAATAAAGCGATCATTTCGTCTTCACTGTTAATTGCTTGTTCAGTTCCATCTGCTAACTTAACGTTAATCGGATATCCAATGTTTACTATTGTAGCTCCTTGAGGAGAAAGAATAAGCTCATTAAATTCCTGCTCGTTGTTTACTGATACAGTAGAGCCATCTTCTAAAATAAACGACATTGGGAATACGATTTCAAAACAAGGATCTACTTGAGGATCATCTTGAGGGTCGTCTTGAGGGTCAATATCGCCCATACATGATGCATCAAATAATTCTTCATCAGAATTAAGAGTAACTTGAGAATCGTCCTCTAATTTAGTAGCCTCTATAGGATAAACAAATTCAAATAAGTTAATTCCGTTTATGAAATCTTCCTCATTGTTTATTGTAACTTCATTACCATCTAAATCTTTCATTTTAAATGGGAAATTAAGACCATGGCAAGGGCTAATAATTAAATAGTCCCCTGGTGCGTTTGCACTTGAACTAGTAGTTGTTGCGTATGATCTTAAGCTAGACCTAAGACTGTTTGAAATTCCTTGTTCCTGAGTTTGATCTGCAGGAGTTACTGCTTCATTGTCTTTACTACAAGAAGAGAAAACTAACATAAATGCAAAAGCAAATTTTAATAAATTTTTCATAAATAATATAATTTAAAATTAATAATATTGTGTGTGGACCACATACTATAAACAATTAAACTAAAAGATACCCTACTTATAGTAGCACAATTAACAAATTTAAAAGCATAGATATAATATGAAATTATTAGCGATTGAAGGCGATTTTACGGGGCTATTTATACTAATTCTTGCCA
>JAHDGB010000025.1:16378-23184 GCA_020627885.1 Flavobacteriaceae bacterium | reverse complement strand
AGTACAAATAGTTGCTTAAATTTTAAAAAATTAAAAAACTCATGGGATAGCTATGCTTTGTTTGTATTAAAAATGACAATTACAAAGCTAAATTCTAAAAAAAAAAATCCAAGACCTGAAACTATCTAATCTTGGATTTTTTTGAAGCGAATACTAAAATATATCGCTATTTTCTGAATATGCCTTTAAAGAGTATAATGTTCATGCTACCAACCACCAGAAGCACCACCACCACCAAAACTTCCGCCACCAAAACCGCCACCAAAGCCACCTCCGCTGCCAAAACTTCCGCCGCCGCCAAAGCCACCAGAACCCCTTCTGTAGCCACCGCGACCAGAATTGCTAAGTATTATGGCTTCAAGTATATTTCTTCCAGTAGAATCATGATAATGACGACCATTATCTCCCCCTCCTCCTTTTCTGTTTTTAGAAATTGCAATAAGAATAATAATAAAAACAATAAATAAAAAGAAAAGGAGACCTATAGGGAATTCATTATTTGTATTAGATCTGGTACCTTTGTATTCACCAGTCATAACTTCAAAAATAGACTCGCTAGCCTTATTTAATCCGCTGTAATAATCGTTTTTTTTAAAATAAGGAATAATATCTCTTTCTATAATTCTTCTAGATACGGCATCAGTTAGTAAATGCTCAACACCTTGACCACTATTGATTCCTATTTTTCTATCATTTTTTGCTAACAATATAAAAATACCATTATCTTTTTCGCTTTGTCCTATTCCCCATTGCTGCGCCCATTTTGTTCCTAAATAATTAATATATTCCCCTTCGGTAGAATTAATAATAGCAACAACAATTTGAGTAGAAGTAGAATCGGAGTATTTAATAAGTTTATTTTCTAAACTTTTCTTTTGAGAACTATTAAGTAAGTTTATATAATCGTAAACACTTGTTTGAAACTCTGGTTTTTTAGGAATTTTATATTGTGAATAACCTATAGAAATAAAAGAAACGATAAGTATTATTGATAAAAAGAATCGGCTATTAATAAAACTAGAGTATTTAATATTTGTAACTGAAAACGACATATTTATTAGTTTACCCTTTGGAAATAGTATTAGATAATTCGTTTCTATCATTAGAATCATAAGGGAAGTGTTTTCGAAGTTGTTCTCCAGCAAGAAGAATACCGTCTACTATACCTTGTTTAAAATCACCTTTTTTGAAGTGAGATTGGATAACATTTTTAGTTGCATTCCAAAAATTATCAGGTACTACTTTGTTTATGCCTTTATCTCCATATATCCCAAAAGTTTTATCGCAAACAGCAACATATATAAGTAAGCCATTACGTTCTCGGGTATTATCCATGCGTAATGTTTTAAAAACTTCTAAAGCACGCTCATTTACTTTACTAGGACATCGTTTTTCAATATGCACTCGAATTTCTCCAGAAGTATTTAATTCAGATTCACGAATTGCAGCTACAATTTCTTGTTCTTCAATTGTTGTTAAAAAACGTTCAACATCATTGTTCATATACTATTTAAAATCAAAATTGACATCTGGAGCATTTTCACTACCAGCTTCAGCTTTAAAATAATTTAAATCTGTAAAACCAAATATTCCAGCCAATATAGAATTAGGAAAACGTTTTATGTGTTTATTGTATGGCTCTACGGATTCATTAAAACGGTCTCTAGCCACATTAATTCGGTTTTCTGTACCTTCTAATTGAGATTGTAGTTCTAAAAAATTTTGATTGGCTTTTAAGTCTGGATAACGCTCTACTGTAACTAATAAACTTTTTAAAGCTCCACTTAGACCACTCTGAGCTTTATTAAATTGCGCGAGTTGTTCTGGGGTTATATTAGAAGGGTCTATTGTTACTGACGTTGCTTTTGCTCTAGCGTTAATAACAGCCTCTAGGGTGCCTTTTTCAAAATCTGCAGCACCTTGTACTGTTTTTACTAAATTACCTATTAAATCATTTCGTCTTTGATAGCTGCTTTCAACATTAGCCCATGTTTTAGTTGAAGTTTCTTTTAAGTCTACAGCTGTATTATTAAAATTTTTACCCCAAGAATATAGAGCTACAGCAATGATTCCTAAAACAATTACTGGTACAAGCCATTTTTTCATAATTATTGAATTTTATAGTTGATTTTTTAATTTAATAAGTTGATTTTTTACATTTTCTAATTTACTTATAATTTCAAAATTAGATAGTGATTTGTGTTTTCCTTCTTTGAGGTGTGTTTTAGCACCATCAAGAGTAAAACCACGTTCTTTAACTAAATGATATATAAATTTAAGATTTTTTATGTCTTCAGGAGTAAATTTTCTATTTCCTTTTGCATTTTTTTTTGGGTTTAATACATTAAATTCTTGTTCCCAAAAGCGAATAAGAGAGGTGTTAACATTAAAAGCTTTTGCAACTTCTCCAATTGAATAGTAGCGTTTATCTGGAAGATTGATTTGCATTAATCTAAAGATTGATTTTCTATAGAAGCGTTTTTTACTAGCTTATCAAATTCTGAAGCAGATAAGCTGCCATAGTAAAAATTAATTGGGTTTATTCGGTTACCATCTTTCCATATTTCGTAATGTAAATGTGGTGCTTCAGAACGCCCAGTGCTACCAACAAAACCTATTAAATCTCCTCGCTTAACTTTTTGATTTTTCTTTACATTATACTTATATAAATGTGCATAAAGAGATAAATAGCCATAACCATGATCTATTCTAATATGTTTACCATAACCTGAAGCTCTACCATCTACTCGTTTAACTACACCATCACCTGATGCGTATATAGGTGTCCCTCTAGGTGCAGTGAAATCCATACCTTTATGAAATTTTCTTACTTTAGTAAAAGGGTCAGATCGATACCCAAAACCTGAAGCCATTTTTTTTAAGTCTTCATTTCTTACTGGTTGTATTGCCGGAATAGCTTCAAGAAGTTTTTCTTTTTCTTCAGCTAAAATTTTTATTTCATCTAATGATTTAGACTGAACAACAATTTGTTTTTGTAATATATCTATACGTTTGTTACTCTTAATTATAAGCTTAGAATTATCAAAGCCTTCTAGGTTTTTATAACGATTAATACCACCAAAACCAGCTCTTCGTTGTTCTTCAGGAATTGGATTTGCTTCAAAATATAAGCGATATATATTATTATCTCTGTCTTGGATATTCGCTAAAACAATTTCGGCTTCATCCATTTTTTTATTTAACAAATCAAATTGAAATTGCATATTAACCAATTCTCTTTTAATAGCTTTTTCTTTAGGCGATTCAAAGAATTGACCGGCAACAAAAACAGTAATAGATCCGAAAAGGGCTGCAGCAACAAAAAAACCAATGATGTATTTTAAGGTGCGCCTTTTCTTTCTTTTTATTTTTCGATAAGAAAGCGTTTCAGCGTCGTAATAATATTTTACTTTACTCATTACCTTTGGATATGATTTTATATTTAAATCTGGCCCTAATTAAAAGTGGTTTATCATAAAAATAGGGAATAAACAAACCTACAAAAATATTTTCATAATAAATTTACAAAATTGTAGCATAATATTTTTAAACTATTTATGCTCATTACATTATTTAGAATAAATTTGCAGAGTTAATATTAGTTTTTAAAACTAATTTTTTTAGAAAAAAAATAGCTTGCATTTTATGAATTCTCAAGACATACGTTCTAAATTTTTATCCTTTTTCGAAAAGAAAACACACACGGTTGTGCCTTCTGCTCCTATGGTTTTAAAAAATGACCCTACATTAATGTTTGTTAATTCTGGAATGGCCCCATTTAAGGAGTATTTTTTAGGTAATGCTGTACCAAAAAACACAAGATTAGCAGACTCGCAAAAATGTTTGAGAGTTTCAGGGAAACATAATGATTTAGAGGAAGTTGGTTATGATACATATCATCACACACTTTTCGAAATGCTTGGAAATTGGAGTTTTGGCGATTATTTTAAAAAAGAAGCCATTTCTTGGGCATGGGAATTACTAACAAAAGAATATAACATAAATAAAGACAGTTTATACGTTACTATTTTTGAAGGAAGTAATGATGATGATAAACTTCCTTTAGATCAAGAGGCATACGATTTTTGGAAAGCAATAATACCAGAACATCAAATTCTTAAAGGAAATAAGAAGGATAATTTTTGGGAAATGGGAGAGCAAGGACCTTGTGGACCTTGTAGTGAAATCCATGCAGATATTCGTTCTGATGAAGAAAAAGAAAAAATACCAGGGAGAGATTTGGTAAATAAAGATCATCCACAAGTGGTGGAGATATGGAATTTGGTATTCATGCAATATAACAGGAAAGCCGATGGTTCTTTGGAAAATTTACCGAATAAACATATAGATACTGGAATGGGATTTGAGCGACTGTGTATGGTTTTACAAGGCGTACAATCTAACTATGATACAGACGTATTTATACCTATTATTCGAGAAATTGAAACGATTACAAATACTGAGTATAATAAAAATGAAAAAACAGATATTGCCATTCGGGTAATAAGTGATCATGTTAGAGCTGTGGCTTTTTCAATTGCAGATGGGCAATTACCTAGTAATACAGGGGCTGGATATGTTATACGACGTATTTTGCGTCGTGCAGTGCGTTACGGTTTTACATTTTTAGGTAAAAAGGAACCATTTATATATCGATTAGTAGATGTTTTGAGCCGTAAAATGGGAAATGCATTTCCTGAAATAAAAACACAAAAACAGTTAATTGAAAATGTTATAAAAGAAGAGGAAGCATCATTTTTGAGAACTTTAGATCAAGGGTTGTTATTGCTAGATCGTATCATAGAGACAAATAATGGTATGGAAGTTTCTGGAGAGAAAGCATTTGAGCTGTATGATACTTATGGATTTCCTATAGATTTAACCGCTTTAATTTTATCTGAAAGAAATCTAAGTTTAGATGAAGCTGGTTTTAAGAAAGAACTACAAAAACAAAAAGACCGCTCTCGAGCAGCTAGTGAAATATCTACAGATGATTGGACTATTTTAATAGAAGATTCAGAAGAAGAATTTATTGGCTATGATATTTTAGAAGCCAATGTTAAATTGACAAGATATCGAAAAGTGATCTCTAAAAAAGATGGCGAAATGTATCAGTTAGTTTTTAATTTAACTCCATTTTATGCTGAAGGGGGAGGGCAAGTAGGAGATAAAGGTTATTTAGAAGTTCCGAATGGAGACGTTGTATATATAGTAGATACTAAAAAGGAAAGTAATGTCATTATTCATTTTTCTAAAAACCTACCAAAACATATAAACGAAACGTTTAAAGCTGTCGTCGATCAAAAACAACGTTATAGAACAGAATGTAATCATACAGCTACACATTTGTTGCATCAAGCATTGAGAGAGGTTTTAGGAGCACATGTTGAACAGAAAGGTAGTGCAGTACATTCTAAATATTTACGTTTTGATTTTTCTCATTTTTCAAAATTGACAGTTGAGCAATTACAAGAAGTTGAAAATTTTGTAAATCGAAGAATAGAAGGAAAGTTACCTCTTGAGGAGAATAGAAGTGTTCCAATGGAAAAGGCAATAAATGATGGTGCTATGGCTCTTTTTGGAGAAAAATATGGAGACTTAGTAAGAACGATTCGTTTTGGCCAGTCTATAGAACTTTGTGGAGGAACTCATGTAAATAACACAGGAGATATATGGCATTTTAAAATTGTGTCCGAAAGTGCAGTAGCTTCAGGGATTCGTAGAATTGAAGCTATTACCAATGATGCCGTTAAAGATTTTTATTTCGATAATAATAGTGCTTATTTCGAAATGAAAACTATGTTGAATAATGCTAAAGAACCGGTTAAAGCCTTGGAAGTCTTAAAAAATGAAAACGTAAGTTTGAAAAAGCAAATAGAAGACTTGTTAAAAGAAAAAGCAAAGAATATAAAAGGAGAACTAATTAATGAATTGGAAGAAGTAAATGGAGTTAAGTTTTTGTCTAAACAAGTCGATTTAGATGCTGGAGGAATAAAGGATGTTGCTTTCGGTTTAGGTGAAAAACATAAAAACTTATTTTTGCTTTTTGGAACAGCAACTAAAGAAAAAGCAATGTTAACCTGCTATATATCTAAAGAGTTAGTTGCAGAACGTAGTTTAGATGCGGGAAAAGTGGTACGAGAATTAGGGAAATTAATTCAAGGTGGTGGTGGTGGCCAACCGTTTTATGCTACTGCTGGCGGAAAAAAACCTTCAGGTGTTAAAAAGGCATTGCAAGAAGCTAAGAAATATATAGAGAGTAATTAAACTTACTAAAAAAGTAGAAATCTCATGTTATGCAGCTTCATACAAAGGTAAAAGTAAAGAAACAGAGTGGTAGTTTAATAAATTATGATTCTAAAATAGTATTAATTGGTTCTTGTTTTTCAGAAAGTATTGGCGAGAAAA
The DNA here is from genome assembly GCA_020627885.1 of Flavobacteriaceae bacterium. Taxonomy (GTDB): domain Bacteria; phylum Bacteroidota; class Bacteroidia; order Flavobacteriales; family Flavobacteriaceae; genus JAHDGB01. The sequence goes on along the minus strand of JAHDGB010000025.1, from coordinate 16,776 downwards.
TTAATTATTATAAATTTCAAAATATAATAAATCCTTTTGGGGTTTTGTTCCATCCTAAAGCAATTGAAACATTAGTCGTTAATGCGGCTTCTAAAAAAAAATATAAAACAGATTCTATTTTTTTTAATAATGAAAGATGGCATTGCTATGAGTCGCATTCTAAGTTAAGTCGTATTAATAAATTAGAATTGCTAACTGTTTTAAATGAAAATATAAGTAAATTAAACAAAGAAATCCTTGAAGCTTCTCACGTAATTGTAACTCTAGGAACAGCTTGGGTTTATCGTTTAATAGAAAACAATACGATTGTCGCAAACTGTCATAAAGTACAGCAAAACGCATTTAAAAAAGAGCTACTTCCTATAAAAGATATTATTGAGAGCTTAAAAAAAATTGTT
>JAHDGB010000025.1:0-16278 GCA_020627885.1 Flavobacteriaceae bacterium | reverse complement strand
TAAAAAAGAGCTACTTCCTATAAAAGATATTATTGAGAGCTTAAAAAAAATTGTTCACGCAATAAAAAGTAAAAATCCTAAAGCTGTAATTGTTTTTACGGTTTCTCCAGTTCGGCATGTTAAAGATGGTTTTATAGAAAATACACAGAGCAAGGCACATTTAATTTCTGCTATTCATGATTTTTTAAATAAAAATACCCGAGATCAACGTTTTGATGTTCATTATTTCCCTTCTTACGAAATTATGATGGACGAACTTAGGGATTATCGATTTTATGATCAAGATATGTTACACCCAAATAAAACTGCAATTGATTATATTTGGAACTGTTTTAAAACATGTTGGATTAGTGAATCTGTTTTTGAGATAATGCAGGATGTAGAAGTTGTACAAAAAGGGTTATCGCATATTCCATTTAATCCGAATTCAAAACAGTACATAAGCTTCATTAAAGGCCTGAAAGAAAAGCAAAAGGTGCTGAATAAAAAATTGGCACGCCTTGTATTTGAATAAGATTTATCTAATTAAAAATATATTATTAAAATTTTAATTTTAAAGAATTTGTTCATAACAGTTTGCCTTAATTAAGACAAGTATAACATTAGTTATTTTGATTTTCCTGTTGTCTATTATTACTACTGTTTGAACGATTATTTTGTAGCTTAAACCTCACGCTAGTATATATTTACAATGCTATTAATCAATAAATCCAAGCATTAGTTAGTTTTAATTTAAAAATTAGCTAATGCTTTTTATCTTAGAATTTAAAAAACAATTTAAATCTAGTGCTTTAATCAAAATGAAACAGTGGTTTAGTCTTCTATAACGTTTAGGATGAGCTAACAAACTCTAATATGCGCTCTAGAGCCATTCCTCTGGATCCTTTTATTAATACTGTAGAATTGGTAAAAGCTTTAATGTTGTTTTTTAATTCATTAAAGGTCTTATAATATAAAACGTTATCATTTCGAGTATTTGTTTGATTAAAGTTTTTGCCTACTAAAATTAGTAGATTGATATTTAATGAAGTAGCATAATTAACGATGTTTTGATGTTCTAATTTTGATTCTTCACCTAATTCAAACATGTCGCCTAAAATAGCAATCTTATTTACGTGCTTTAATTCATGAAAATTTGTTAAGGCTGCTTTCATGCTACTAGGGTTTGCATTATATGCATCTAATATAATTTTATTAGTTTCCTTTATAATTATTTGCGACCTATTATTTTTTGGAACGTAACCTTCAATCGCTAGTTTAATTTTATTATCCGGAACTTTAAAATAATTTCCTATAGTTATAGCTGCCGCAATATTATTGAAATTATAACTACCTATTAATTGGCTTGTAATATTGATGTTATTATAAAACACTTCTACGTAAGGTTGCTTGTTCTTATTATTAATTATAACATCGCTATCCTGTTGACCAAAAGTATAAACATTAGCTTTTTTAGATTGTTTAATTTGTAGTTGGTCTTCATTATTTATAAACAATACTTTGTTATTTTTTATTATGTGTTTATAAAGCTCAGACTTCCCTTTTATAACGCCTTGTATACTTCCAAACCCTTCTAAGTGGGCTTTTCCAAAATTTGTAATATAGCCAAAATCTGGTTTTGCAATAGAGCATAAGAAGGCGATTTCATTTAAATGATTTGCTCCCATTTCTACAATGCCAATTTCTGTTTCTTTAGTCATAGAAAGAATAGTAAGAGGCACGCCAATATGATTGTTTAAATTGCCAATAGTAGCCTTGGTTTTAAAGCGTTTAGATAGTACCGTATTGATTAATTCTTTAGTTGTTGTTTTTCCATTACTACCAGTTAATGCAATTATAGGAATTTTTAAATAATCGCGATGAAAGCGTGCTAAATCTTGCAAAGTTTCAAGTACATTATCTACAAGAATCATTTGATTTGATGTTTTATATTCTACTTCATCAATTATTGCATATTTTGCACCTTTTTTTAGCGCGTTCTCAGCAAAAGAATTAGCATTAAAACGTTCTCCTTTAAGTGCGAAAAAAAGATCATTTGTATTTGTTTTTCTTGTATCTGTGGATATGTTTAGTCCCTTTAAAAAAAGGGTATGAAGTTTTTTTATTATCATGAAATAAAAGTATAAAAAAACCCTAACAACTCGTGTTAGGGTTTTAATATTTTTTAGTAAAAAGTATTAATTACTTTTTTTCTTTCCTTTACCTTTAGATTTAGAACCAACTCTAGACATTGCACATCTAAAACCAATATAATCAGTGGCTCTATTTTGAGAATAATAACGTCTTTGAGCAGGGTCTAACCAATATTCTCTGTCTTTCCACGATCCTCCTTTGAAAACTCTTACTTCATCATTAATTAAAGAGGTTCTTTTTCCTGATTTATCCCATTCTCTTATTAAATTACCAGTGGAATCCATTTCTACGTTGTGATCAGGAGAGTTGTACATTTTTCTAGTAGCAGATTTGTTATCTTCACCTTCATCTTCATCAAATGAATCTGCATAATGACGAGAAGAACGCTTATCACCATCTCTAAAGTTTCTATTATCACTAGTATCAAAGTTTGTTCTTAAATAAGTTTCATTCTCATCTACTGGTACTGTTGCTATTTCACCAGGCAAATCTCTTGCTATTACTTTTCCATTAGGAAGTGTATCATACACAATATCGTCTGTAGTAACAATCTTTACTGTACCATCATCATTAATAGCGTTTTTTGTATAAACATTTCCACGATAGTAGTTAAAGTCATTAAATTCATCATCAACGATAGGTCTGTAAACATCAGCTACCCATTCAGCAACGTTACCAGCCATATCATATAACCCAAAAGAGTTTGGTTCGTAAGATTTAACTCTATTAGTTATGTCGGCACCATCATCAGACCATCCAGCTATTCCACCGTAATCACCCTTACCTTGTTTAAAGTTAGCTAATTGATCTCCGCGAATTTTACGCTGACCAGAGCGAGTATATTGACCATCCCACGGGTATTTTTTTCTACCTCTGTATACGTTATAACTTCTTATTTCTGATAAACCTAAAGCAGCATACTCCCATTCAGTTTCCGTTGGTAGTCTATAGTTTGGCGAAATAATACCAGTTTCACGTCTTGCAAAAACATTAGTTTCATTTCCTTCTGCATCTACATTTGGTTTAGCTTTTCCGCCTTTTATAATTTCTTCATTTCCTCCAAAAGTTTCCGTAGGAGAATTAATATATGTAGCAGTGTTGAAATTAGAGTCAGATTGGGCTTCTAAGTGCGATCCTTCTTTAAGATATCCTCCTTTTTGTAAATACATTTCGTTTACACGATCAGTTCTCCAATTAGAAAACTCTACAGCCTGAATCCAGCTAACACCAACAACAGGGTATTCTCCATAACCTGGATGACGTAAATAGTTTTCAGTCATCACTTCATTATACCCTAAACGGTTTCTCCACACTAATGTGTCAGGAATTACTCCATTATATATCAGTCTAAAATCTTCTTCAGATGGTGGATATGTTCTCTTAATCCAATCTAAGTATTCTAGATACATTTTATTTGTAACTTCAGTTTCATCCATATAAAAGGATTGTACATGTTGTTGATTAGGCATATTATTCCAATCATGCATTACATCATCCTGAACTTTACCTTTTGTAAAAGTACCACCTTCTACAAATGTCATCCCTGGAGGGGTTTCTTGTTCTTTAAATTTTGTATTGTACTGGAATCCACCATCTTTAGCGTTTATGTCCCATCCTGTTGCTCTTGAGGTGTTAGAATCACCTTTTTTACAACCAACCAAGGTTAATGAAATTGTCACTGCTAACAATACCCTTGATAATAATACTTTTTTCATATTCATGCGTTTAAGTAAGCTAATATTATATTTTTCGGAGTCGCAATATAATAATTATACCTAACTTTACAAGTAATTTTTGTAAATTTAGGATAATAAAACATGCTTTTTATCCGTTTTATTTACTTTACATCGATATTTTTTTGGTTATTATCGTTGTTTAGAAACTGTATAACGTATGATTTTAAAATTTATTATTGTAATTTTGAAAGGTTTTGATAAATTATTTAATTATTCAATAATAACATTTGTAAAATTACGTTACTATACCAAATGAAAAAAATATTAGTCGCCCTATCAATATTCGCTAGTACTTTGCTTTTTTCGCAACAAAAAAAAGTGACGATTAATTGGAGTGGTTCAAAAATAATATCTACAGATTATTCTCAGTTTGTTCTTCCTTCATTTACTCCTGAAGACAACTATGTTTATAGCCTAGATAAAGGACTAGAATACGTTGATCAGTGGGAAGAAACAAGTTATATAAATGAAAATACTGTTTCTATTTCTAACGTGAAATATTCTCCAATATCAAAAAAAGATTTAAAAGATATAGATTTAACGAAAATCTCTTCGGAATTAAAGTTTAGTTTAAAAAATTCTATAGCTAGAAAAAAGAATTATGGGTTTTTATCGGTATCTATGATTATGAAAGACGGTAATGACTATAAAAAACTTGAATCATTTACTATAAGTTATAAAAAAGCCAATTCTATTTATTCTAAAAAATCAAGACAACCCGTAGTTAACTCTGTTTTGAGTTCAGGTGCTTGGTATAAATTTGCAATTGATAAATCTGGAGTGTTTAAGTTATCAAAACAATTTCTTAATGATTTAGGTATAAATACAAATGAGTTGGATCCTAAAAAAATACGAATTTTTGGAAATGGAGGAAATATTTTGCCTTACACCAATAGTATTAATGTTCCAATAGATCCCACAGAAAATGCGATAAAAGTAGTAGGAGAAGAAGATGGTGTTTTTAATGATGAAGATTATGTGTTGTTTTATGGAGAAGGACCTAAAGGTTATAATCAGGCAAGTAATACCCATGTAAATTTATATACAGACACGACTTACTATTACATAAATGTGAATGACGTGGATGGGAAACGTATTGAGAATTTTGTTCAACCAACCGGAGCAACAACTCTTAATGTTAGTACCTTTCAAGATTACCAATTTCATGAAATAGATGAATTTAATCTTAAATTTGCAGGTAGACGTTGGTTTGGTGATAAGTTTGATACTGAGGTGTCTAAAGAGTATCTATTTAACTTTCCAAACTTAGTTACGACAACTCCCATTAACCTTAAGGTTGTAGCGGTTTCTACATCTTCTGCATCTTCAAGAATGCGAGTAAGGTTAAATAGTACTGAGGTTGCAAATGTTAATATTATAGGAGGGTCTAGCTTAGAAGGTGTTTTTTCGGGACCAGTTTCTTCGACATCTGATAATGTTACTCTTAATTTAGATTATGATAAATCTGGAGTGCCAACTGCAATAGGTTATATTGATTATATTTCTTTAGAAGCAACAAGAAATTTAATTTTTTCAGGAAATCAATTTCGATTTTATAATAATGAAGCTACTTCATTATCTGGAGTTGGTGAATACACTTTGAGTAATGCAACTCAGGTTAGTGAAATATGGGATATAAGTGATAAATACAATGTGCAGACCATCCAAAATTTAACAGGATCTACAATTACGTTTAAAGCACCATTGGGAGAATTAAAAACTTTTATTACAGTTACAGATGTCGATTTTTATGTGCCATTAATCCTTGCTTCAAGCACAGTAAATAATCAGAACATAAAAGGAACCGTTTTTCAAAATAACCAAGGAGGGTTTCAGGATGTCGATTATTTGATGTTAACACCTTCTTCTCATTTAGTTCAAGCTGAGCGTTTGGCAGAAATAAATAGGAATAAATATAATATGAATGTTAAAGTCTATACCATTGAATCTATTTATTCTGAATTTAATACAGGTAACAGTGATATTTCGGCTATAAGAAACTTTGTTCGGTATGTCTATGAAAATGCAAGTAATGAGGATAATCGAGTAAAGTATTTATGTTTATTTGGAGATAGTAGTTTTGATTATAAAGAAGGCCGTATTGCAGGGACAACTAATAAATACAATTTCCCTACATGGAATGCTTATAGTAGTTTTGATTTAACAAGTTCATACGTGTCTGACGATTTTTATGGAATTATGGATTTGAATGAAGGAGAATTGAATACTTCAGATAAATTAGATATTGCCGTAGGGAGAATATTAGCAGATACTCCTTTAAGAGCAAAACAAATGGTTGACAAAATTGAACGTTATTATAGTAAAGAAACTCTTGGGAGTTGGCGAAATAATTTCGTAGTAATTTCTGATGATGTAGATATTGCCTGGGAAAAAGTAATTCAAGAAACTACAGATGAGATAGGAGATACGGTTGAAGCAGAAAGACCATTTATGAATGTCGTTAAAATTCATTCAGATTCGTTTCAACAAGAGTCTTCTTCTGGAGGCGATCGTTATCCTGAAGCTAAAAATGCTATTAATAACGCTATTGAAAACGGAGCCTTGGTTGTTAATTATTTTGGGCATGGTGGAGAAGACGGTTTTGCTAAAGAACGGATATTTCGTAATACAGATGCATTAGCATTACGAAACACATGTAAAATGAATTGTTTGGTAACAGTAACTTGCGAGTATAGTCGGTTTGATAATCCTTTAAGAGAAACAGGAGGGGAGCTTATTTATTGGAATGCAAATGGAGGCGCTATTGGTTTAATTTCGACTACACGACAGATTTTTGTTAATGTAGGGATTGCTTTTAATAAAAAAATAAGTGAGTATTTATTTTCTTATAATGATAATGATTCTCTAGGAGAATTTGAATATCCTACTATGGCTGAAGCTTTACGCTTGTCAAAAGTAGACCCTTTAATAACTAATATAAGTCAAAAGCGATTGGTGTTTTTCATTGGTGATCCAGCAATGAAATTGGCTATTCCAGAACCTAGTATTCGTTTAACAAGAATTAATGATGATCCGATTACAGGACCAACAGATATTTTAAAAGGATTGAGTCATGCAAAATTAAACGGAGAAGTTACGGATGAACAAGGAAATGTGTTAACAAATTATAATGGAAAAATAGTTGCTACCATTTATGATAAAGATTTACAAAAAGAAACTCTAGCTAATGATGGTATTGTACTAGCAGGGCAAACTATAAAACTTTACTATAAGACTCTTGGAGAGGTTATTTTTAGAGGGCAAGCAACTGTTGTGAATGGGCAATTTGAGGTTGGTTTTGTGGTTCCTAAAGATGTTGGTATACCGATAGGAGCTGGGAAAGCGAGTTTTTATGCTTTTAATGAAAATACTATTACTGATAAGTCTGGAGCTTCAATAAATACAGTGCAAATAGGAGGGATTAATGAAAACGCAGAAGAAGACAACGAAGGTCCAGTAATTAATCTGTTTATGAATGATGAAAACTTTGTTTCTGGAGGGATTACTAACTCATCACCAACACTTATAGCAAAACTTCAAGATGAAAATGGAATAAATACTGCAAGTGGTATAGGTCATGATATTGTGGCAATAATTGATGGAGATGAAGTTAACCCGTTTATTCTTAATAATTATTATACAACTGATTTAGACGTGTATACTTCTGGAAGTTTGAGTTTTCCATTTAGAGGGTTGAAGCCAGGCTTGCATACACTTACACTAAAAGCATGGGATGTATACAATAATTCGTCTACATCAGAGTTACAGTTTATGGTTTTTGATGAGAATGAATCATTAGTGATAGATAATGTTCTTAATTATCCCAATCCATTTGTAAATTATACTGAGTTTTGGTTTAATCATAACAGCTCTGAAATATTAGATATCTCTGTTCAAATATTTACATTTACTGGGAAATTAGTAAGAACTATAAATGGTAAAACTACAGGTATTGGAAGCAAATCGGTAGCATCAGCATCGAGAGATATTACATGGGATGGGAGAGATGATTTTGGAAATAAAATAGGTAAGGGAACTTATATCTATAAGCTTAAAGTTCGTTCAGAGATAACGAATAAAACCACAGAGAAGATAGAGAAGCTTGTTATACTCTAAATAAAAATTATATTTGTTAAATAAATAATCAATTATATCGTTTAGTATTAGAATTAATTTGACACATCAAAAAATGACCTATAAACCAATGAAGCAACAAACTTTAATTGCTATTACTTTATTTCTTTTATTTGCTATTAGTAATAAGGGTAATGCACAGGCTGAAATAACAGAAATAAAGCCTTATCAAGACTCAAGAGTTATTACTACAGGAGTTCCATTTTTATTAATAGCTCCAGATGCTAGAGCGGCAGCAATGGGAGATATGGGAGTTGCTACATCTGCTGATGGGTTTTCTCAACAATGGAACTCATCTAAATATGTAATGTCTACATCTAAATCTGGAGTTGCTGTAAGTTATACGCCATATTTGAGTAAGTTAGTAAAAGATATATTTTTAGGAAATGTAACTTATTTTAATCGTTTAAATGAGCAAAGTGCAGTTGCAGCAAGTTTTAAATATTTTTCATTAGGAGATATAGAGTTTGTTCAAGATGAATTTTCTCAAGCTTTAATACAAAGGCCTAATGAGTTTACTTTCGATGTCTCTTATGGTTTAAGATTGAGTAATCAATTCGCACTATCTGTAGCTATGAGGTACTTGAGTTCTGATCTGAAGTTAAATATAGCAGATACTGATGCTTCGGCTGCGAGTACTTTTGGTGTCGATATTAGTGGGTATTATCAAACGGAAGAAAAAGCATATGATAATTTTAATGGTAGATGGAGAGGTGGATTTGCAATTCAAAACTTGGGCCCAAAATTTAAATATGATGAAGGTGGGGTCGAGAACTTTCAGCCAACTAATTTGAGATTAGGGGGGGGATTCGATTTTGTATTTGACGATTTTAATAAGCTGGGGCTTACAGCTGAATTAACCAAGTTATTAGTGCCAACACCTCCAATAAGAGGGTCGAAACGTGTGTTTCAAGACCTTAATAATAATGGAGTATATGATGCAGGAGTAGATAACTCTCAAAGTTTAGAAGAAAATTATATTATTGATGGTAAAGAAAATAGAAATGTAGGGTTTGTTTCAGGGATTTTCCAGTCATTTGGAGATGCACCAGGGGGAGGAAAAGAGGAAATGAAAGAGTTTACTTATGCTTTAGGAGCAGAATATATGTACCAAGATTCATTTGCTTTCAGACTAGGGTATTTTAATGAAGATGAAACAAAAGGGGCTAGAAAGTTTTTTGCTTTAGGAGCAGGGTTTAAGTATAATGTGCTTAATATAGATTTATCATATTTATTTTCGGCTTCGAAAGTACAGAGTCCTTTAGAAAGTACATTGCGATTTTCTCTTACTTTTAATTTAGGAGCAGGAACTTATCAGGAATTATAGAACCAAAGAAAAATATAATAATGAATACAAGAAAAACTATTGCGTCGCAATAGTTTTTCTTGTTTAATGAAACATTTTACTTAAAAATGGTATTTACTTAATTACAATTTTATAGTTACTAACTAATGTAGTATTTTTGTGATTCGTTTTTAAAGAGTAATTTGTAAATGCAAAAAGTAACAAAAGAAGTATATTTAAAATGGTATGAAGACATGCTATTTTGGAGGAAGTTTGAAGACAAACTTGCAGCAGTGTATATTCAGCAAAAAGTTAGAGGTTTTTTACACTTATATAATGGGCAAGAAGCTGTTCTAGCAGGAGCTTTACATGCTATGGATTTAACTAAAGACAAAATGATTACAGCTTATCGTAACCATGTTCAGCCTATTGGTATGGGGGTTGACCCTAAAAGAGTGATGGCGGAGTTGTATGGGAAAGCAACAGGAACCTCTAATGGTTTAGGAGGTTCTATGCATATTTTTTCTAAAGAACACCGCTTTTATGGTGGGCATGGTATTGTTGGAGGTCAAATTCCTTTAGGAGCAGGGATTGCTTTTGGTGATAAATACCATGATAAAGATGCCGTTACAATATGCTGTTTTGGAGATGGTGCTGCACGACAAGGCTCATTACATGAAACTTTTAATTTAGCAATGCTTTGGAAATTGCCTGTCGTTTTTGTTTGTGAAAATAATGGGTATGCTATGGGGACTTCTGTAGAAAGAACGGCGAATCATACAGATATATGGAAATTGGGAAGAGGTTATGAAATGCCTTCAGGACCAGTAGATGGAATGAACCCCATTAAAGTTGCAGAGGCTTTTGATGAAGCTATACAGCGAGCCCGTAAAGGTGAAGGGCCAACTTTTTTAGAAGTAAAAACGTATAGGTATAGAGGGCACTCTATGAGTGATGCGCAACATTATAGAACGAAAGAAGAAGTAGAAGAATATAAAAAGCTTGATCCTATAAAACAAGTGAAAGATATTATTTTAAAAAACAAATATGCAACTGAAGAGGAACTTAAAACTGTAGATAAGCGTGTGAAATTATTAGTTTCTGAGTGCGAGAAATTTGCTGAAGAGTCACCATATCCAGAAAAAAATGTAATGTATGAGGCAGTGTACGAACAAGAAGATTACCCATTCATTCAGCATAAATTATAAGCCATGGCAGAAGTAATTAATATGCCGCGTTTAAGCGACACCATGGAAGAAGGTACTGTTGCTACTTGGTTAAAAAAAGTGGGCGATAAAATTGAAGAAGGCGATATTTTAGCAGAAATCGAAACCGATAAAGCAACGATGGAGTTCGAGTCTTTCAATGAAGGCGTTTTACTCCATATAGGAGTACTGGAAGGAGAAACGACTAAGGTTGATGAGTTACTAGCAATAATAGGAGAAGAAGGAGAAGATATTTCAGAGCTTTTGAAAGCTAGTTTAGCAACAAATAATGATGAGGATAATTCGTTAGAAAAAACAAATCATAAAGGAGATGCTAAAAATGAAGCAAAAGTAACAGAATTACCAGAAGGAGTTATAGTAGTAACTATGCCTAGACTGAGTGATACAATGGAGGAAGGAACAGTTGCCACTTGGTTAAAAAAAGTTGGAGACCCCATAGAGGAAGGTGATATCTTAGCAGAAATTGAAACTGATAAGGCTACAATGGAGTTCGAATCTTTTAATGAAGGGACTTTGTTGCATGTTGGTTTAAATGAAGGCGATTCAGCAAAAGTAGATGATCTGATAGCAATTATAGGTCCAAAAGGCACTGATGTATCTCATATTGCTAAGAATTTTTCAGTTCATATTGATGCAACTGTTGAAGTAAAACCGAATAAGGTTGAGCAAGAGCAATCCAAACCCATATCAGATAAAGAAGAGAAAATAGTAATACCTGTTTCTAATGCAACAGGCAGAGTGTTTGTTTCTCCTTTAGCTAAAAAAATAGCAGAAGAAAAAGGGTATGATTTATCTCAAATTCAAGGATCGGGGGAAAATGGACGAGTTATAAAAAGAGATGTTGAAAATTATGTGCCTAGACAGGCAGTTAAGCAATCGTTAGCCCCTGTAGCAAAATTTATTCCTTCAGGTGAAGAAAACTTTGATGAGATTAAACATTCTCAAATGAGGAAGGTTATAGCGAAACGTTTAGGTGAATCTAAATTTTCAGCACCCCACTATTACTTAAATGTAGAATTTGATATGGAGAATGCAATTGCGTTTAGATCACAATTTAATTCTATTCCAGACGTGAAAATTTCTTATAATGATATGATAGTAAAAGCTTGTGCATTAGCTTTGCGCCAACACCCTCAAGTAAATTCTAGATGGTTTTCGGATAAGATGCAGCTAAATAACCATGTTCATATTGGTGTTGCTGTTGCTGTAGAGGATGGTTTAGTTGTTCCAGTGGTACGTTTTGCTAATGAGCAAGCATTACCTCAAATCGGAGCAGCTATTAAAGATTTTGCAGGAAGAGCTAAAAATAAAAAGTTAACACCTCAAGAAATGGAAGGAAGCACATTTACTGTATCAAATTTAGGGATGTTTGGAATTGAAAGTTTTACATCAATTATTAATCAACCAAATTCAGCAATATTATCTGTTGGAGCAATTGTTCAAAAACCAATAGTTAAAAATGGAGAAATAGTAATTGGTAATACTATGAAATTAACATTAGCTTGCGACCATAGAACAGTAGATGGAGCAACTGGAGCGCAGTTTTTGCAAACATTAAAAGGGTATATAGAAAACCCTGTGACTATGTTAGTGTAGTTGTTGTTATAAAAAGAATAACATATATAGATACTAAAATAGTAATCCCGATTCATAATTATTTTTTGAATTGGGATTTTTCTATTATTTAAATCTTTTTATAATTTTATTGAATGACACTCTGGATATAGTTATGGGAATGAAATTTTAAATGCAGGAAAATACAAACGTAATAATGAAAGGAAAGAATATTATAATAACAGGAACGAGTAGAGGGATAGGTTTTGAGTTAGTTCATATACTAGCAAGTAAAGGTCATAATGTATTAGCATTATCAAGAAATGAACAACCAGTAAGCAATTTAAATTTTGATAATATTTTTTCTTTCCCTTTCGATTTGTCAAACGAAGAAGACTATAATAAAGTAGAACGCTTTATTAAAAAAGAATGGAAACATGTTGATATTCTTATTAATAATGCAGGGACGTTGTTAAATAAGCCATTTGCTGAGACTTCTATGACCGATTTTGAAAAAGTTTATAAAACTAATGTATTTGGAGTTGCAGAAATGACTCGAACAGTTTTGCCCTTTATTAAAAAGGATGGGCATGTTGTCACTATAAGCTCAATGGGAGGTGTGCAAGGAAGTGTTAAATTTTCAGGCTTATCGGCATACAGTTCAAGTAAAGGAGCAGTAATTACATTAACCGAATTATTGGCTGAAGAATATAAAGATATCGGCCCTAGTTTTAATGTATTAGCATTAGGGGCGGTTCAGACAGAAATGTTAGAAGAGGCTTTTCCTGGGTATAAAGCTTCAGTTTCAGCTATAGAAATGGCTCAATATATTTCAGAATTTTCAATTAATGGCAATAAATATTTTAATGGTAAACTTATACAAGTCTCAAACACTACACCATAAATTTATCTAAAAAAAACATACTCTCTTAAGGTGTAAATACTTTCTGTGTAAAAGTAGGGTTAATATGTTTTTTGTTGTTAAGTATATAGAAACAATTAATGTAATGACTAATTAATTATTATATTTACGTCGTTAAACTTAAATCTAAGTATTTGAAAACATATTTAAATAAGTTACCCCTATTAGTATTTTTTGCCACTTTTTTTGCCAGTGCTCAATGCGATCGTGTTGAAACACTGGTTTTTTGTGATATGACTACTATAGATGGTAATTCGGATGGTACCCCAGATGGTGTAATAAACCTATATGATGAGTATACGAGTCAAATAGGAGGAGTGTTAGCAGCAGGAACTTGGTTTGACCCAGGTTTTAATTTCGCTTTAGATGGAGCTACAGGAGACCTTCATTTATGGGATTTGGATAATTCTTCAGTAGCGGTTACAGATTATCAATTTGAGCTTACAAACCCTAATTGTACAACAGGACCGACTATGACTTTAAATGTGGTTTTAGGACCATTTCCGGGAAATGTAGCCCCTCCTATTGGTACTACAGGAGTTAATATTCAAGTTTGTGATATAGGCCCAGACCCCTGTGGATCTATAGCTGAGTTTGATATGGATTTAGCCTTTTTATCATTACCTAGTCCACATACAAATGGATTATGGGAGTATAGAGGCTCTAGTGCTAATTTTATTTCTATTGATGCTGCTACAGGAGTATTTAGAGCTGCAGTACCATATACACCTGGCCCTCCATTGGTAGACGAGGAAACTTTTGAGTTATTTTACGTTGTGCCAGGGATTGCTCCTTGTACTTCTCAGGAATCATCAGTAAAGATTTCGGTTATAAGAGAAGTTCATTCAGGTTTTGCTAATGAAATAAATATATGTGAAAATAATTTAGTTGCTGGTAGCATTTATGAAAATATTGATTTACTAAATGATAATTATTTAGTAAATGAAGATATAGAAGGAGGATGGCTTGATGGAGTTGATGATCCTACGGGTCAAATTAGTGGTCCTGGAGACTCTATAATTAACTTAGTACAAGTATATAATGATTTAGTAGCAACTAACCCTAGGTTTGGTTGTGAAACATATGAATACACATATATGGTTTCCAGTCGATCTACAGTATGTGAAGATAAAGAAAGCACAGTAAGATTTACATTTCATGAAGAATTAAGACCTTTTAGCCAAACGGTACCAAATCCTCAGTTTTGCGTTAATGATAATACCGTACCAGCTACTATTAATTTATATGATTATTTAGAGTTTACAGCAGGTTTTGAGTATCCTAATGATTGTTGTACAGATTGGACTTTAGTTTCTGGACCTTCAAACTTAGGTTTAGAGAGTAATCCAGGGACATGTACACCTGGAAATCCCCCAATACCTTATAATCATTTAGGAACTATTAGCCTTACAAATTTAACAAATGCAGATGCTGGAACCTATGTTTTTGAATACATGGTACCTCCAGAGGTTAATTGTAATTGTGAAGCCACATCTCAAACTATATATGAATCTCCAGATGGATGTAATGCAGACACTAATGAAGATGGCCTATGTGGAGCAGAAACAGCTCAGGTAACCATAATTATTAATCCATTTAATTATGCAGGTGAGCACACACCGTCCGATCCTACTCAAGTTGTTGAATATTGTGAAACGAGTTTGCCATCTCCAGTAGACTTAATAACCCTATTAGAAGATGATGGAGGAGTTAGTGGTCCAATATATAATGGAGCTTTAGGAACTTGGACAGACATAAATACGGGGCTAACAATTACTAACCCATATACTTTTCCTGTAATTAATGGGAATACAGTTTTCAATTTTAATTATAGTACAACAACACCTTCAAATTGTACAGATAGTGCTAATTTAACTATAACTGTATACGAAGAATATAGTGCAGGAATGGATACAACGCGAGACGTGTGTGTCAGTGATAGTAGTTTTAACCTGTTTGACGAATTAGGAGGAACCCCTAATAATAATGGAACATGGACTTTTCCAGACGGAACGATCTCAACTGATAATAATGTTACTTTCGATCCATCAGCGTCAGATGCTGGGGTATATACATATACTGTACCAGATAATGTTTCAACAACAGACCCTACAGTAATTATGTGTGCAGGAAGTTCTAGTACTTTTACGGTAACAATATTCCCGAATTCTAATGCAGGGATGGATATGAGCGCAACAGCATGTAGATCTGATTTGCAATATGATTTGGCAACACTATTAGACCCCGTAGCTGATGCAGGAGGAGTATATGTAGATGTTTCAGTACCACCAACAGGAGCTTTATCTGGGAGCATTATTGATTTAACACTATTAGCACCTGGGGATTATGACTTTGAGTATCAAATACAACTTAATTCAGCATGTCCGCAACAAATAGCGACATTACAGATTACAGTAACTGATCTTGTAGCCCCAACAGTTAATAATTTAGCATTTTGTGTTCTTGAAGAAGCTACATTAGCCAATCTTACTGTAAATGGAGCAACAGATTATGAATGGTATGATACAGCTACATCTACTACACCATTAGATTTAGATACATTATTGGTTAATGGAGAAGATTATTATATCGCTTCTACAGATCCTAGTGCGACATGTTTTTCAACGCGAACAACTATAATAGCTAATGTAATACCATATGGAGTAGGAAGTTGTGTGTTAGAAATATCAGATGGGGTATCTCCAAATAATGATTCACAAAATGATAATTTAGATTTGGGAGTTTTACCTCAAGTATATCCAAATTATGAAATTAAAATATTTAATAGGTATGGCTCTGTAGTTTTCGTAGGTAATGTAAATACAGGCTTTTTTGAAGGGAAATCAAACGTGTCATTAGCTTTAGGCGAAAATTTACCATCTGGGACTTATTTTTACGTATTTGATCCTAAGGATAATATAACTAAGCCATTTCAAAGTAATTTTTATTTAAGCAGATAATTATATATGAAACTTAAAATCTTTTTAATAGGCATTATATGTAGTATTTCTGCATATGCACAACAAGATCCTCAGTACACTCAATATATGTATAATATGAGTGTTGTTAACCCAGGGTATATGATGAACGAACCTTCTTTAATTCAAGTAGGTAGTTTATATCGTACGCAATGGGTAGGAATTAAAGGAGCTCCAAAAACCTTAAATGGGTTTGCTAATGTTCCATTAAATGATAAAATAGAATTGAGTTTAAATTTTGTAAACGATCAAATTGGAGGTGTTTTATTTCAAAATGCATTTAATGTTGATACAGCATATAAAATTACTT
>JAHDGB010000234.1 GCA_020627885.1 Flavobacteriaceae bacterium | reverse complement strand
TCTTGTCCTTTATAATAACTAAGCATTAACTTTTCTAAAATAACAAATGTTCCTTTTATAGGGTTACTGCTACTTTCTGGCTTAATAACAAATGGTAAATGGTTCATTACATTATACCTCTCATTTCTATTGTTAGATTTTACTGTTGGTACCATAAAAATGGTTTGTTGGCCAGGGTATTTTATAGTTCTGTCGTTTAATCGGTCTCTGTTAGGGTAAGCAGAAAAATAAAGTCTTATTCCTGAAACTTCATCTTCAGGGTTAGTCTTTTTTATGGCCTCAATATAACTAACATAGGCCTTAAGTTCATCTAAAGGCATCCAAACAAACTTTGTGTCTTCAAAATTAGGATTTTGATACACTTGCTTTAGCTTGTCTTCAAATAATTGTATTCTCTTACTATCATGTTCGTTATACATTTCTATAGCATTATTAACAGGTATAATATGCTTATTTACTTTTTCGACACTATACTTTGCATTTACAGTAGCACAAGATTGTAGTAATAAAAATAATAATGATAGTTTGATTAATTGCGGGATATAAAATTTCATGGTTTTGCGGTTATTGTGTATTATACAAAGTTACATTATTATAAGATTTGTTTTACAAAAGGCGGATTGATAATAAAGTTGTTTGTTTTTAAATAATTGATTATAAATTAATTAATGTGTTTTTAAGTTGAAAATAGGGTGTTTTTCCCCTAAGGATATGGAGTAGGTTTTCTGATTAAGAGAGAACGTATTTTATTTTAACCCTAATAAATAGTCGGCAGCAGCAAAAGGAGTTGTTTTATTACTTTCTATTAATTTAATTTGATTTAGCAATTCTTTTTTAATCTTTTTGGAATTAAAAAAATCACTTTTTAATTGATCTTCAATAGTTTGAAGTAGCCAATATTTATTTTGTGCATTTCGTTTTTGCTCAAAATAATTATTATCTGAAGTATGAGAAATATAGCTTTTAATAATGGTCCACAATTCATTTACACCATCATTATTTATGGCGCTACAGGTTACTACTTTAGGTTGCCAATTGGATGTTTTTTCAGGATATAAATGTAAGGCTCTATTGAATTCAACTTTAGCAAGCTTTGCACGTTTTAAATTATCACCATCAGCTTTGTTAATAGCAATTGTGTCAGCCATTTCTATTATACCTCGTTTTATTCCTTGTAATTCATCACCAGCTCCAGCAAGTTTTAATAATAGAAAAAAATCGACCATACTGTGTACTGCTGTTTCGCTTTGTCCGACACCTACGGTTTCTATTACTATTGTATTAAAGCCAGCAGCTTCGCATAAAATTATAGCTTCTCTTGTTTTTCGAGCAACACCTCCTAAAGAATCTCCAGAAGCAGAGGGGCGTATATAGGCACTTTTATTTTTTACAAGCTCATCCATTCTTGTTTTGTCTCCTAAAATACTTCCTTTGGTTAATGAGCTACTAGGGTCTACAGCCAATACGGCTACTTTTTTATTAAGCGAAGTAAGGTGCATGCCAAAAGCTTCAATAAAAGTACTTTTACCTACACCTGGGACACCAGTTATTCCTATTCTAATAGATTTGTTAGCATAAGGTAAACAGGCTTTAAGTATCGTATTTGCTTTTTTTAAATGTGTAATATTTTTACTCTCAACTAAAGTTATAGCTTTACTTAAAGCAGTGATATCTCCCCTTAAAATATCTTTGATTAGTTTTTCGGGCGAAGAAGATTGTTTTCTTTTTCTTTTAATGTTAGATATAGATTTTTGATTAACTATTTCTGGTTGAGAAATACCTTCATTTTCTTTTAGAGCCGATTTATTTGGTTTTGTATTCAATAGCTATAAATTCTAAAATCTACTAATAGTATATAATTCCAAAGTTAAGTATTATACGAAATAAACCTTTAAATAATCGATTAAATTAGTTTCCTTTTCTTTTATATTTTTAATATAAAATATATACGTAACTTAGATTATGCTTGTATTTACTGTTTTATGTTAATAAAAAATAATTCAAATTTAAAAGGGATATTTATAAATTTATTAGGTATTACAAGATATTATTTACTATAAGTAAAAAAAATACCACAAAAATTTATTTAAGAGGCACAGTAACTTTTGTATTATCCCAAGCCATGGTTAAAAATAAATTATCTGTAGAGTTATCAAAAGCAATTGTAAATTGTTCTACTGTATTTTTTATTTTTTGAACTTCAGAGGTATGTCGTATAACATCAAATTTTGGGTCGCGCATGGGCTGCATAACCTCATTTACCCCCCAAGGGTACATTTTTGAATTAAAAATAATTGTCCAAGAAGAATCATTAGGTATAGACCAGAGTGTGTATTTTCCTTTTGGAAGTGAATCATTTCCTATTTTTAAAGGTTTGTTAGTACTAAAAGTTGTGGCTTCATTTGCTCCAGTTCTCCATACCTTATTATAAGGAACTAATGCTCCAAAAATAGCTCTATTTCTTTTATAGGGGCGATTATAAAAAACTTTGAGTTTTAGGTTATCTACAGTAAAGGCAACAGTTTTTTTCGGGCTTAAAGACTTGCTTAATAATCCATTATTGTAAAAAGAGTAACATAAAACACCAATAACTATAATAGCCAGCAATAAAATAAATCGCTTTAAAAATACATTCATTCAAGAAAAAATTAAAATAATGAATTTAATATAAAATGGAGTTAGTTAGTATGTTAACGTTAGTTTTTTAGATTTTGTATGATAAAAGAGTTTTTTTTAAATTATTTAACTTTTAGATGCTTTTTAATTGATAGTGTTACATATTATATCGTATAATAATTAATTCATATTGAAAATAAAGTATAGAAAGTTGTTATATCTTATATTGTTAACTAAAAAAATATTAACCTATAATTTTTTTTTTAGTATAAAAAGACTAAATTTAGAATATGAGAAACAGTTTAAAAACTAAAATGTTTTTAAATCTAAAACTAAGCTTATATCTGTAAAAAGTAGTAAAAATATTACTTTTATCCCGTTCAGAGTTAATCTTTTATTACATTTTAAAAAAGTAATTTATTCGATGAGTTCAGAATCTTCACCTACCCATTTGTCTTTTATCAATTTAGATAGCATTAATGTTATTGATTATTCAATTTCTAAAAGCAAATACGTTCCAATAGACTTATCTGTAACTAACACAGATTTAAAGCATGTTAACCCAGATTGTTATGAATCGTGGAATGTTTATATTGCAAATTATTTAAAAATCAATAATGCAGAAGTTGCGTTTGGAGGGTATTTGGAGAAAAGAAATTTATACAAAAGGAGCCCTTATTTTAATGACACTGCTAATGGTAATCAAAGAAATATTCATTTGGGGGTAGATTTGTGGGCTAAAGCAGGAACCTCAGTTTTGGCAGCATTTGATGGCGAAATACATAGTTTTAATAATAACAGTAATCATGGCGATTATGGACCAACTATTATATTAAAACATAATATTTATGGTGTTATAATGCATACACTATATGGGCATTTAAGTATAGATTCACTTCACAATATTAAGGTTGGAGATAAAGTTAAACAAGGCGAGGTAATAGCTCAGATTGGTACTCCAGATGTTAATGGCGAATATGTGCCTCATTTGCATTTTCAAATAGTAAAGGATCTGCAAGGGAAAATAGGAGATTACCCAGGAGTTTCTAATGACAAAGATCTTGTTTTTTTTAAAGATAATTGTCCAAACCCTAACATTTTACTAAACTTAGATGTAAATAAAACAGTAAAAAAAAATGTGTTAGAGAAAGAACTTAATCACTAACATTAGGGAATATTATTCTATATTTTTAGGCATTAATG
>JAHDGB010000024.1 GCA_020627885.1 Flavobacteriaceae bacterium | reverse complement strand
GATAGATTTCATGTAGTAAAATTTGTCATGGAAGCCTTACAGCATATGCGAGTAAAGTATCGATGGAAAGCAATAGAAGATGAAAATAAAGCCATTGCAAAGGCCAAGAAAGAAGGTGAAAAATACAAACCTATTGTTTTGTCCAATGGAGATAGTATAAAGAAACTTTTAGCAAGAAGTAGGTATATCATCGTAAAAAAGCCAAATAACTGGACTGAAAATCAGAAACAAAGGGCATCTCTATTATTCAACTTTTTCCCTTTAATCGAAAAGACATACAAACACACCTTAGAATTTAGAAGTATTTACATTAATACTGTAGGTCGTCACTGTAATGAGAAAACCATTGCTCAATATGTAAAAAAATCAAGGAAAAGAGAAGGAATATGAAGTATTAAATTAAGACTGACCAATTAAATCTATTCTAATGCAATGCCTTGGCCCACCCCCGAAGGACTATTTACTTTCCCTACCTTAACTCAGCACCGAGCTTAGATTCAAAATTGGCTTGTAATTTGCTCATTATTTTATCAATTTGTTTATCGGTAAGTGTTTTATTTTCATCTTGAATTGTAAAGCTTACAGCGTAACTTTTTTTGCCTTTAGGAAGATTTTTTCCGTTATAAACATCAAACAGGCTAACATTTTTTAATAATTGCTTTTCAGTTTGTTTTGCTATAGTATGTATGTCGCTAAAATTAACATTATTATCTAGTAACAAAGCGAAATCCCTACGAACTTCTGGGTATTTAGAAATGGGTTTAAATTTAATACTATTACGTTTGGTAATTTCTAATACATTATCCCAATTAAAATCAGCGTATAATACCTCTTGTGAGATATCAAAATACTTACATGTTTTTTGCTTTACAACTCCAAATTCTACAATATTAAGTTTTCCAATATTTAGTTGCATACCCTCACTAAAAAGATCATTTTTTATAGGAGTGGATACAAAACGATTAACACCAAGACGTTGTAATAAAGTTTCAATAGTACTTTTTAAGTAAAAGAAATTACTCTTTTTAACTTTAACAGCCCAGTTTTCTACTGTTTTATTCCCAGTTAAGAATAGAGTTAGGTGTTTATATTCTTCTCTATTATTATAATTATGATATGTTTTCCCAAATTCGAAGAGTCTTAAATTTGTACGTTTTCTATTTATATTATGTGAAATGGCTTCTAATCCTGAGAATAATAATGATTGTCTCATAACTGATAAATCATTACTTAAGGGATTTAGCATTACAACATTATGCTCTTCTTTTAATTGCTCACTAAGTTTTATATAATTGGGGGTAGTTAAAGAGTTTGAGAGTATTTCAAAAAAACCTTGTGCGGCTAATTGGTTACCAATTACGTTCTGTAATTTGTGGTCTTCAAATTTTGAAGAATTAGAAATCGAGGCATTTAATTTTGTGGTCGTTTTTATGTTATTATAACCATAAACCCGTAATATTTCTTCTATTACATCGGCTTCCCTTTGTACATCATTTCTATAAGAAGGTACAGTTAAACCTAACCCAGCTTCAGTAACATTATTCACCTTAATATCTAAAGAGGTTAATATACTTTTAATTGTTTCTTTAGGTATTTGCTGACCAATTAATTTAGTAACTTTATCAAAAGTTAAGTGTACTTGAAAATCTTCTATTTTTTTAGGGTAAGAATCAGAAATATCACTAGTAATGTCTCCTCCTGCAATTTCTTGTATTAATAAAGTTGCGCGTTTTAAAGCATATTCTGTAATGTTGGGGTCAATACCACGTTCAAACCTAAATGAGGCATCTGTGTTTAACGCATGGCGTTTTGCCGTTTTTCTAATGCTTACAGGATTAAAATAAGCACTCTCTAAAAATATATTTGTAGTAGATTCTGAAATACCAGAATTTAAACCACCAAAGACACCAGCAATACATAGTGGTTTTTTAGAATCGCAAATCATAAGATCATCTTCATGTAATTCGCGCTCTATACCATCTAAAGTGGTGAATTTAGTTCCAGTTTTTAATGTTTTTACTTTAATTTTATGATCTGTTATTTTATTAGCATCAAAAGCATGCAAGGGTTGTCCTAATTCATGCAATACATAATTTGTAATATCAACAATGTTATTTGTAGGACTTATTCCAATAGCTTTTAATCGGTGTTTTATCCATTCTGGAGATTCTCCAACTTTTACTCCAGATATTGTTACACCACAATAACGGGGAGCTAAGTCTTTGTTTTTAATATCTACATCTATTTTTAAAGTTCTATTTTCTATATTAAAAGCACTTACACTAGGTGTTCTAAGCTCTAAGTTAATATCTTTATGCTGCAAACCCGCTTTTAAATCGCGAGCTGTTCCGTAATGACTCATAGCATCAGCTCTATTGGGAGTTAATCCAATTTCAAAAACAGAGTCGTTTTCTATATTGAAAATTTCAGAAGCAGGAAGACCGATTTTAGTCTTTTTATCTAAAACAAGTATACCATCATGAGATTTTCCAAGTCCTAATTCATCTTCTGCACAAATCATTCCATGGCTTTCTTCTCCACGAATTTTACCCTTTTTAATAGTCCAAGATTCGCCTTCAGGTGTATACAAAACAGTACCTATAGTCGCTACAGGGACTTTTTGCCCAGCAGAAACATTAGGCGCACCACATACAATTTGTAAAGGAGTTTCTTTTCCTATATTAACAGTAGTTACTTTTAAACGATCTGCATTAGGGTGTTGTATACAGGTTAACACTTCTCCTACAATAACACCATCTAGGCCGCCTTTAATGCTTTGATATGTTTCTAAACCTTCTACTTCGAGGCCTAAATCTGTTAAAAGCTCACTTGTTTGTTCTGGTGTCCAATCTATTTTTAAAAACTGTTTAATCCAGTTGTATGAAATCTTCATAATTGATGATAAATTTAAGAGAGCAAATATACTAATTTAGTTAAAGTTTATAGAATTAGTATGTAAGGCTTTTGATTTAAAAAGAGAAATATGATGCTGAGATATTAAAACCTCAATACAATTAAACTCTTACTTTTTCATTTGTAAGTATTTTGTTGTTAATTCGAATAATATTTAAAACATAATTTATGCGTCATATTTTAACACTTATTGTTTTCTCATTTTTGTGGTCATGTCATTCTGAAAAAAAAGAACAAAAACTTAAATTGGGTAAATATAGAGCAGAATTCAAGATAAATGAAAATGAAATTATTCCGTTTAATTTTGAATTAAAAACACCTAATTTACTCAATATATATAATGCTGAAGAGGTTATTGAAGTAAATGATATTACCTTTAAGAATGATTCTATATATATTAAAATACCAGTTTTTGAAGGAGTTATTGCAGCAAAAATTGAAAAAGATAAATTAGTAGGAGAATATATTATAAAAGGGAAAAATCGAATACTTCCTTTTAGAGCAGAAATAAATGCTACTCGTTTTGATGTTGTAAACACTAATGTTAATGCTAATATTTCTGGTAATTGGGAAACTGTGTTTAGTCCCAATAAAGAGTTTGATAAATATGTTGCTAAAGGGATATTTAAACAAAACGGTAATAAAATAACAGGTACTTTTAGAACAAAAACCGGAGACTATCGTTATTTAGAAGGTGTTATGGATGGAAATAAAATGAAACTTTCTACTTTTGATGGTGCGCATGCTTTTTTGTTTACTGCTACTGTTACAGATTCAACATTAAATGGCATGTTTTACTCAGGAGGACATTGGAAGGAACCTTTTTATGCTAAGCGTAATGAAAATTTTGAATTACCAAATGCTAATGAATTAACTTTTTTAAAAGAAGGTTATAATAGTTTAGAGTTTACATTTCCGGACTCAAAAGACAATCAGGTTTCTTTAAGTGATGATCGTTTTAAGAATAAAGTTGTTATTGTTCAAATAATGGGGACTTGGTGTCCAAATTGCTTAGATGAAACAAAATACTATTCCAATTTTTATAAGAAAAATAAAAGCAAAGGTGTAGAGTTTGTTGCTTTAGCTTTTGAGTATGCAAAGACAAAAGAAAAAGCATTTAAAGCGATAAAAAGATTGCAGGACAGGATTGATATTAATTACCCTATTTTGTTAGCACAATTTGGAACTACTAGTAAAACTAAAGCTCAAGAAAAATTGCCTATGTTAAACCATGTGTTGAGTTACCCTACTTCAGTTTTTATAGATAAAGAAGGTAAGGTTCGAAAAATACATACGGGGTTTAATGGCCCAGCTACAGGAAATAAATATATTGAGTTTAAAGCTGAATTCGAAAATTACATAGACTCTCTTTTGAGTGAATAATTATTTGATAGTTGAATATGGTACAGAAGAAATACTTTTTAGTTTTACTAACCTCCTTTTTTATTTTGATTTCATGTAAAAAAGAGAAACAAAAAATAAAAGAAGAAAGAGAAGTAAATGTTAAAACAACATTTACTTCTCTAACCAAAATTGATATGCCTGTTTCTGAATTTTCGCACTTACCAAGATTAGTGGTAAGTAACGAGAAATTACATATGACATGGGTAGAAAAGAAGGATTCATTAGCCATTTTAAAGTACTCATGCTATAACAAAAACAAATGGAGTGGTACTAAAATAATAAGCTCTGGAAAAGATTGGTTTGTAAACTGGGCAGATTTCCCAGCTTTAGCAGTTAATGGAGATAATATGCTTACAAACATTCTTAAAAAATCGGCACCAGGAACATATGATTACGATATTTTTTTAAGCTTATTTTCACCAAATGAGATTAAAATAAGTAACTTTTTATTGAATAAGGATAAGGTTGCTTCGGAACATGGTTTTGTATCAATGAAAGCCTACGATGATGGGTATTATGTGAGCTGGTTAGATGGTCGGAAAACTAAAAATAAAGATCTTAGAAAGAGAGAAATGACATTACGAAATGCATTCATTAATCTAGATGGAAAAATTGTTAATGAGGTAGAATTAGACAATCGTGTTTGCGATTGTTGTAATACTGCAACCGCAATTTCTAATAATGGACCAGTAGTAGTTTATAGAGATCGGTCTAATGATAATGAAGAGGTAAGAGATATTTCTATAGTGCGTTGGATAGATGGAGAGTGGACTAAGCCAAAGCCAATTCATTCCGATTATTGGAAGCTGAATGGTTGCCCTGTTAATGGACCTGCTTTAGCAACTAAGGGAAGTAATGTTGCAGTGGCATGGTTTACGGCTCAAAATGAAACACCAAGAATATTGTTAGCATTTTCTAATAATAATGGAGAAAAGTTTAATAAGCCTATAAGAATAGATAGCGCAAATGCTATTGGTAGGGTTGATGTTAGTTTTTTAAAAGATAATAGCGCATTAGTAAGCTGGTTAGAACCTATAGAAGAAAACGTTGTGTTACAAGTTGCGAGGGTTCATAAAAATGGAAGTAAAGATGAGAATATGGTTATTGCTAACACTTTAGCTAGTAGGCAAAGTGGTTTTCCTCAATTGGAGGTAATAAATGATACGGTATATGTTGCTTGGACAGATTTAAATGAAGATCCTAAAATAAAAATGGTGAGTTATAAGGTTCAGTTTTAAATGAAATTATACATACTACAAGTAGTAAAAAATTAATTGGAAATAATATAATTTACTAATTGGGAAGTGTCAATTTTGTCTATTGGGTGTTTAACACCTTCAAGCGTTATCAATTTAGCATTAGTTAATAAATTACAAACATATTCAGACTCTTCATAGCTTACCATATTGTCTAAGCTACCAATACCTATAATTACGGGGATATCAACTTGTTTAAAATCACTATCAGATAACTTTGTTCCTTTTCCCATATTTATCATCATATTTGCCGTTTTTTTCATTACTTTTTTCCAATCTTGTGGTAAATGCTCTTGTTTTAATTTTTCGGCAAATTGAGGAACTTTTTCTTCAATTTTTAGAGGGTTAAGCATTTTTACCTCTTTCTCTGAAGATTCGACATCCCATTTAAATTTGGTACCTATAGTTACTATTTTATTAATTTTTTCAGGGATTTTAAGTGCAGTATTTATTGCAACATATCCTCCCATGCTATATCCAAAAATAGTAATTTTTTCAATTGATTTTTCTTTAAAAAAATCAATAACATTTTTAGTAAATAATTCAATCGAAAACTCTCGATTACTTTCACGACCACCATGCCCTTCAAAATTAAGATCATACACCTCAAATTTTTCATCAAGAATAGATTTTAAGGCTTTAAATTGCTTTTTGCTTCCTAAGGCACCATGTAGAAGTAAAAGTTTTTCCTTCATTTTTAAATTGAATTATAAAGTTTTTTCAAAGATATTCTTTTTTTATCATGCAAAACATAAACTAAATTGCGTTTTGGTTTATTGCCAAAACGCAATTTAGTATTATATCTGATTAATTAGAAGCATAATAATGTCATTCACTCTTATTAAGAGCAAAAACATTTTCGTTAATATCTAAGGGTATAATTAGTGGGGTAATACTATCGGTAATAGAATTATAAGGATGCTCTTCAGAACCATTATAGATTAATGCCTTTACGTTATTTAGGCCCAATGCATTGTTAAAACCTGCTATGTACCTAGCCACTCAGTAATCATTCCTCCTGTTGTTATTTTTAGATTATCATCAAATACTCCCATGGTTAAATCTACTGTAGACTCATATTGTTTTTCATAAATAAAAATTTCAGCTTCATTCATTAATGTTTTATTAAAATGAAAATAAGCGCCTCTATTTCTTACAGTACATAAAGGATTGGCTCTAGCGGTTAGCATAAAATGCTTTTAAAGAACTGCTTGTGTGTTTATTATTTAAAAGTTCTCTTTTCCAAGTTCTAAAGTTATGTGTTTTAAAATTAGAGAGTAAACCATTAGATAATGCTTCATTAAGTTGGTTTTGTCTTTCTATAACTTCATTTGAAGCTAAAAAAGTCGTATAATCTTCAATGTTGCTGGTTAATGCAGACCCTATTACTACAGTATAATAGTTGTTATCTTTTGGAATGGCTTCTTCTATTTTAGACTTTAGGGTAGTAACAATATATTCAAAAGGGTAATTCTTATCATCAATTTTAATATTTGGATAGGGGCCTTGGGTACAGTGAAAGAAAAATTCTGGAATTACAAAATGACGATTATAAGTTTTGAAACTGGAAAGCATTTTGTTAAATGCTTTTATAATAATATCTATTCTATAGTCAATATCTTTTTTTAATTCTTCTTTCGAAGTGTTTGCATTAATTCCATTCCAATTTCCAACAACCCAAGGGCAATTCGGGCCGTTAATTATTGTCTTTAAATTTGATGGACCAGTATAAATAGACCATGAGCTAAAATCTGCTTGTAACATTTTTATAATTTATTAGTTTAAGGGGTATTAATAACAACTTAAACCTAAGATAAAGAATAAACAGAAAGGAATCATTTGTTTAGTTGTACATATTTTCTGTAAGAAAATTTAAAAAGGCGGCTTTTAAGTATTAATATATTTAATTATACTTTTGCGGCTTAGAAATATTGGTAGTGTTTTTATGGAGAAAAAAATAAACAAAAAAGTTAGTAAGCCATGGTCTACTAAAGATGCTATGGAGCAGATCTATGAAAAGAAACTTTGGGGTGGTAATAATTACGATTTTTATTCGGGAGTAGGATCTCATGCTGAAGAGATAATAAATCCATACATAACTGTTTTAATCTCGTTTTTAAAGGCTTTTAAAAAATCGTTTAAAGTATGCGATTTAGGTTGTGGCGATTTTAATGTAGGAAAGGAACTGGTAAAGTATACTAAAAAGTATGTCGGGGTAGATATAGTAGCAGATCTTATTATACGTAATAAAGATAAGTTTAAAGAAGAAAATTTAGAATTTTACTGCCTAGATATAGTATCAGACGATTTGCCCTCTGGAGATTGTGTAATATTACGACAAGTATTGCAGCATTTATCGAATGCCGAAGTGCAAAGTATTGTAGATAAATTAACAGATTTTAAATACGCTATTATAACAGAGCATATACCTGTAGGAGATTTTATACCTAATAAGGAAATTATTTCTGGGCAAGGCATTAGACTAAAAAAGCAAAGTGGTATTAATTTATTAGCTTCACCATTTAACTTTAAGGTAAAAGAAGAAAAACAATTATTGTCTATTGTTTTAAATGATAATAAAGGCGTTATAGTAACTACTCTTTACAAGGTTTTTTAAATGTTATATAGTGAGTTTTAAATTAGATATAAATACTATTTATACTTAAATTAATTTAATATTATCTATAATTTTATCGATATCGCTATTATAATCAAACCAGAGTGTGTTTTCTTGTTTTTTAAACCATGTAAGTTGTCTTTTTGCAAAACGCCGAGTGTTTTTTTTAATTTCTGAAATAGCAAAATCTAAAGTCCACTCTCCATTTATGTAATTAAATAGTTCTTTATAACCAACAGTATTTAATGCATTTAAATGTTGTTCATCTATAAGTAGTTTTACTTCTTCTAATAAACCTTCTTTAATCATTAAATCTACACGTTGGTTAATACGATTATATATTATTTTACGATCGGCTGTTAACCCAATGGTAATTGTTTTAAAATTACGATTATTTTTTTCTTTATTTAAAAAAGAAGAATAAGGGAGGCCAGTACCAATGCATATTTCTAAAGCACGAATAACTCTATGTGGGTTTTTTAAAGCAATAGTTTTATATGTCTCTGGGTCTAATTTATGGAGTTGTTCTTGTAAAGGGTCTAAACCTTTAGTTTCTAATTTTTGATTTAATTTTTCACGAATGTTTTTATCAATTTTTGGAAAATAATCTAATCCATTAATTACGGCATTTACATAAAGGCCAGAACCTCCTACAAGAATAACAATATCTTTGCTTTTAAATAACTGGGTTATTTTTTCTAAGGCTTCTTTCTCGAAAGCTCCGACATTGTAATTATCGGTAATAGATTTATGATGAATAAAATGATGAGGAGCAAGAGCTAATTCTTCATTAGAGGGGGCAGCAGTGCCTATTTGCATTTCTTTATAAAACTGTCTAGAATCGGCAGAAACAATTTCTGTTTTAAAATGATTTGCTAGTTTTATGCTCAATGCTGTTTTTCCGATAGCAGTGGGGCCAACAATAGAAATTAAATACTTATTTTTCAAATTTAAAAGATAGAATCTTAGATTAATTAATGTAAACTTTCTCCACAATTGTAACAGAATTCGGCATCATCTTTATGGTTTTCGGTTAAACAGTTTGAGCAAGATTGAGAGTTGAGATGAACTTTATTATTTGCTTTATTCGTTTTGTCTTCATTATTTGTACTTCTAGAATATTCTGCCGATACAATTCCTGTCGGTACAGCAATAATACCATACCCCATAACCATAATTATTGAAGCAATAAGTTGCCCTAAAGGAGTTTGAGGAGCAATATCACCATAGCCAACCGTGGTTAATGTTACAATACACCAATATACGCTTTTGGGAATATTTGTAAATCCATTTTCTTCGCCTTCAACCATATACATTATGGTTCCTAGTATAATAGAAAGTATAACAACTGCAAATAAGAATATTGAAATTTTGGCTCGGCTTGCTTTTATAGCAGTAACAAGCGTATTAGAAGCACCTAGGTAACGTGCTAATTTTAATATTCTAAAAACCCTTAATAAACGGAGCGCTCTTAAAGCGACTAAAGCATGTGTGCCTGCAAAAATTAACGATAGGTATTTAGGAATAGTAGATAATAAGTCTATAATGCCATAAAAACTAGTAACATATTTTAAGGGTTTTTTTACAGCGATTAATCGCGCTAGGTATTCTAAAGTAAATAATATGGTTACCACCCATTCTCCTATATTTAAAATATCATGATATTTCGAATCAATACTTTTTACGCTTTCTAGCATTACCAAAACAATACTTGCTAGTATAAAAACTAGTAAAACAACATCAAACAATTTTCCAGCAGGTGTATCGGCTTCATATATAACTTCATGAAGTTTGGTACGCCAATGTTTTGATTTTTTACCTTTCATTTTTTAAAAGTAATAAAAGATTAGTTATTTTTTTGCAACTACGATCATTGAATCGTTTTGAGCACTTATTGTTTTGCTAAAAAATTCTTTTAAATAAGGGTAGTTACTAACAGTATAGATAGATTTTTTTAATTCTATTTTAAATGATATAAACACGGTATTTTCTTTTTTTATAATATTTAATCTTAATCTGCCTGTGTTATTTGGTAATTGTATTGCTATATTTTCTGGAAGCTGTTCTATCTTATATCTCTCATCAATTTTTAATTGAAGGTTGTATGATAATAATCGAGGATAACCAAAATCTATTGGATAAGTACGTTCTTGTAATTTAAAAGGATTTTCTGTAAAAAACTTAATCAAAAAAGGATCAATATAAATTTTATCTCCAACTTGATCTGGCTCAAAAGTTATTTTATAATTTTCATTAAAATCAGTATTTGTTTTATCTTTTACATTGACGTTATAATTTGTGAAATTTAGATTAGGGTATTTATCGTTTGCGTATTTTAAATAAGTTACATTATTACTAAAATACTCTTTTCTTAATTTTAATGATTCGTAACCTGTTGTTTTTGATTTTACATCTCCAGTTATTGAAAAACCTTTTAAATTAAGATTAGCACGAAGACTAACTATTGAAGCTTTAGAAGCTTTAATAGGGATCCATTCACTTCCATTTTTAAAGTCTAGAAGTCTCCCTTCTCCATTTAAGCATCTGTATGGAATTTGACCAAAAGCTAAATAAGGATCTGTAGCATCTAACAAATATTTTACACCTTCTATTTCAGTCTGTACTATCAGGTAATTAAAATCTGAAATAACAGGATAAATTTTTGTGGGAAAACCATTTTTTCGAGTAGATAATAGTACAGGTTTAACATTAATGTTATTTTTTTTCAACAAATTGAATAATAACAGGTTTATTTCTGAAACATTTCCCGTTTTTGACTTAATTAATTCTTTAATAGATATCTCATGGAAAATATTAAAATTACTATTCCAAGTATAATTATTTTGCACAAAATTATATATAGATTTGGCTTTAATTAATTGATTTGAAATCTCTTTAATAGATAAAGGAATAAGATTCTTTACTAAACTTCCTTTATTTAATTGACCTCCAAGATCGTTATCGATTTTTAACTCTTTATCTACAGTTTTCCATGTTTTTGTAATATTATTTACTGTCCCGTCAAAGTGTTTTATGGCTTTTAGTTCGTAATCAATCCTTGCTAAATAATTATCTTTTGCAGTCATAAAATCTTCTTCGATAAAAGGAGGAATGTCTTTCATAATGTAAGTTGTTAAAGTACATCCTGCGCTTGAACCAAAAGGGCCATCAATACATTCTTTTTTTAAATTAGATTCATTTGTATCTAATTTAAGATTTCCTACCAATTTAATATTGTATTCATATATGGCAGGAATACTAGTTTTATATTCACTATATAATTTAGGGATGTCACTTTGAAATTTCCAACTTTTATATTTATAGATGAAGGGAGAATTTAACTCATAACTGTAAGTTATTATTGCCCCTTCTTTAACTTGTGGTAATGCAAATTTTACAATTGTATATTTATCATTATGTTTTTTTTCATAAACTCTATTTTTTTCAATTTTACTTGTAATAATATTTCCATTTTCTATAGAGTAACTTGTAGCGGAAATTTTAGAGACTGTTTCTTTTTTATCTTTATTATTATATAAATAAATGCTTATTGTTGCGTATTTAAAACCTTCTTTACTTAAAATCTTTATTTTACGTTTAATTTTAGTTTTTACGTTAAAGGATTTTTTATCTATATAGGATTCGCCAGCTTCATATATTACTAATGCTTGAGCTGTAGAATCTTTATAAAAAGTATTTAATTCTAAATCAGCTTTAGTAACATTAAACCCTTTAGAATTAAAGGAAGTTTGAGAAAAACAATAAGCAGAAACAACAACAAAGAAAAGGTTTAAAAGAGTTTTTTTTTTCATAATTTAACGATCTTTAAACGCTTAAAGCGCCTTAAATACGATTGAATGATATGTTGATTATCTCTGTTGTTTTCCATGGGGGTTATTATAGATTCTAATATATCAATATTATTTATTTGATAATTCAGGTTATAAAAACCAAGACCTTTAAAAATACCATTTTTAATTAGTATTGCACTTCTCTCATCTATATCACGACCACGATCTATAATAATCATATTTTGATTTTGATAACTATATTTATCGATTAATTCTATAACTCGTGCATTATACTTTTCTACTGTTTCTTCCCTTATACATGCACCATTACATTTTTTAACATCATAATTAAAACAACTGGATTTCGTTTTATATATTCCAGCAAGCTTTTGACATAAGTTAAATTTATCTACAGCATTGAATAAAAAGTCTTTAGCGTTATGTCTATTAGAGAAAGTTGTAATAGATTTTTTTCTACCATCTGCTTTATCTAATTTTAAATTAATATAGCCTTCTTCATCAATAAAACGGTATAAAGCATGGGTAAAACGTTTTCTTCTTAATGCACGATTAAGTATGGGTTTGTTTTGTTTAATTTCTTCACTTTCTTTTAGTAAAGCAACAAGCTCACTCCCTGTAGTTTCGTATGTAACAGAAGCGACTTGTAATTGAATTTTTTTTGCTTTTGGAGAGGTTTTAGTGAAGTGTTGGTTTACACGTTTTCGTATATTTTTACTTTTTCCAATATAAATAATAGTACCATTTATATTATGTATATAATATACTCCAGTAGAAGATGGTAAACCTAAAACGATATCTGCCAACCTCGGTTCTAATTGTTTTGTAGGCTTTTTATTTAAAGCTTCTTGAATAATTGTTTTTCCAGAATCTTTATTTAATAATAGTTTGAATAATTTTACCGTAGCTAAAGCATCTCCAGAAGCTCTATGCCTATCTGTAACTGGGATACCTAATGAACGAACAAGTTTGCCAAGGCTGTATGAAGGAAGGTCTGGAATTAATTTTTTAGACAACTCTACAGTACATAATGTCTTGCGATCAAAAGGAAACCCTAATCTTCTAAATTCAGTTTGTAAGATTCGGTAATCGAATTGTGCATTGTGAGCAACAATAATACTCTCTTCAGTGATTTCTACAATACGTTTGGCTATTTCATAAAACTTAGGCGCATTTTTAAGCATGTTACTATTTATACCTGTAAGATTAACTACAAATGGTTGTATTTCTTTTTCTGGATTAACTAGACTTATAAACTGATCTACAATTTCATGACCATCATATTTATATATAGCAATTTCTGTTATTCCTTCTTCATTGTACTTTCCTCCAGTTGTTTCTATGTCTATTATAGTATAAATATCTTAAGTGTTTTTAATAAGAGTTAATATGTAAAAGCAAGTATTTATTTAATATGTCCTTAAACCAAATATACTACTTCCAACTCGAACCATTGTACTACCACATTCAATTGCTAATTTAAAATCGCTGCTCATTCCCATGCTTACAATTTCTAGTTTTAAGTTAGGAGAGATATGATCCTTTAATTCATTAAAGATAGATTTTAATTTATCAAATTCTTGTTTTATTTGATTGTTGTTATCGGTAAAAGTTGCCATCCCCATAACACCAATGATTTTAATATTTTTTAAAGCAGAAAAAGCATCTGAAGTAATTAAAGATATAGCGGCATCTGGTGTTAACCCAAATTTAGAATCTTCTGATGCTATTTTAATTTGTAATAAACAGTTTATTATACGATTATGTTTTAATGCTTGTTTATTAATTTCTTTAAGTAATTTTAAACGATCTACTCCATGAATTAAATTAACAAAAGCAGCCATATATTTTACCTTGTTAGATTGCACATGACCAATCATATGCCATTTAATATCTTTAGGCATTTGTACATGTTTATTTGCCATTTCTTGGATTTTATTTTCTCCAAAAATGCGTTGACCAGCATCATAGGCCTCCATTAAATCGCTTATTGGCTTTGTTTTTGAAACTGCTACTAAAGTAACATGTTCTGGTAATTTCGATTTTATACTATTTAAGTTTTTTTGTATGCTCATTCTTTTAATATAAGTAGTATGAGTTTATAAGTTTATTCTTTAGTTGTAGATTTAACTTTTTGATACTATAAATACGCTTTTTAAGCATTTTTATAATCTCAATAACCTGTTAAGCTCATAATCTCTTTCCTATAATTCATAAATAGTAACTCCACTTCTAATTTTTGGTTCAATATAAGTGCTTTTTGGAGGCATTTTTAAGCCATCATCTGCTATTTTCTTCAACTCATTAATAGTAGCAGGAATCATTCCAAATCCTACAGCAAATTCATTATTATCTATTTTACTTTTTAAATTAATAATGTCTTTTTTTCCACTTATATATTCAATACGATTATCATTACGTAAATCTTTAATTCCTAATATGGGGTTAAGTATTGTTTTATATAATAATTGAGCATCTAGTTCTTCAAGAGACGATTCGAATTTGTAATTAGTTTTTCTAAGGTATAATGAATAAAAATCACCATCTAAATACATACTAAAGTGATGTTTTTTAGTGGGTTTATAAGACATGACACCTCTGTTTTCAATTCTAAATATGGCATCTAACTGAATTAAAAACTCTTCTTTCGTATGTCCATTAAGGTCTTTTATAAGTCTATTAAATTCATGAATACGCAGTTCTGATTCTGGTATTAAATAACTCATAAAAAAATTATAGTTTTCGTTACCCTTATGTTTGTCATTATTATTTTTTAAATCGTTTCTTAGCAAATAAGAAGATGAAGAACGGTGGTGGCCATCTGCGATATAAAGAGTTTCCATTTTATTAAATGCATCAGAAATTACTTTAATATCTTCATTGTTATCAATTAACCATAGGTAATGGGTGTCTCTATATGTAGTGGTAAATTCAAATTCAGATCTTTTTTTTTGTGTTTCTTTAATAATATTAGAAATGGTAGTACTATCAGGATATGTAATTAATACTGGCTCTGCATTAAACCCGACCGTTTTGATATAGTCTTTAAAAACAATTTCACGAGACTCAATGGTATCTTCATGTTTTTTTATAACATTGTTTTCATAATCATCAACACTTGCAGCGGCGACAATACCATTAAAAACATTATTATCTCGATCAATAATTTTATAAAGATAAAAACAAGGGGTGTCGTCTTGAACAAAAATAGCATCCTCTTTAAATTCTAAATACCTGTTTCTTACTAAATTATACCTTGCTTCTCCAGATATTTCTTTTGCGTATTTGTAACCTGGGTTTATAATGTGAAGAAACGAATAAGGGTTGTAATCCATTCTTGATTCGCGCTCACTTTGAGTGTAACTTTGGTATGATCTAGAAGCGACTAAACTAACTTTGTCTCTTGTTGGTCTAATTGATTTGAAGGGTGTTATTCTTGCCATGTATTTAAGTGATTAGTTTATAGTATTTGGTATTTCATACTATATACAAAGTAAAAATAGTACAAAGAATTATTATAATTTACCAGCTATAATACTAGGTGTTATATTATTTTAAAAATTGCTGAGCAATTTTTTCAGCTTTTCTACTTTCTGAATAGTCATAAAAACCTTCGCCAGATTTTACACCTAATTTGCCAGCTTGTACCATATTAACCAATAGAGGGCAAGGAGCGTATTTAGGGTTTTTAAACCCATTATACATTACGTTTAAAATTGATAAACAGACATCTAAACCTATAAAATCGGCAAGTTGTAAAGGACCCATAGGGTGTGCCATTCCTAATTTCATTACGGTATCAATTTCTTCTACACCAGCCACTCCGTTATATAATGTTTCGATAGATTCATTAAGCATTGGCATAAGTATTCTATTTGCTACAAAACCTGGATAATCATTTACTTCAGTAGGTGTTTTTCCTAACTTTTTTGAGAGTTCCATAATTGAATTAGTTACCGAATCGCTAGTATTATAACCACGAATAATTTCAACTAGTTTCATAATAGGTACTGGGTTCATAAAATGCATACCAATAACCATATCGGGTCTAGAAGTAACAGCAGCAATTTGTGTAATTGAAATTGAAGAGGTATTTGTTGCAAGTATTGTGTTTTTTGGACAACTGGTATCCAATTGCTTAAATATTTTTAATTTTAAATCGATATTTTCTGTTGCAGCCTCAACAACTAAATCGGCATTTTTCACACCTTCAGCAATAGCTGTGAATGTGCTAATATTACCTAAGGTTTCTGTTTTGTCTTTGTCAGAAATTTTTTCTTTAGCAATCATACGATCCAAGTTTTTGGTAATCGTAGCTATTCCTTTTTCTAACGATGTTTCACAAATATCAATTAATTGTACTTTAAATCCTGATTGTGCAAAAGTGTGCGCAATTCCGTTGCCCATTGTTCCGGCTCCAATTACTGCTATATTTTTCATATTTTTTTATTTTCTTACTCCTTGTTTTTTTTAAAGAAATTAAGAGAAAGGAGGTTTAGTATTTCTATATATTTTAAGAGATTTTTTTATAAAATTAGTTTTTAAAACTGATCAATAATCATAGTTGCCACTCTTAATGCTTCAGTACCATCATGTAATGTTACAATTGGAGTTGTATTATTAACAATAGATTCAGCAAAAGTTTCTAATTCTTCTAAAATGGCATTATTATTTTCTATCTGTGGGTTATCGAAGTAAATTTGTTTTTTTAAACCTTCAGCATTTTGTAAAATCATATCAAAATCGCCTGGTGTTTTTGGAGCGTCTTTCATTTTTACAACTTCACATTTTTTTTCTAAAAAATCGACAGAGATATAGGCGTCTTTTTGAAAAAAACGTGTTTTTCTCATATTTTTTAATGAGATTCGGCTAGCCGTTAAGTTTGCTACGCATCCGTTTTTAAATTCGATACGGGCATTTGCAATATCTGGGGTTTCACTTATAACAGAAACACCGCTAGCACTTACATGTTTTACTTTAGAATTTACAACACTTAGTATGACATCAATATCATGGATCATTAAATCTAGCACAACAGGAACATCAGTACCTCTAGGGTTAAATTCGGCCAAACGGTGTGTTTCAATAAACATTGGGTTTTTTAATTGCCCTTTTATAGCTTTAAATGCAGGGTTATAGCGCTCAACATGTCCAACTTGGCCTTTAACATGGTGCTCTGCAACTAAAGTACGCAAAGTTTCTGCTTCTTCTACAGTGTTTGTGATTGGTTTTTCAATAAAAATATGCTTGCCTTTAGAAATAGCTTGTCTAGCACAGTCATAATGAGATAAGGTAGGTGTAACGATATCTACAACATCTACAGCATCTATTAAAGCATCAATGGAATTATAATACTTATAACCAAATTCTGCTTCTACTTTTTTAGCATTTTCCTCATTAGCATCATAAAAACCAACAAGTTTATATTTATTAGATTCATTAAGAAGTCTTAAATGAATTTTTCCTAGATGACCAGCACCTAATACACCCACATTTAACATCAAAGTTTACGTTTTCAACAAAACTAAGTATTTTTCATAAGTTATTAATATCAAATTCTTAATAAAACATTACAAAAGAAGGCTTTTTAAAAAATCAGGAGAAAAACGTTTTTAAGGTAAAAATCTTTCCTTAATTTTAACAAATTAAACCACCCTAGTTTTGATCGATAATTTTAAGCATAAAGGTATGAGGCAACAGTTAGTCTTAGCTGTTAAATCTAAAGGAATTACTAATGAGTCAGTTCTTAATGCAATTGGTAAAATACCAAGGCATTTGTTTATGGATTCTAGCTTTTTAGATCATGCATATCAAGATAAAGCTTTTCCTATTGCAGCAGACCAAACTATTTCGCAACCATATACGGTTGCTTTTCAAACGGAATTATTGCAGGTTAAAAAAAATGATAAAATATTAGAAATAGGCACTGGTAGTGGATACCAAACAGCTGTTTTGTGTGAATTAGGAGCTAAGGTGTATAGTATAGAACGGCAACAAGAACTTTTTAAAAAAACGAGTAAATTTTTACCTAAATTGGGCTATAGAACAAAGAAACTTATATTTGGAGACGGCTATAAAGGATTATTAACAGAAGCTCCATTTGATAGTATAATAGTTACAGCAGGAGCACCATTTGTGCCCAATGCGCTTTTAGCTCAATTAAGATTAGGAGGGCGTTTAGTTATTCCTGTTGGGGATAATGTACAAATAATGACCCTTTATATTCGTAGAGGGGAGAAAGAATTTGAAAAAACCGAATTCGGAGAATTTCGTTTTGTACCTTTATTAGAAGATAAAAATTAGCATTTTTTATAACGCTTAAAAAGCATATGCTATTTAAAGGGCTACTATTTTTCAGTTTTAATTAAAAAAATCAATTTTATTTCCTCAATAAATGTCTTAATGTGGCAAAGTGTGCAAAAAACACAATAGGAACCACACAGCAAGGTAACCATACCATAGGGAATTGTAATATGGCTAAATTGGGTTGATTAAAAGCGAGCATCTGGAAATTAGAAGGTATTGCTAAAATTGCAACAACTACAATATTAAGTAATAGCAAAATACACGCGATATTCCAGAATATTAATACTGATTTACTTAGTGTGTTTTTTAAATATCCAAAATAGTAAATTATTGGAGCGGTTAAACCAGCAAGAATATCAAAATTTAGCCCTTCAAAAGTCATTAATTCTGGTATTGCTTTAACAATAAATAAGCTCCATAGAATAATTTCTACCGGAATTCTTATAGTATGAAGAATTGTTAACTGTTTTTCACTTAATTGATCTATAAATTGTTTTCCTTTTTTAGAAGAAAATAAAAAAATAATAAATATAAAAGCAGGAACTGCCATTAAAATTAATCTAGGAGGAACTGTTGTAGTATTTTCGTAAAAACCAGAATACGCTAAAAGCCCTTGTACTAACAACCAAGGTAGTGTAATCCAAAAAATAATTTTTGCTTTATTGGCAGCCTTATATAATAAGTAAATGGTTAAAAAAGTAATAATAATAAACGAGCAGTTAATATAAAAGGGGATATTTAATTCCATAACTTCTAATTATATTGTGTCTATAAATATAAACAATATAATTAGAAGTTTATACCAAAAATAATAGCATCGTTAATAAAACCATTTTGATAAGAACGTAAATAATCGACTCTTAAGAATCTATATTTTCCCCACCCTATATTATTAATGCCAATAGAGAATTCATTATAGGGTTTATTTTCTTTTGTACTTAATATATGTGTTCCAATAACTAAATTGTAATTAAGTTTATTGAGTAATGGTATTTTTCCTAAAATATAACCTTTAAAATTATGTTCTGCATGGCTTTCAAAGTAAGACGAATTGCTACTTAAACTATAGTAAGGTAAATTATTAAATACATTGGTATAATTTCCAGAGTTCACATGAGTTTGATTGCCATTAAAATGCTGGTAATCCATAAAGGCAATGTTTTTGGCATTAAAGAAAGTACCAGTTTTTATATTGTAAGTGAAATTTCCTTTATTACCAATGTCAAAATTTTGTGTTAGTCTTATTTTAACTTGATCAAAGTTTAAATTTTTGTTCGAAGCATTTAATCCTTTTTCATATTCTAAAGTTAGAGTAGGGTATTTGCTATTATAAAAATTGAATTTACTATCTGGGTACGTCATGTATTTTTGAGCAAATCTTATACGGATCATAGTATTAAATTTAATAATGTTATGATTTGTAAAAGGAGCAATACCATATGCCAATTCGTTTATGGGGTTGTTACTGGAGTATGTATCATTATCCTCTGGTAACATAACATGGCTTGTAGTGTTAAATAAAGCATTACGTTTTTCGTAGGCTATACTTGATGCTAAGTGAAAACCATTAAACAGTTCTTTATTATAGTATAATTGTACAAAACCTTTTTCATATAATTTCACATAATTATCTTCAAAAAATAAAGAACTAACCATGTTTTCGGTTCTTGAAATTGGATTAGAAGGATTAAATTGTTCCGTTTTAATGCCTCCAGAAAGCGTTAGAAAAGGTTTAGATGTATTGTTAAATTTATAGGTGATAGCTGCAGTTGCTCTAAGTTTATCTTCAGATAAGCCATAGTCAATGTTTACGTTAGTTTTAAAGTAACGTTTATACTCATTATAATTTTTTGTATAGCTTATATTCATGTTGCTATTCCATCCTTGAACAGTATTAAAACTGGCTTTCCCAATTGGAGAAGATAGACTGAAATTAGTGTTTTTATGTGAGTTTTGATAGCTGTAACCGCTTATTAAAGCACCAATTTTTAATCTATTGTTTACATGGTCTATCGAGTCTTTATATGGTTTCGATTTTTTTACTAATTGTATACTATCTTTTTTAAGATAATCTGTAGCTTCCTCATTGGTTAATGGTATAGGTCTTTTTTTATTCCAAAACAGCGAATCTTTTTTATTTGCTTCACTTTCAAAAGAAAGCACTTCTTTTGTAAAGTTTTTTTTATCAAATATGGGGTTGAATTCATAGTTACTATACACCGCATTAAAACGCCCACTTCCCGTAATTCCTAAAATACCATATTTAAAATTAATGGATTGAGAAATTAAAGCCCATATTTTATCATTTTTTGAATAGGAAAAATTTTGCTTAATTATAATAATATCTGCAGCTGGCATTTGTGCTTGTTTTCCGGTTACTTCCAACTCTACTGCATAAATAGACCATTGATCTTCTACAATATAGACATAGCCAGAAAATACTCGGTCATTTTCTCTTTTTGGAATAGCTTTAACTTTATTAATAAGGTTTCCTTTATCATCATAAAAAACTCCTTGTAACTTATATTTATAATAGTTAAAAGCATTATTTGATAAAGGGGAAATGATTTGATTTCCTAGCTCGACAGTATTGTTATAAAAATCAAAATCAATCTCACTAGCACTATTAAAAGAGAAACCATTATCGTCTCCACTAATTTTACTAGCTAAAACACGTTCTTTTAGTTTGTTTGGCTTTTTATATTCTATTTTAGAAATAGTTTCAGATAAGTAAATAACACCACTTCGTGTCGAATCCAAACCACCACCAAGATCACCAACTTCTTGACCTAATATTTTTTTAGGAGCATTTTCAATTCGGATTAATCCACGAGAATAAAAATTAGCTTTGTATCCTTTTATTTTGTTTTGTAACTCTTTTTTGTTTTTAATAACATTTCTAATAATTTGATTCGCAGGATTTTCTTCAGTATTAATTACTACTTCATTTAATGAGATGTCTTCTTCATTTAATTGTGCATCTAGTACAAAAGGAAATTTAGTAATTGTTATACTCTTTTTTAGTGTTTTATATCCTAAGTACTGAAAAACAACAGTGTATTTTCCTGGTTTAATAATGTTTAACTCATATTTTCCTTCGTTATTACTGGTGGTACCTACGTAGGTGTTTTCAATAAAAATATTAACCACAGGAAGAGGGGCATTTATAGAAGAGGTTACGGTACCTTTAATTTGAGAAAAAGAAAATAAGCAACTTAATAGCGTTGAAAAGGTGAATAATAGTTTTATCATTAGATGTTTTTAGTCTATATAGTTGTATAGACGTGCTTTTTAAGAAAAAGGTTGCCTATATAGTCAAACATAGAGCTAAAAGAGCTTCTTTTTTGTTAGAGTAATCACGAATTTATCAGAAATTTTTCTTAATCCGAGCAAGGTCTCTCTTATTATCTCTATCTTTT
Source organism: Flavobacteriaceae bacterium (assembly GCA_020627885.1). Taxonomy (GTDB): domain Bacteria; phylum Bacteroidota; class Bacteroidia; order Flavobacteriales; family Flavobacteriaceae; genus JAHDGB01. The sequence continues at coordinate 1,495 of JAHDGB010000024.1, read as the reverse complement.
ATTGTCTCTCTTTTATCATAGAGTTTTTTTCCTTTAGCTAGGGCAATATCTAGCTTAGCGTATCCTTTTTCGTTAATAAACAATCGTAAAGGAATTATAGTAAGACCAGTATTTTGAACTTCTTTTTCTAGCTTTTTAAGCTCTTTTCTATTAAGGAGTAATTTGCGTTCAGCTTTAGGTTTGTGGTTGTAATAAGTGCCATAAAGATATTCTTCAATAGTCATATTTATGACAAACAATTCACTAAGTTCATTAAACTCACAAAAACTTTCAGCAATTGATGCTTTACTAGAACGGATAGATTTTATTTCGGTTCCAGTTAATACAATTCCAGCGGTATATTTATCTAATATTTCGTATTGAAACCGAGCTTTTTTATTAAGTATGTTAATCTTTTTTTGCATTAACAGCAAAGGTAAATAATTTTCATTGTTTAACGTATTTAAAATTTAGAGATTAATAATGCGTGTAAGAATTAATGTATTTTCTATTTTTGAAAAAAAGAATAAAAGTAAATGCTAGCTAATTTTAGAGTTTTGTTTTTTTTGATTTTAGTAGTTGTAAGCTGTAGAAAAGCTACAACCTTTAAAACTGTAACAGCTCAAGATGTAATTAATAAAGCAATAGATGTTTCAGGTGGAAACAGAATTAGTAACTCTACTTTAATGTTTAATTTTAGAGGACAAAAATATAAAGCATTTAGACGTTTTGGGAATTATCAATTTGAACGCTGTTTTATTGATAAAAATGATACTATAATAGACCTTTTAGATAATAATAATTTTGAGCGTTTTAGGAGTTTTAAGAAGTTAGAATTGACAGATTCTACAAAACGGAAGTATAGTAAAAAGGTTAATTCTGTTCACTATTTTGCAGTGTTGCCATATGGGTTAAATGATGAAGCGGTAAATAAAAAATATATAGATACTGTAAGAATAAAAGGGGAGAAGTACCATAAAATAGAAGTTACATTTAATAAAGAAAAGGGAGGAGATGATTTTGAAGATGTTTTTTTATATTGGATAAATACAAAAAGTTTTAAGTTAGATTATTTGGCTTATCAGTACCATACGAATAGAGGAGGAAAGCGTTTTCGTGAAGCTTATAACGAGCGCATTATTGATAGTGTCCGTTTTGTAGATTATAACAATTATAAGCCAATAAATAAAGAGGTTTCTTTGTATAATCTTGATCGTTTATTTGATGAAAAACAATTAAAATTAGTTTCTAAAATAGAATTAGATTCTATTATTGTGAAGTAAGTTTGAGTTTTTTGCATGTTAATTTGCTTTAATAGTCGCTTGTTGTATTTGTCTAATAACCTTAGTTCAATTAATAAATGGGTTAATCTGCTTTTTTGACCATTCATCTTTTTTTTTCTTTAAAAGGTTTCTAGGGCTTTAAAAGATTAAAATTATTGTATATTTATTCCACAACTATAAAAATTAATTAAAATATTTATTACTATGAGTAAACGTGACGAGTTAATCGTAAA
>JAHDGB010000233.1 GCA_020627885.1 Flavobacteriaceae bacterium | reverse complement strand
GGAAAGTGCTACACATTAACAGACCTTTTTCTCAATTATACCTTAACAAAATACCAAATTTAACCACCTATGCTTTTGGCACTAAATTTATGGTTATGGTCGATGAGTATAAGAAAAGTGAACGTTCTGCCAAGTATGGGTTTTTAGTTATAGGATTAACCTTTTTAGTCTTTTTCTTAATACAAACTATGAGCAAAATTAATATTCACCCATTTCAATATTTAATGATTGGAGTGGCTTTAACGATGTTTTATACTTTATTAGTTTCTATATCTGAGCATAGCAACTTCTTAAATGCCTATTTAATTGCTGGCGGCTCGGTTATAGGATTAATTACATTGTACTCTAAATCTATTTTGAAGAAGTGGAAATTCCCTTTATTTATTGGAGCGTCACTTACTGCTCTCTATACCTTTATTTATGTTATTATTCAATTAGAAGATTATGCTTTATTAGTTGGAAGTATCGGTTTATTTATAATACTTGCTTCAATTATGTATACTTCAAGAAAAATAGATTGGAATAACGATTAATTTATTACCATAAACTTAAGGTTACGCTTTTAGTTTTCCTTAAACTATTACAATATGTTTTTAAAATTCAACAGTTATTATTTTATTATTACATGCTTTTTATTTTTGGTAGAATTAACTATTGCATTTACCTTAAAAGATGGTTTTATAAGATTTACAGTTGGAGACTATTTGGCCTCTATCCTACTCTATTGTTTTATAAGAAGTATTACAAAATTTAAACCCTTACAAATTGCAGTAATAACTTTGTTTGTGTCTTATAGTATTGAAGGGTTACAATTCATAAATATTTTGCAAATTTTAAATCTTGAAAAATACACCACAACTAAGGTTTTATTTGGCACCTCTTTTAGCTATGAAGATTTAATAGCTTACACATTTGGTACTATAACAATTTACTTTATTGATAAAAAAACATTAACAAATGATATATCTAAAAAAAATCTTTCAAAAAGAATCTAAAATATTCTATTTATTAAATAGCTCTGTTTGCTTTTGTATTTTTCTACTTGCCCTACGCATGCAGATTACTCAAAAACTGTTTTATGGTTTTTTAATATGGAATTTATTTCTTGCTGTTGTTCCTTATCTTATTACTGTTTACCTCAGCAATACATCAAAATTAAAAAAACTCGAATTGTTTTTTGGCTTTAGCATTTGGTTAGCTTTTTTACCTAATGCGCCATACATTGTTACAGATTTTGTTCACTTAAAATTAAGTACTTACAACATTATTTATTTAGATATTTTAATGGTGCTTTTATTTGCAATTAATGGCCTCGTATTTTTTTACCTCTCTTTTATAAATATGCTAAAATTAATTGAACCCTACTTTAGCAAAAAAATAATATCATTAATTGCATTTTTGATACTATTTCTTACAAGTTTTGGCGTATATCTTGGTCGTTTTTTACGCTATAACTCATGGGAAATATTAAGTAATCCTAATGTACTGTTTAACGATATTTGGTTAATGTTTACATTACCTTTAGAACATAAAGAAGCTTGGAGCTTTACACTATATTTTGGTCTATTCCTAATATTTGGTTATAGTATTATAAAACATGTCATTGCACTAAAAAAAAGCTGAAATGGCATTAAATTTCTTTAACAAAATTTAAAAAGATTTTTTTATGACGCTCTAAATCTAAATTAGGAGAAAGTGCCGCACGAATAATATAATCTTTGTCGCCTTCTTTAGTTGTGCCTTGGGTAGATGTTGCTGGTATCGTCCAATAACATCCTTTTAACTGCCCGTAACTTACACAATATTTACTTTGATCTGGAATTTCGCTAATCATTAAATTAATTAATTTAAGATTTAACACCCTCTTATAGGCTTCTTTTTCTTCTTCTGTATTTCCTTTTGTTGGAAGATCTAATGAAAATACTGATGGAGTAAACCCTTCTTTTGCTAACTCTTCTGAAACAAAATTAATTTTTGCTTCTGGTAAAGTCGTATTAATAAAGTTTACAAATTCGCGTGTATTCTTATAGGCATTATGAATTCGCTGTTTCATTGATGGTAGCTGTTTTGTTAATATTTCCATTTGCAAATCTGTAGCTTCATTATCGCAAAGTCTTAGGTGTTTTTCTATTTTTTCTATTAATGCCTCCGTATTTTTGTTTCCTATACAATAGCCAGCTGTGCATAGACCTCCACTAGGAAATTTTGATCCACTTGCAAATGAAATGGTTCTAATTGTAGAAAGTATTTCGCCTTCTCCTAAAAAGGTTACATTAGGGCAAAACGTTTGATCTAAAATAAAAACAGGAGCAATAGCCGTTTTATTAGTTGCTGTTTTTCGGACTTTGCTTAAAACACTTTTCAATTTTAATAGGTCCGGAACCTCAACTCTTGGGTTTGTTGGTATTTCTGCTATAATGTAAGGTACAGCATCTTCTTTAGCTATTTTATCTAAAACAACGTCTATACTTTTTACCATGTCATTACCACCATCTACTGGTAAATCTAACACTTCAACATTACTAATACAAGCAGCAACCCGCCTTGCTTGGTCGTTTGTCCCTCCATAACAGTTTGGTGGTACAATAATTTTAATATTTTTCCCTTTATGCTCTTCTAATGCGTCATGAATTAACCCCATTAAAATAGCATACTGAATAGACAATCCGCTAGAGGCTACTAAAGCCTTGGTGTTTGAACCTGTAATATCTTTAATTAAACCTAAGACCTGTTTTTTGTTTATTTCAATATTATCTTTCTTATCATTATTGAAAGACTTGTCTATTAGTTTTTTTAGTATAATATGCGCATTGGCTGGTGTCATTGCAATAGTCTCTCGTCTTCTAACATGCTGAATATCTTGTATGTAATTTTCATTATGCTTACCATTTACAAACAAAATACTCCCAATATTTGTATAAAAATTAATAAAAAAATCGACATTAGGAATAAAGTCTATATTATCCGTTTTGTCTTGTTCTGAAATAAAAATGGTACTTCCATTATATGCAGGAAGTTCCTCTCCTATATTTATTTTTTTTAAATCAAATTTATAACCGTAAACACGCTTTACTATTTCAACGTCGAAAAAGCCCGGTAAATCTCCTGTATGAATAATCTGAGTTCTTTTATTATCCAATACGTTTTTTCGTAAAATGGCTAAAATTGGAGTCGTTTTCGATGAAAAACTTATAACATTATCTGGGTTTAAACTATTCGATTTAGCAAGTCCCCACTCTAGTATACAAGATAATGGGTGCCCCAATCGAATGTAATCGAAAGCTGTAGGCAATTTACTTAGTGCAGACAATTCTGAATTATTACTATTAAATAAATTTTCAAACTGTTCTAAAAATTGAGTTTTTGCCAATTTTTCATTATAAATATCTAACCGATGTGTTGTTAAGTTTAACCATTCTATCGGCATATTCTCTATCACCTCTTTGATATAATTTACCATTTTACTGTCTCCCATAACTTCTTCTTTAAAATAGGCTCGAAATATACATTAATTAGCTCTATTTTTCTTTATCATATTTAACAGATTATATAAGCTTATACCATTTACTTATTTTTCATTATAGCCTGTTCAATTATTTCATTTTGCGCTTTACTTTGAACATGCTTAGAGTCTTTAATTAACTTACTCATTTTTAACGAAGGAAATATTTTTAAGGCTCTTTTAATCATTTTGTATCCAGGGAAAAGAATGTCATTATCTCCTGCAAATAGTGTTATAGGGGTTTTTATAGTTTTTGCTCTTTTTGTCTTAATTACAGGAACAGAAGTAAAGTCCATTTTAAAATGTAAAAATACTTTTGAAAGGTATTTAATTG
>JAHDGB010000232.1 GCA_020627885.1 Flavobacteriaceae bacterium | reverse complement strand
TTCCCTACGTTTGGTCGTCCTACTATAGCTACAATATTACTCATGACTTAAATTTTATCTGCATTACATATCCTGTAAGCGAGTGCAAAGGTAGGTTTAAAGCATGGAATAAAACAATGTAATCGATATAATATAGAATTTAACGAGGAAATTATTAATTTTCAAACTTGAAACTTTTATATAAATCATGCCAAGCTTTCCAACTTGCAACAAACGCATGTTTTGGTTTTGATAATACATCCCCATTAGGACTCTTTCCATAAACATTATATTTTTTGCCGTTACTCCTATATAAAATATATGGAAACTCAGAATCATCTAATAACTCATAATCCTTAAAATCCTCAACTTTAAACGCACTAATTATATGTTTACCCGCATTACCATATACCAAATATTTTTCTCCATCGACAATAATATCAATTCTCTTTTTAGCAGAAAAACCATCATAATCAAAGATTGATACGCTATCAAAACCACTAACAATTCCATACACAAGTTTTCCAAATTGCTCAGGAGCATTTTCATTATTAGTATCATTTGTATTATCATCGTTAAGAGGTGGAGGAGAACTAAATCTTGAATACGAAGCTATATTAGTTAAAACTTTTGCAGAAGGAAAATTATCTTTTACAACTTTCCACTTAGTTTCTAACAAAGGTATGGTATTCAATTTTTTATTTTTACTTTCTCCGTTAATACCTTTCAGTAACATTTGTGACCATATGGATTCTGTATCTTCATCCCAAGGAGTTAAATTATCTTTAAACAAATATCCCGAAGCTCGATAAATACCTGTACTATTAAAAGCTATGGCACTTTTTGTTATTGGACAATATGTAAAAACGTATTTTCTTCCATTTTTATTAATATTAACAATCTCACTATTATAAACATATGAATAAGGAAAAACAACAATATCTGTCCCGAAATTGAGAACTCCAACCCTTTCGTTATCTTCTAAATTTGTATTATAAACCGAAGTAAAATCTGGATTAAGCACAAGTGGGTATAGAGAAAAATGTCCAGTAACAAACTGCTCATCTATAGACCAATCACTTTCATTATCATTAGTATTATTTCTGTTGTCTTTAGAACAACTTACAAGAGATAAAAACAGACAAACCAATATAAATCGCATACTCTTTATTTGTAAATGAATAATTCTTATTACAAATAAAGTCGCTAAAAAAGTTAGACCCTTACAAAATCTTCAATAATCCAACTTATTTATTATAACCAAAACGTCTTAGTTGATTCGTATTAGATCTCCAGTTTTTATTTACTTTAACATAAAGTTCTAAATGCACTTGTTTTCCAAAAAACTTCTCTAGGTCTTTTCTTGCCTCTACACCAACTCTCTTTAAAGCACTTCCTTTATGACCAATTATAATTCCTTTTTGAGTTTCTCGTTCTACCATTATTACCGCTCTCATTCTTATAATTGTTTCTTCTTCAAAAAACTCTTCACAATCGACCTCTACAGCATAAGGAATTTCTTTTTTGTAATGCATTAATATTTTTTCGCGAATGTTTTCATTTACGAAAAAACGCTCTGGCTTATCGGTTAATTGGTCTTTAGGATAAAATGCTGGAGACTCTGGTAAGAGCTCTATAATTTTATCGAAAACTTCTTTAACATTAAAACCCTCTAATGCAGATATGGGAATAATTTCAGCATTAGGAACTTTACTTGCCCATAACTGCACTTGCTCCTCTAATTGTTCCTGATTAGATTTATCTATTTTATTAAGTAACAATAAAACTGGAATTTTTGAATTCGTTATTTTATTAAAAAAAGCTTCATCTTTTAACTCTTTTTCTCCAATCTCTACAATATAAATTAGCAAATCGGCATCTTCAAAAGCCGACTTTACAAAATCCATCATAGAATTTTGTAACTCATAAGCTGGTTTTATTATCCCTGGAGTATCACTTAAAATAACCTGAAAATTATCGCCATTTACAATTCCTAAAATACGGTGACGTGTAGTTTGAGCTTTTGATGTTATTATCGACAATTTCTCACCAATAAAAGCATTCATTAATGTAGATTTACCTACATTAGGATTACCTATTATGTTTACAAACCCTGCTTTATGATTCATCTATTCTTTTTTCTTGCAAAGTTACGACCTTGGTTTGTTTATTCCTCTATCATACATTACAATACTTCCAGCCACTGAAACATTTAGGCTTAATTGTGATTTAAACTTTACCAAGTGATGCGATTGTTCTATGGCTTTTTTTGTAAGACCATGGTCTTCTGCTCCTAAAAGATAAACACAACGTCTTGGGTGATTAAACGTTTCTAACGCATTTGCTTCTTCTGTTAATTCTACCCCTACAAGTCTTGCTCCTTTAGGTAGGTTATTATAAAAATCGTCAAAAGTTTCATAATGAAAGTAAGGCATAGCCTTAACAGCATTATGAGTATCGCTCGCTTGTTTAGCATAACGATTACCAATGGTAAAAATAAAACTTGCCCCTAAGTTTTGAGCCGAACGCCATAAAACACCTAGGTTTTCTGGAGTTTTACCATTTTGAATCCCTATTCCAAAAAACTCGTTTTTAAAGTTATCTATTGAACTCATTTGTAGTAAAAAATTAAATATTACTAATTCAACACAATTTAAAAAACTATTATAGTTATAGTACAATCACTATAAAAAACTTGTCCGCAAAACAATAAAACCATCTAAAAATAGATGGTTTTATTTAATTTTAACTACTTGCGCTTATACAAGCTCTTTAATTTTCATTTTTAAATGTATTGATAAGCGTCTTTCTATTTCTTCCTCTAAATTTTTGAAGTGGTTTTTTTATAGGGTTTGGATACATAATCGTAGGATACGACTTCCCGCTTTTCATTTTATAAAACCTTTTAGTATGTCTAGCCCCTAAACAATGTCCTATTTCATGACCTAGTGTACTTTTATACTTACTAACATCTGACCATGAATATCTGTAACCATATTCTCTTCCTATAGTAGCTTTTCCATATTTCCTCTTTTTCCCTTGCTTCAAATATCCATTTCTTAAAAAAGTATATACTGTATTTTTAGCCTCATAATTGTTATCTCTAATTTGATATAAAACGTTATCTTTAGTATCAAAACTAGTCGCTCCTGTTAAATCTTTATCAAGCTTTTTAAATTTAAAAACTATTTTTTTAGTAAAACCTACGTATCTTTTTAATAAATAATTATATGCTTTATTATAATTAGTTTTAAAAGTTTTATCGGACAGATTAGACTTATACAACATTACAAAGCGCCATTGTTGTGCCTCAAAAAATTCGTTTTTTGCTTCTATCTCCTTTTTGTTATTATTATAACTATCTTCCGTATCACAGTGAGAATGATCCTCTTCTGAAAATGATCCATCATAGGTTTTTGCATCTTCTTTTGTAATAGCCATACTGAAATGTTCTTTATTTATAAAGTTGTGAAGACCTTTACTTTCTTTTAAACCATTGATATTATTTCTTCTTTGCTCTTTAATAGAATAACTTAAAGTGTAATCATACTTATCATCAGAATAATTCAAAAACAATTCCTCTTCGTTATACGAAAGAGATAATTCTAACTCAGTATCTACATACGATTTCCTATTTTTAAAAAAAGGATCAATACCTTCAACTGTTATGTTTTCAACTTTTTTTAAACTTTCGGATATGATGGTTAAATTGTCATTAACTGGTATTATTACACGACCTGTTTCTAACATTTTTTCTAACAATTCTACAGAGTATTCATTTTCTAAATTTAAACTAACATTAGTCGTTTGCTTTTCTGGCATATTTAAATCTTCGTTCTCACATGAAAACATAAAAAATAAAAATCCAATAATTAATAATAAAGGTGATTTTTTCATATATA
>JAHDGB010000231.1 GCA_020627885.1 Flavobacteriaceae bacterium | reverse complement strand
TTTGTATAAGAAACTATTATATCCTTTTAAAAATGACAACAAGTAACCATAATAAAATTGCAACCTTTATACACCTTTCTACCTTTACAAGGTTTATAATACCTTTTGGAAATTTTATAGGCCCCTTAGTATTGTGGATTGTAAACAAAGACAAATCACAATTTGTAGATACACATGGTAAACAAGCAATTAATTTCCAAATTAGCATTTTGCTATATACTTTAATATTAGGAATAATAACAGTGCCTTTCTTTATTTTTAATGTTTTATCTGGTATGGACCTTATGGATTTTAACTTATTTAACGGTATACACATAAACTTAACAAAACCCTCTCCCTTACTTTATATAGGAGGTACTTTAGGAGGCCTAGCGGTTATAGGGTTTATTTTAGAAATTGTATTTATTTTAAAAGCCAGTATTAGTGCACGAGATGGCAAATTTTATGAATACCCATTAACTATAAATTTCATCAAATAATTTGTGTATCATTTTTAAAAACAATGATTACACACTAAAAAATCAATCAAAAATGAACAGTTTAATTTTATTAAAACGCATGAAATCATGAAGCCAATATTAAAAAAAACGAATCAATTAATGGGCTTAACATGCATATTGCATTTAAATCCTAAATCAATTAAAACGAACAAATGAAAATCGAAAACACAAAAGCACAAATGCGAAAAGGTGTTTTGGAATACTGCATTCTATCTGTCTTAAAAGACAATGATGCCTATGTAGCAGAGATTTTAAGCACCTTAAAAGACGCGAAACTACTCGTAGTAGAGGGCACTATTTACCCATTACTAACACGATTGAAAAATGCAGGACTCCTAAGCTACCGCTGGGAAGAATCAACCTCAGGACCACCACGTAAATATTACGGATTAACAGAAACAGGACAACTTTTTCTCAAGGAACTAACCGGAACTTGGAATGAGTTACAAAACGCAGTAAACATAGTAACAAGCCAAAAATCAACTTAAAATGAATAAAACAGTTAACATCAATTTAGCAGGTATCTTTTTTCATATCGATGAAAATGCATACATAAAACTGCAACGATATCTTGAGGCTATAAAACGTTCATTTACAGACTCTCAAGGACGATCTGAAATTATATCTGATATTGAAGCTAGAATTGCAGAATTATTTACAGAACGAGTAAAACACGATAAACAAGTTATAGGAATTAAAGAAGTCGATGAAGTTGTGACCATTATGGGGCAACCTGAAGATTATTTAGTCGATGATGAAATTTTTGAAGACGAACCAATATACCAAAACAAAACTGGTTCTAGATCAAAAAAATTATTTAGAGACACAGATAACTCATATGTAGGTGGGGTTTCCTCTGGGCTAGCTCACTATTTTGGAATAAATGTTATTTGGATTCGTATTATCTGGTTCCTTTTAATTTTTGGTGCTGGCACAGGAATTTTTATATACATTTTATTATGGATCCTAGTTCCTGAAGCCGTATCTACATCAGATAAGTTAATGATGTCTGGAAAAAAAGTAACCATTTCAAACATTGAAAAAAAAATTCGTGACGGTTTTGAAAGTGTATCGGAAACGGTTAAGAATGTCGATTTTCAAAAGCATGGAGACAAATTAAAAACAAGTTTAGAACAAGCTACAGATAGCATTTCTGAATCTGTAAAACGTATCGATTTAGACAAACAAGGTAGTCGTATTAAATCGAATTCTAAATCATTTTTTGATACGATTGGTGATATTGCAATGTTCTTTTTAAAGGTTTTTGCAAAGTTTATAGGTGTTATATTAATTATTACTGGAGCATCTGCTTTAATAGCATTATTTGTTGCATTATTATCGGCTTCAATGCTAGATAGCGTAAATTTCCCAGGCATCGATTTTGTAGATATTTCTAATACTACCGGAGCTCCTTTTTGGTTGTTCTCCATGCTTATATTTTTTGCTTTTTCCGTTCCATTTTTTATGTTATTGTATTTAGGGTTAAAAATTCTAGTCACCAACTTAAAATCTATAGGTAATGTTGCTAAATACTCTCTATTAGGGCTTTGGATTTTGTCTATAATTGGCTTAACTATTTACGGAACAAAACAAGGTTTATCGTATAAAGAAAAAAGTGCTGTAATAAAAACTGAGCGCTTTGAAAATATAACGGCAAAAGACACGTTAAAACTTACAATGTCTGGAAACGATTATTTTGCAGACCGCTTTGATAGAGATTATAGTTTTGACACAGATTATAATGAAAATGGAGATTTAATAACTTTCTCTCAAGGCGTTCGTTTAATTGTTAAATCCACAAAAGATAGCGTAGCAAAAATTAAGATAAATAAGACTGCTAAAGGTAGTACCTATGAAGAAGCAAAGGAAAGAGCAAAAGGAATTAGTTACTCATACTCATTAATTAATAACGAGTTATCTCTTAACAATTATCTTATAATTTCTGAAGAAGATAAAATTAAAGATCAGCGTGTAGAAATAACATTGTATGTTCCAATCGGAAGCGTATTATATGCCGATAGTAATACTTACGATTACCATAGTAATAATTCTAGCCGTTACAATGACATATTAGACCATGGACAAGAAGAAAAATATTTAACTGTATTTAGAAATAAATTAGAATGCTTAGACTGTAATAACAAAAATGATGCAGTAATTAAAGTAAACCTTAATAATGATAACTCTAAACTTAAAATTGACGACAATGGTATAGAAGCAAAATCTAAAACTCTGGAGCTAAAAGTTAATGATGAAGGCGTAAAAGCGAATAGCTCTAGCGTTGAAGTAGAAATTAATGAAGATGGTATTAACATAAGTACGCAGAAAAAAGAAAACTAAAATTATACATCAATCAGAAAAAATCAGAAACCATGTTTACAATTGCAAAATTCATTATTCAATTAATAGTATTAATTATAATTTAATAGTTAATATTAAGTTAACTTCATTTGCAAGTTAAAATAGAAACCATATTAAACTTATTCATTGTTTAGTATGGTTTTTGTTTATCTTTGTTTGCGGTTAATTAATCTATTTTTTAAAATGAATAAAAATACAATTGCATTTTCAGTAGCCGTATTACTTACCCTTATTGGGTTTTCTCAAAACAAGGAAAAAATAAAAGGAAATAAAAGCGTTACCAACCGTATAACAGATGTTGGTTCATTTAGCCGTTTAGTCTTTGGAGAAAACTTTAAAATAACACTAATTCAAGGATGTGCACCTTCAGTAGAAGTTAGTACGGATGAAAATTTACATGATGTTATAAACTTTGCAGTTCTTAATGGAAGTTTAAAGTTTAATACTAATAAACGTATTGCTTCAAACAAAGCCCTAGATATTAGAGTTATATATACAGATGCTTTAAAAGTAATAGAGTTAACAGACAATGGAGAGCTTACTTCTGCTACTACATTAAAAATAGATACTTTAAAATTATCTACAAGTAAATCAGCGAAAGCCTTCTTAAATTTGCAGACTAATTCATTCACCTTTACCAATAGCGGAAAAAGTAAATCTGAATTAAATTTAATGACAGATAGCGCTAATATAAAATTAAGCGATAATAGTAATCTTGAAGCTTTAATTACTGCTTCTTCAATTAAAATAGACATGCATCAATCGTCTGACGCTATAATTGAAGGAGATACTAAAAGTTTAAGTGCTTATGTAGATAATTCATCTAAATTAAATGCGGAAAACCTTACTACAAAAGACTGTACGTTAACAGTTAAAGAAAAAGCAGATGCTAAAGTAGAAGCTGCAAATAGCATAATCTTAGATGTTACTGGAGATACAGAAACTATAATATATGGCAAACCAAAAGTAACTTTAAAGAATTTTAAAGACAATGCCGTACTTATTAAAAAAGATAAAAACGGATAACAGCATTTTGATTTTTGC
>JAHDGB010000230.1 GCA_020627885.1 Flavobacteriaceae bacterium | reverse complement strand
AAGCTGTGATGAATTGACCTGCTTAGGTTTTAACGATCAAGATTACGGATGTAGCAATGTAAACACTTCTATTCAGAAGTCATCGCTACTCGATCTGCCTTAGTACAGAGAGATGGAGACATCGTAGAGGTAGACGGTACCTCCACAGTAGCATTTGAAGGGGTTTTTGAGGATAATTATTATGTAGCGGTTCGACACCGAAATCATTTGGGTGCCATGACTGCGGAAACCATTCCAAAGACAATTCGGATATATTAGCTAACTATGTTCTAAGTGGTTATTCTAATAGCGATTTAGATATGAATGGGGAGACTATCTACCAAGGAGTTGAAAACGACGTCAATCTACTTTTCTTTCAAATACTTTCTTATCCAGAGAACATTGACGGACTTGCCAATTTTTTTATTAATGAGCAGTTGCCATAGGTATTGTGGAAGGACCGACAAACAGATCGGCTATTACAAATATCTAATTAACTATTAGGGCGCAAACATGCACTCACTAAACAAAGAATACAGCACCAAGAAAATTTATCATTATGCATTAGCCGAAGGCGCATGGATGGGCTGTACGCTCTTATGTGTCTATGCCACTCCTACTCTGCTAAGTGCTGCTTGTCTGCCTTTAAGGCCAGCCATCGCATCACTAAGCGCCGTAAGTCGCAGCATAGACGCCACATACCACTGCCATCCCTTGCGCATTTTGGGATATTGATAATAAACATATAATCCAGATTGTCAATATAGTAGTTTTACATCATAAAATACTATTTCTGCCAGTTCTATAAAGATTTTTTGCATTTTTTGGCCATTACCTAGTTCAACATGAATATAAGGATAAAAATAAAATGGCAAGATAGATAATTCCGATACATTCGAGAATATAAGCTCAGAAAACATCTCAAAATTATGTTTAAAAGCATGTGAGTGACTATTATACTCCTTCCACGAAAAAGCAAACTCCTCACAATACACAGCCAATAACTTACGAATTAATTTCAATTTCGCATGATCTCCTTTATAAAAGTAAGTACTAAATGATAGTAAATCACTTAATATTTTAGCAATTTGAGACTCATCTAAATTACTAACTAAACTTTCAATTTTTTCTCTTGAGTCTATAATTAAAATCACTTTAGATTTTGCAACCTCTATATCACTATATTTTGTATAAACATTACCCGAAGGGAAATAATAAGGATGTACTGTTTCTCTATCTTCATTAAAATAATAATCTTTAAAATAAATACTTGAAAAACTTCTTCTTTTAATATTGTCAAGTGTATCTATTTTATCAAATGTGGAATCAAAGTCATGTTCTCGTCTAATCGCAATTTTCAAGCAATCATCAAATTTCAATTGATTGTACCTTTGAACTAAGTAATATTTAAAAGTATCTTTATCAAGCCTACGCAAGTGAACCAAAACACTTCTAATAGCCTCAAACTGACTATCAATACTATCTCTTACAGTACTAATGCTAAAAACTGAAAGTTTTTCTAAATAATCAGTTTTAACATTACCCATTTCTTCGATTTTTAATTCTAAAAACTTTGCTTCTTCTTTAGTTAATCTCTTCCTAATATATTCAGAGCCAAACATAAAATTAGACAAAGCTTCATAAGAAAGAGCTATTGTATCTATTTCATGTTCATCAGAATTTAAAGTTTTCATTGAATTCGAATAAGCGTTCTTGGGTTCACAATAAAATAAATTCTCATCTTCTCTAAAACCTACTTTCTTATATAACTTTCGCCTAAAAGAATTAGATGAAAATAAACGATCTTTAGCATCGAAATCTTTAACAACCCAATTTAGCTTACCGAACTCAATTCCACCTAGCAATAAATTAGGCGATAAATTCAATCCTCCAGACAACCTTAAAAACCTTCCAATATCTAGTAGTAGAGCTAAAGTATCAGGAAATGGGCTTAACGCATGGCATAATAAGCTTTTCTGATAATCTTCTATTCTTTTCTTCTGGCCATTTTGCCCTAAATTAAAAGTATCTTCAAAATATTCTTGATCAAATTTATTTGGAGAAATTATTGAAAATGTTAGTTCTGGGATTAATGCACAGTATAATGGAGAGTCATGTGGATTTATGCCATATCTTAAACCAAAAAACTTATTAGGAGTATTATTCAGGTTTTTATTAGATTTTAGCCTTTTAACTAATCCCTTTTTTAACAATTGAAAATATTGAGATGAAATATGAAATCGTATTTTTGTGTTGTTATATTTTTTTATGTACTCTGAATACTTTTTCCCTTTCGCATAATGCGTTAATGCATCTATTGCTCTTTTTTCGATACTAAAAGACTCTGAATCCGATATATTACTTATACCATAATAATATCGCCTGTATAATGTATTCGTATTCAATTTTTCACCAATTATACCCTCGATATCTTTCGACATAAATTCAAAAAAGCCTTCTATATTACCCGAAAGTTCAATATCTCCTCTAGTAGAAGCCTTTTTAATACATGCACGAAATATTTCTTTAATGATACTACCTCGAATTTTAGCCATAAAACATAATTATATAATCATTGACAAACCTTCTTAAAAACACAAACCCCAACACAAAACACTGATTATTAAATAGAAACAAACAATATTTTAATCAAGATAAGTGGTTAATAATAATTTGGAATTAATCATGAAAAAGTAAGAAACTATTTAGAACAACAATCTAAATATAATGTTTTAAATTTAGAATACAGAAAAAGACATAATATAAACCCTTAAAAGACAATATTAATAATTATTGGGCACAATTCTCTTTTGTCTCCTTAAAATAATAAAACAACAACTAATACAGGTATTACATCTTGAATGTGATTTATTATTAAAATTTAAAATTATGATTATCATTGTTTTGTTTCTATTTTTTAATTAGCAAACAAAATTCAGTTACACCCATAACTATTATATCTATTCATAAAAAAACATTAATTATGAAAAACCAAACCATCTCAAAAAACAAAAACCCAATGTTTAATTTAAGTCCAATAGATAACACAAATTATTTATGGAAAAAATTAATGGTTGCATCTGCAATATTATTATTGAGCAAAATTCCAAATTTAGGACACACTTATGCTAGCTTCTATTTTGATTCCCATTTAGTCGTATTAGGTATTATTTCTTTCATCCTATTTTTTGGAAGAATTTACTTAGGCGACTCTTACTTCAGTATCATATTAGAGAATATAGGTGTAAATACTATTTTCCACAGCGAAAATATACTGTTAAGACACAAACGTTTTATAGATAGTTTTATATTAACAATTCAAGGAGGAGGATTTATATTTTTAGCCTATTACATAAACTGCCCTTATTGTTATTTCAAATCGTTTTTTTTACTAATAACCATCAATTTACTATGGTTAATATATCAAGTTTTTTGCCTATCAACCTATTTAAGGTGCATTAAGAAAAAATGCGATAACAAATTAAAAGGGTACGATAAGAATTTCTTTCTACAAAAATACTCGAAAATAGATAAACTCAATACAATTACTAACAAATGGCTTTTAAATAACGTTATTTTTAGCTTAATAGCATTACTCTGCTTTAATCATTATAATATAGATGCAGAATTAGCACTTAATATTGGAATAATATCAACAATAACTAACTCTATTTTAGACTATACATTGACCGGTATGTTTTATACTATACCCGAAAATTCCTTATTCGATAAGCTCTAATAAACTAACATCTCGACCGCTTCTCCAACCAACCTGGAATCGGCGTATAAGCCAGCAAAGTACTTGGGTTTTTGGCCACGAATTTTACCAAATTTACTACTTGACCTTTGAGGCTTTCTTGTGGTTGCTCCATCATGTCTGGCTCGAAATATTCTGTATTATCGGCACTGACTTCTAAGCCTTCTATTTGCTGGATTAGGGCTTGGTGTTTTCTTTGGT